>NZ_AKJX01000098.1 GCF_000276605.1 Acidovorax sp. CF316 | reverse complement strand
TTTTTTTAATGATACGGCGACCACCGAGATCTACACTCTTTCCCTACACGACGCTCTTCCGATCTAATGATACGGCGATCACTGTGTTCAACTGCCGGGGCCTGCGCACCGTGGGCCTGGCTCCACGTGCCAGGGGCGCGATCTGCATCGAGAGCCGCGCCCAGGCGCAGGCCAGCCTGGACAAGAGCCGCCGCATTGCGCGCGACTGGCGGCAGTGATGGCGGTCGGCAACACCATACAGCGCCTGACGCCCGACGTGCTGCGCGCCGCCGCGCAATCGGCGGCCGCGCAGCACATCCCGCTGGCCGAGGCGAACCCCCACGAGCCGGGCACCGCCTTGTGGGCGCAGTTCAACGAGGCCTATGCCGCGGCCCCGGGGCAGGAGGGCGCGTGAGCCATAGCAGCACCAGCACCAGCAGCAATGTGAAGGTCAGCGCAGGCCTGCCTGCACCGCTGACCTTGCCCGCCTGCGACCTGAGCGACTTCCAGTACATGGAGCTCGATGTGCGGCGGCTGCGCGATTCGAAGTTCGCGGCTGCGGCCGAGGGCGAGGCGTTTCGCGCGGGCATTTTGCTGTGGTGCGCGGCCTGGCACCAGGTGCCCGCGGCCTCGCTGCCCGACGATGACGTGGAGCTGGCCAACCTGGCCGGCTATGGCCGCGTGCTCAAGGAGTGGAAGAAGGTGCGCGCCGCGGCGCTGCACGGTTTTGTGAAATGTGCCGACGGGCGCCTGTACCACCCGGTGGTGGCCGAGAAGGCGATTGCGGCCTTTGCCGCCAAGGAGAAGTACGCCTACGAGAAGTACTGCGACCGCCTGCGCAAGGAAAACGCCAAGCGCGCCAAGGAGGGCAAGCCCGCACTGGGCGTGCCCCCGCAGGCGCTGTGGAAGACCGGGGCCTACCCGCATGGCATGGTGCCGCAGGGCGATGGCTGCGGGCCCGAACAGGGCGACTGCTTTCCGCCGGAAATCCTGCACCCGTCCGCCGGCAATCCACCGGAAACCGGCCTTAAAGGGAACCGAAAGGAACGGAGCCGAGAGCGAGACGGAGAAGGAGATGGAACAGACCTCTTTGGTGGGGACAGCAGCCCCGTTGCTGGCGCAACGGGCGGCGCTGCATCGGCCAGCGGGCAGGGCAGCACGCAGGGGCCTGCGCCCGCCAGCCGGGGCGGCGGTGCGGGTGCCGGCCTGCCACCCGAGGGGCCTGCCGATGGCCTGACGCGCGATGCGCTGTGGTCCGCGGGCAAATCGCTGCTGCAGCAGGCGGGCATGCCGCGTGCGCAGTGCGGCAGCTTTGTCGGCCGGCTGTGCAAGGACTATGGCAGCGACATCGTGGCCGAGGCCGTGCGCGTCGCCTGCGTGGCCCGCCCGGCCGACCCGGCGCAGTACCTCAAGGCCGTGTGCATGCGCGCCGCAGGGCAGCGCAGCGGCGGTGGCGCTGCAGGCATGCACATGCCGGGCATGCTGCACGCGCCGGCCAACCGGCAGGAGGCGCTGGAGCAGCGCAACCGCAGCGTGGCCGATGCCTGGGCGGCCGAGGCGCCCGGGCTGTCCGAGGTATTGGATCACCCACCCACCCATGGAAAGGAGCCACCGCATGCAGCCCTCTGAACGCACCTTGTTTGCGCAGCTGATCACCGACGTGCTCGCCTACTACCGGCAGGACGCCAGCCGCTTTGTGCTGGACCTGTGGTGGGGCGCGTGCCAGCCGTTCGAGCTGTCGCAGATCCGCCAGGCCATGCAACGCCATGCCACCGACCCCGAGCACGGCCGTTTTGCGCCGCGCGTGGCCGATGTGGTGCGCATCCTTGCTGGCACGGCGGCCGACCGGGCGGCCCTGGCCTGGGGCAAGACGCTGGAGGCCATGGGCAGCGTGGGCGCCTACACCGACGTGGTCTTTGACGACCCCGCCATCCACGCCGCCGTGCAGGACCTGGGCGGCTGGCCCAAGGTGTGCCGCACCGACCTCAAGGAGCTGGGCTACCTGCAGCACCGCTTTTGCGAAAGCCACCGGGCCTACACCGGGCGCGGCAGCTTCGACTACCCGCGCTGCCTGGGCGGCGACCGCAGCCCGGACAGCGAGTACGCCAAGGTCGGCCTGCCGCCGCCGCGCATCGCATTCATTGGCAATGCAGAGCGCGCGCGCCTGGTGTACGAAGGCGGCAACGCGGCGGGCAAGACGGCGGTGCGCTTTCACTCGCTGCAGGCCCTCACGGCCGCGCCGCTTGCCGGTGGTGGAGACGGTGATGGCATGCCATCGGGCGCACCCCCAGCCACGGCGCAGCCGGCTTCGGCCGAGCCGCGCCATGCGCTGCCCATTGCTGTGCGGGCGGCGCAACCAGCTTCGCCCGCCATGGACCGTGCCGCCCTGCGCGCACTGGCATCGGCGGGCCCCCTGGCGGCCGCAGCACCACTCCAACGGCCCGGCGCATTGCGTGCCGCGACCGGGGTGCGGCGGCCGGCCTACCGCCCGGGCCCCGCAGCCCATCCCCTGAACACCACCGCAGAAAGGACGTACCACCCATGAAAGCCATGCTCATCAAATCCGCCGAAGGACTGCGCGGCACGACGCCGGCCGACCACGATGCCTGGACCCGCTTCGCGCGCAAGCTCGAAGTCATGAAGCCTGGCACCTGCCTGCGCATGGAATGGAGCCGCCCGCGCAATGGCCCGCAGCACCGCCGCCTGTTCGCGCTGCTGCAGGTGGTGGCAGAGAACAGCGAGATCTACGACACGCGCGAGAAGGCGCTGGTGGCCGTCAAGCTTGCGGCTGGCTATTGCGACGATGCGATCGACCCGCGCAACGGGAAGACCGTGCCCATCGTTCAGTCGATCCGCTACGAGGCCATGGACCAGCAGACCTTCGAGCGCTTTTACACAGCGGCGGTGGATGCGGTGCGGCAGCGCATCTTGCCCGCCATGGACCGCGCCACCCTGGTGCGCCTGATCGCCATGGTGGAGGAGGGCTGGGCATGAGCGCCGCACTGCTGATTGCCGAGCGCCCAGGCGCACGGCCCGTGGTCTGCGCGCTGCTGCGCAGTGGTGGGGCAGGGCAGCCATGCCCTGCGTGCCAGGCCGCGCAGACGCGCGCGCACAGCCCGCTGTTTCGAGCCCACTGCCATGGCTGCAAGGTGCGCGCGCTGGCGCAGGGGCCGCAGTTCTGGCGCTCGCTGAAGGAGGGCGCCCACACCGATGCCTACCAGGGCGAGCTGGCCGCCGTGTTCGGCGCGGCCGGCGCCGGCGCCGGCCATGCCGTGGTGCTGGCGGAGTACCGGCGCCTCAAGGCACTGCAGGACAACGCCGTGCGCTGCGGCGTGGTGCCACGCACGCTGAAAGCCGCAAGCGCCGATGCCCTGCACGGCCACACCGACGACACCACCACCAACCAACACCAGGGATGACCATGCTGATGACCACCGACCCCACCCACAGCCCCTACCGTACCGTGGAAGAGGCCTATACCCGCGCGGGCACCTCGTCCTCGAACCTGAAGGTGGACCCCGATCGCCGTGGCGATGCCGATGTGCTGATTGCCGCCGGCTGGTCGCCCGGCATGCTGGGCGGCGCGCTGATGCGCCTGCGCGGCGAATGGGACAGCACCGCGCAACAGCGCCGCAGCCACCCGGAGGCCGATGCCGTGCAACTGCTCTCGCGCCTGCGCTCGCTGGCGCAGGTGCTCGAGGCCGTGGAGCACTGGGCCGCCGCCAAGCGCCTGGCCGACCCGCGCTGCCTGGCACGCACCAGCGTGTGCTATTGGCTCGCCCCCACCTGCCGCGCCTGCATGGGCCGCGGCAGTGCGCTGGTGCCCGGCACGCCCATGCTGGGGCGCGTGTGCAAGGCCTGCGGCGGCAGCCGCAAGGCCCGTGAGCCCATGGGCCAGGACGGCCGCCGCATGCTCAACATGCTGGACGATTGCGTGAGCCGCCGCAACCAGTCGATGAAAAAACGCTTGCATGCCACCACCGGCCGGGGTTAAAATTGCAGCCGACGATTGCAAAAAATGAGAAATGGCGAATTTCTCGCGCACCGTCCCTTCGTTGATTGCCCGCAGCCACAGCCTGGCCTTCGCCTGTAGCGACTGCGGTAGACACAAGGGGTGATGCTCGTCCTGAGTTTTTTAGATCCCGCATGGCCTGCCCTGCGGGATTTTTTTATGGGCGATGTCGCCGCCTGGCCCACCGCACTGCCACCCACCGACCCAAGCCGCAGCAGCGGCTTTTTTTGCGCCCGCCCTCGCCGTCCGAGCGCCTGCACCCGCAAGGAGCACCCCGCCATGCAAACCACCCCCAACGACACCATCGAGGCCCTGGGCGCCACCGGCAGCAAAGCCATTGCCACCGGCGCCGGGCTCACCAGCTTTGGCTGGATCACGTCCAACGAGTTCCTGGGCCTGGTCGGCGCTGCCGTGGCCATTGCCGGCCTGGCCGTCACCTGGTACTACAAGCGCGAGGCCAACCGCCGCCAGGCACGCGAGCATGCGTTGCGCATGGCGCGCCTGCGCCAGGGGCTGGGCGAAGAGAGCGACATGGGCGAGCAGGGGGCCGAAGAATGAGCGGCAGCACATCTGCCGGTGCCGACCGCCTGCGCTACTTCCCCCATCTGGTCGGCTCGCTCGCGCTGGCCAGTGCCGGCGTGCTCACCTTCCTGGGCCAGTGGGAGCCCGATGCGCGCGACCCCGGCCTGGTCTACGCGGACCATTTGGCGGGCGGCCTGCCCACGGTCTGCAAGGGCATCACCCGGCATGTGACGAGCACGCCGGTGGTCGTGGGCCAGCGCTGGACGCCGGCGCGCTGCGCGCAGGAGGAGGGTGCCGCCATCGAGGTGCTGCAACTGCGCCTGGCCCGGTGCTTCACGCGGCTGCCGCCGCAAAGCGTGTTCGACATGGCCACCAGCCATGCCTGGAACAACGGCGTGGGCAACACCTGCGCGAGCCAGGCCATGGTGGCCTGGAATGCGGGCGAATGGGCGCTGGGCTGCCGGCGGCTGGGCCTCTCGGACAGTGGCAAGCCGGTGTGGAGCTACGTGCGCACCGGGCGCACGCAGCCCGATGGCAAGCCCGAAATGCGCTTTGTGCAGGGCCTGGCGAATCGGCGCGCGGCCGAGACGACCGCATGCCTGCAGGGCCTGCTGCAGGGGCACCACAGGCCATGACCACTTTGCTCATCACCCACACGGCCGTGGCGGTGCTTGGCGCAGCCGTGGCTGCCACTGCTGCCTGGCAACTGCAGGGCTGGCGCCTGGGAGAACAGATCGCCGCCCTGCAGGCCACCCATGCCACCGAGCGCGCACGCGCCAGCCAGGCCGCCTGGGCGGCGGAGCGCGCCACTGCACTCAAGTACCAAGGAGCCCTGAATGAAGCACGCACCCGTGAAGCGGCTTTGCAGCGCGATGCTGCCCGTGCTCGCACTGAGTCTGACGGCCTGCGCGAGCAAGCCGCCGCCGCTGCCCGCCGCATTGCCGGCGCTGCCCCCGCAGCCGTCGCTGAGTACGCCACTGCCGCCGGTGAGCTACTCGCAGACTGCAGCCGAGCGCATCAAGAGCTGGCGCGACAGGCTGACGGCCACGCAGCTGATGCGCGGGCCTTCCGCGATGCCTGGCCTGTGACGCAGCAGGCGGCTGCCAGCCGCCCCTAGTTGTCAGTTGCAGGCGATCGTGCCCGGTGCCCCGGCAATCCCCGCATAGCGGATCTGGAACGGCTGCGCCAGATTGATGCTGGAGGGGAAGGCCGAGAACACGGCCTGCTTCTGCGCGGGCGAGGCGATGGTGCCAACGCCGGACCAGCCGCCCGAAGGGGTGAAGAGCGCCGTGTCGGCGTCAAAGGTGTAGGGCGACACGTCGATGGAGGTGGTGCCCTGCACGAAGAACAGGCTGCCGTGCAGGAAGCTGGGGTTGCCCGATGCGGCCGTGAGCAGCATGGTGACCTTCTGCGTCTCGGGGTTCACGCCGAAGTCGGCCAGCAGCATGCCGTTGGCGTTGTTGGCCAGCGCGCCCGCGCAGGTGCGCGATGCAGCGGCCACATTGACCACCTTCACCGTGTAGGTGCTGGTGATGGTCTTGCCCTGCAGCAGTACGCTGGCGGTGAACACGGCGTTCACGTCGGCGGTCTGGCTGGCGGCGAGGAACACGCCCTGCGGGGTGATGGTGCCGGCCGATGCGGGCACCACGCTCCACACGGCCACGGTGGGGGCCAAGGTGCCGTCGGCATTGCGCACGGCGGCGGACAGCGTGATGGTGCCGGCCTCGTTCACCGTGGTCGGGCCCGAGATCTGCAACTGCGCTGCCGTGCTGGCCGCCACCGCCTGGGGCACGAAGTGCAGGGTCTGCGGGTCCCACTTGAAGGTGACGTCCCATTCGCCCGCGCCGGGCACTTTCAGGCGCTTGACGGTGAAGCTGTCGACCGCCTCGTTCTGGTAGCCCGCGTTGGTGAGGTCGATGTCGATCGCCGCCGAGGCGGACATCGACAAGGTGGCGGCCGCAATCGCGGCGCAGATGGTTTTGGGTGATGCCCTCATGAACGAAATCCCTTGTTATCAGTGGTTTTGGGTGGCGGGATCGTAGCCGCCCGGCACCACGCCCTGGTGGCACCTGTCGTATTGGCGCCAAGCCCCGTGCCGCCCCGCAAGGCCCTGCGCCGCTGGGCTTTTTTTCTGATGCCCTGCGGCCTGCCGCAGCACCACGACCCAACACCCGCGCGGTTTGCGAGGCGATGCCGCCATGGCCCCGCATGCACTCAGCGCCTGCCGCAACCCCTGCCAACTCCCTTGAGGCCTGCCATGCAAGCACACACGCAGTTACACCTTTCTTCCGGCGCACACGGCACGCCCAGTGTCCTGACCATGCCCTCGCGCACCATCACCAGCATCCGCGCGGGCGGCCTCAAGTCGCGCGTGGAAAAGCTGTTGCACAGCCAGGCCGGGCAGCCGCTCACGCTGGGCCAGATCGGCGCCGCGCTGGACCTGCCCAAGACCTCGCACCCCGAGATCAGCAGCTGCCTGGCCAAGCTGCGCGAGGCGGGCCGCGTGCAGACCAGCACCGGCCCGGCATCCAGTGCGCGCGGGCGGCGCCTGGTGCAGTGCTACAGCATCCTGCAGCGGCGCGTGGGCGGCGATGTGTGCGTGTCGGAGATGGACGCCCGCCGCTCGCTGGCCATGGCTGCTTGATGGCTGCCAAGGAGGAGGCCGACCATGGACAGTGAGCACAGCGAAGAAGACCTGCACCTCATCGAGCTGCAGGCCCCCGGCGGCCTTGCGCCACCCCTGCAGGCCGGCGTGTCCGCGTCGGGCCTGGTCTACCTGCGCGGCGACCTGCACCCGCTGGGCAGTGCCACGGCCCTCATCAAGGCCGCGCGCGAGCACGTGCCGTACGCCGCACTGGGCGCGGTGAACGTGCTCTTCCCGGCCGATTGGCTGCGCGGTGAATGCCTGCACGATGCAGACCGCCTGCGCGTGATTGCCGCGATGGAGCGCCTGGTGCGCGGGGCGGCTGCGGCATGAGCGGCCGCCCCGCCGCGCCGCGCCTGCTGGCAGTGCCCTCGGCTGCAGCAACTGCCGAAGCCCCCGTGCCGGGCAAGGCCCCGGCACTGGATGGCGGCAGCGCCCGCATGCCAGAGGACGGCGTGACGCCCGCCATGGTGGTGCGCGAGCTGGCCAGCATCGCCTTCTTCGACATCCGCAAGATCTTCAACGGCGACGGCAGCCTGAAGCGCGTGCAGGAGCTCGACGGCGCCACCGCCGCGGCCATCGCCTCCATCGAGGTGGTGGAGATCGGGCCCGGCGGCCAGCTCGAGCTGGCCAAGAAGTTCAAGTCACCCGAAAAGCTCAAGGCCCTGGACCTCTTGGGCACGCACCTGGGCATGTTCGCCAAGAAATCCGACGATGCCCCCGACCCGCTGCGCAAGGCCCTGGCCCACATGCCCGCAGAGCGCGCCGAAGGCATGCTGGCTGCGTTGGAGCAGGTGAAATCGACCAAGGAGAAGCCGCACGGTGCCGCCTGAACTTCCCGCCCTGCCCGATGTTCTGGCCGGTGCCACCCTCGAAGAGATAGAAGCCATCGAAGGCCTGTTGCGCGACAAGCTTGCGGGCTGGCGCATGCGCCGCTTCTTCCAGGACGAGGGCCCCCTGCGCCGCGCGCTGTATGCGCGGCACCTGGCCTTCTTCAAGGCCGGCGCCACGCACCGCGAGCGCTGCTTCATGGCCGGCAACCGCGTGGGCAAGACCATCGGCGGTGCGTACGAGACGGCCCTGCACCTCACGGGCCGCTACCCCGCCTGGTGGGAGGGCCGGCGCTTTGCAGGCCCCATCCAGGCCTGGGCCGCAGGCAAGTCGCTCGAGACCACGCGCGACATCGTTCAGCTCGAGCTCTACGGCCCGCCCGGCCAGCCCGGCACCGGCATGGTGCCGGCCGACGACATCGCCAAGGCCCGCCCCCGCGCCGGCGCCAACGGCGCGCTCGACTACCTGTGCGTGCGCCACCAGAGCGGGGGCGAATCGGTCATCGGCTTCAAATCGTATGACCAGGGCCGCAAGGCGTTCGAGGGCACCGCGCGCCACTGGGTGTGGCTGGACGAGGAGCCGCCCGTGGCGGTCTACAACGAGTGCCTGACGCGCACGGCGACCACGCAGGGGCTGATTGCGATCACCTTCACGCCGCTGGAGGGGGCGACGGAGGTGGTGCTGGATTTCTTGACGAAAGGGGTGGTGGTGGGGGGGGCGCGCGGCGCAGCAGGTGTGGCGTGATGGCTGCTCTGGGGCGTGCTGAGACAGTACGATCACGCCCATGCGTGAATTCCAATTGCTCACCATCGCCGAATGCCATGCCCACATTGCGCCATTGGTAGACGCGGCGTTGGGGCCACAAGGTTTTGTCAATGTGCGTCCGATGCTGTGGGTGAACAGCAGTGCCGCGCCCATTCGCCGCATCTTTGAGTATTGGCAGCTGGGCAGTGGGTTGTCGCCGCGTTGGGGCTACTCTTTCGACGCCGTGCCCCACCTGGCGGGTGGCAAGCCCAAATGGCACCGCACGGAAAAATCGGCCTTGCTCGATGCCTTTGTGGATGGCCAGGGTGCGGCGCACAACCTGTCCTACATCTGGGGCGTGGATGGGCTGCTGACGGGCATGCCCGAGAAGGTGCACGCGGCAATCGCCCAGGCACAGGCGTTCTGGCAGGCGGCCCCCACACCTGCCCACGTCTTTGCGCAGGTGATCGAGATGGCCGAAGGGTCGAAGCAGCGCCATATGCAGCTGCCACTGCACATGGCCGCGGCCATGTGCCATGCCTTCGCGGGGCGCGAAGAGCAGGGGCGCAAGGAGCTGGCGCTCTTCATCAGCCGGGGCAAGGCCAAGGAGGAAGCGGTGCCCAAGCTATCGGATATTTTCGAGGGGTGGCTCAGGGATGGTTACAGGCCGGGCGCTTGAAGCGCAGAGCCACAGCGCTCGATTGCATGGTCATGCCCGACCAGCCCATCCCTCCTGGCGCAAGCGCCCATGATCCGGGTGGCCATCAAGTTGCTGGCGAGAAAAGCCGGCTCCAGGTCCTTCGACTGACTGCCGACGGCACCCCCGGCCATCCGCTGTACCTGCCAAGCCATCTGCGGCCGATGGATTACACCCCTGCACAGTAGGTCGGCGCAGTGCTGCAGAGCGGCTCATACACCGGCGGGCTCCAGCCTGCCCAACCAGGATCCTCCATGAGCAAAGCAGTCATCCAGGCCGGCTGGAACGATGTACCCCACCTCGACGAAACCGCCAAGCGCGAGCTGGCCGAGAGCTACCCCGTGCACGAGCGCGAGGCGCGCATGAACGGCGTGCCCGTGCTGGGCAGCGGCAAGGTGTTCCCGGTGGCCGAGGAGTCCATCGTCGTGCCGCCGTTCGCGCTGCCCGCGCACTGGCCGCGCATCGTGGGCCTGGACTTCGGCTGGGACCACCCGGCCGCAGCCGCCTGGCTGGCGTGGGACCGCGACACCGACACCGTCTACGTGTACGACACCTTTCGCGTGCGCGAGACCAGCGTGGCCATGCAGGCCCCGCTGATCGCGGCGCGCGGCCGCTGGATGCCCGTGGCCTGGCCGCACGACGGGCTGCAGCACGACAAGGGCAGCGGCGAGCAACTGGCTGGGCAGTACCGCACCCTGGGTGTGAACCTGCTGCCCGAGCGCGCCACGTTCGAAGACGGCAGCAACGGCCTGGAGGCGGGCATCAGCGACCTGCTCACGCGCATGCAGACCGGGCGCTTCAAGGTGTTCAGCACGTGTGGGGATTGGCTGGAGGAATGGCGGCTGTACCACCGCAAGGACGGGCTGGTGGTCAAGCTGCGCGACGACCTGCAGAGCGCCACGCGGTATGGGGTGATGATGCTGCGGTTTGCGGTGGTGGAGCCGAAGGGCTCGACCTTGGGGGGCCGGTCTGCGGGGTATGGGGGGAGGAGGGGAGGGTACTAGAGCCCCTGTCCGATGCTGCTTTCCTTGCCCATGGTGTTCGTTTATTATGGGTGTTCACAAAAAATGAACATTTTAAAAAATGAACAAAATTGCGGTGATTGAGCAAGCTCTGAACGCTGCAAAGCCAGTCCTGCACGGCGAGGTTCTGGCTTTGCCGGGCCTAGAGGATCACAACGACGCGATCGTCAAGCTCGCTCGAGCAGGGCAAGATCCGAGTCAATTTGAGGTCCAAGTAAGACATATTGCACGCACCAGCGACTTGGCGTGGTACCGCTCAGAGAAGGAACTCGGTGGTAACGGCAAGACCCAGTTGCTTTTGATCTCCCCCTACTTGTCCGCCAAGCTTGCCGAGGAATGCCAGCGCACGGGGATCAACTTCCTGGACACTGCGGGCAACGTCCATCTTGATCTGCCGGGAACGCATGTGTTCATCACCGGCAAGCCGCGCCCCAAAGAGCTGCGCATTCCGTCGGACCAATCCGCCCTGCGCAAGGCCAGCACCTTGCGGGTCATCTTTGCGCTGCTGACGATTGACGGCCTGGCACAGCAGCCGGTGCGGTCCATTGCCGAGGCGGCCGGTGCAGCGTTGGGATCCACGTCGAATGCCATCGAGGACTTGGCTGCGCTGGGTTTCATCACAGGCGCGGCGCGCCAGCGGCGGGTGGCGAACATACAGACGCTGCAGATGGAGTGGGCGCGGCAGTATCCGATTTCGCTGCGGGGCAAGCTCAAGCCGCAGCGGTACGCCTGCGTGGATGGTGCCGATTGGCGGGGGAGCAGTCTTCTGACTGATGAACCCGAAGTGGCGCTGGGCGGTGAGGTGGCTGCCGCTGCGATCACGCAATACATCAACCCGGCCAGCGCGTGCATCTACAGTTGGCTGGACAGGGGCCAACTGCTGCGCAAGCATCGCCTGCGCCCAGACCCTGAGGGGCCCATCGAAGTGTTGGATGCCTTCTGGCCGCTCGCAGACCAGGCGAAGGCGAATGCAAAGGTCTTGGTGCCGGCTGTGGCGCCCTTGCTGTTGGTCTACTCCGACCTGATGGCCAGCAACGAAGGCCGCAGCGTGGAGGTTGCGGGCATGCTGCTGGAGCGGCTCAAGAATGCTTAGGGTACTGGCCGAACGTCCCATCGATCCAGGCCTGCATGCGATTCTTGCGCATGCCAAAGCGGCCACGCAGGCGCTGGGCATCGATGTGTTCGTGGGCGGAGCCATGGCCCGGGACATCATGCTCACGCATGTGCATGGTCAGGCAGTGCGAAGGGCCACGCGCGATGTGGACATCGGCCTGTACATCGACAGCTGGGAGCGCTTCACCATGCTGAAGAATCGGCTCACCGCGACGGAGGCATTCTTTGAGGTGCATGGCATGTCCCACCGGATGCACTACTTGCGGCCCGGTGGAATTCCGCTGGATCTCATTCCTTTCGGGGGCGTTGCAGGAGAGGACCAGACCATCACCTGGCCGCCTGGCCACGACGTGGTGCTCAATGTGGCCGGGTTCAGGGAGGGGTTGGAGAGCGCGGATCTGGTGGATCTGGGTGCGGGGCTGTCGATTCATGTCTGCACGCTGCCCGCGTTGTCGGTGCTCAAGCTGCTCGCCTGGCGTGACCGCGGTAGCGAAAACAACAAGGATGCCACCGACTTTCTTGCATTGGCGCAGGCGTATGCCAATGCCGGCAATATGGACCGGCTCTACGAAGAAGAGGCGGCGCTGCTGGAGATGGCAGGCCACGATCCCGACCTGGCCGGCGCGGCGTTGCTCGGCAAGGATGCTGCAATGCTCTGCAGTCCGGGAACCGCACAGCAGGTGCGTGTCATTCTTGCTGACCCTGAGCAAATGCTGGACGCGCTTTTGCGCGTGCGCAGCCAACTGGCAATGGACGGTGATGCGCGGCGGCTGCGCGCATTCATCGCGGGTTACCGCAGCGGATTTCTAGGGCCAGTTGGCGGCTGAGCACGGTGGTGACGGCTGAAGCTTTGCATCACACCGCAGTCAACGCCCGGCCACGCGACTGCACTGCCGACCTGGCACGCTGCTGACCCGGTGCCGGTGCCGGTGCCGGTGCCGGCGCTGGCACCGCAGCCCGCGCCGGCAGCCCCCCCGCCTCCAGCCGAAACACCTGCACCGAATCCGCCACCGCACCCGCAGTGCGCGTCAGCCCCTGCGCTGCAGCCGCCACCTGCTCGACCAGGGCAGCGTTCTCCTGGGTGATGGTGTCGAGCTGGCCCACGGCGGTATTGACCTCGGAGATGCCGGCCAGCTGCTCCTGGCTGGCGTGGCTGATCTCGCCGACCACGGCGCCCACGCGGCGCACGCCCTCGACCACCTCGACCATGGTGGCCTGGGCCGCCTGGGTGCGCTGCTGGCCCTGCTCCACGCGGTGGGCCGACTGGTCGATGAGCTGCTTGATCTCCTTGGCCGCGTCAGCGCTGCGCCCGGCCAGGCTGCGCACTTCGCTGGCCACCACGGCAAAGCCCCGGCCCTGCTCGCCGGCGCGGGCGGCTTCCACTGCGGCATTGAGCGCCAGGATGTTGGTCTGGAAGGCGATGGAGTCGATCACCTGCGTGATCTCGCCGATGCGGCTCGAGTCGCCCTGGATGTCGCGCATGGTCTGGCCCACACTGTCCACCGCCTCGCGGCTGCGCGCGGCGGCCGCGCTGGCCTGGTCGGCCAGTGCCGTGGCCTGGCGGGCGGCGTCGGCGCTCTGGCGCACGGTGCCGGTGATCTGCTCCATGGACGCCGCGGTCTGCTCCAGGCTGGCGGCCTGCGACTCGGTGCGCGCCGACAAATCGAGGTTGCCCTGGGCGATCTCCTGCGCGCCCAGGCGCATGGATTCGCTTTCATCGCGGGCATCGCGCACGATGGCGCACAGGTTGAACGACAACTGGCCCAGCGCCTGCTGCAGGTCGCCGAGTTCGTCGTTGCGGCCCCTGCGCACGGTGGTCGTCAGGTCGCCGGCTGCGACCCGGTTGGCCGCCAGGGTGAGCCCTGCGATGGGCCGCACCAGCAGCCGCGCCAGGTACCACCAGGCCGTGCCGAACAGTGCCAGCAGCACTGCCCAGCCGGCCGCGCCGGGCAGCAGCATGCTGGTGGCCAGCGAGGCCGCCAGCAATGCGAGCAGTGCCAGCGCCAGCCGGGCCGACAGGCCCAGTGTGGCCAGCCCGTGCGCCACGCGCCCGGCCAGCGTGTGCCGCAGCACGCGGCCCGAGCGCAGCCCGTGCACGCGCCGCCCGGCCTGCTTTTCCTGGCGCATGGTGGCATACAGCTGCTCGGCCGCGGCGATCTGCGCGCGCGTGGCCTCGGTGCGCACCGACATGTAGCCCACCGGGCGCCCGTCCTGCAGCAGCGGCGTGGCGTTGGCCATCACCCAATAGTGGTCGCCGTCCTTGCGCCGGTTCTTCACCGGGGCCGACCAGGGCCGGCCCGAGGCGATGGTGGCCCACATGTCGCGGAACGCCTCCTCGGGCATGTCGGGGTGGCGAATGAGGTTGTGGGGCTGGCCCAGCAGCTCTTCGTGCGTGTAGCCGCTGATGGCCACGAAGGCCGCGTTGCAATGGGTGATGCGGCCCTGGGTGTCGGTGGTGGAGACGAGGGTCTGGCCCTTGGGGACAGCATATTCCTGTCCGGTGACTGGCAGGTTGTGGCGCATGGAAAAGGCTCCGCTGGACGATGCAGCCGATTGTCCGGACCTCCTCTGCGGGGCGCCTTGACCAAGGTCAACGTTTGCTTGACGAGCGTCAATCCTCACGCCTGCCAGACCCCGAAGCCCGCCGAGCGCAGATCGATGCCGATCTCGATCTCGCGCTCCACCGCATCGTCGTAGCGCATGGGGTTGAAGCCCTCGTACAGGTCGGGCAGCAGGCGCAGGCCGTACAGCATGACAAAGCGGTTGGCCTGGATGCCGGCCTTGTGCTTGTCGAAGCGCACATCCGGGTCCAGCCCGGTCATGCCCACATACACACAGGGCTTGCCCTCGATGTAGCCGGGGTTGCAGCGCAGGAACTTGCGCTCGCGCAGCACCGCCATCGACAGTTCGACGACATAGACGTTGTGGTGCGGGCGCCTGGGCATGGGGTGCATTGTGCAGCGCATGCATTCCAGTGTGTGGCCGGGCCCGGGGTAGACCGCCAGAACCAGCCCATCCGCCAACCCCTGCGCGAGCACGGCTGGACAGCCGAGGCATGCCTCGCCGCATGGCAATCTGGCCTTGCCCCTGTGCCCTGGCGACAGCGGCTTTAACAGACAGAGACAGTTTGCGCCTTGCTGCCGCCCGGCCCGCATGCCACCATCCGCAGCTCCAACCACACACGACACGAGGGACGCGCATGCCACAGCCCAATTTGCGGATCTATTTCGATGGCCTGGAAGAGGCGACGCCTGGCATGCCGTGCTACGACCCGGAGCAGCCCTGGTTTGCCCACGTCACAGTGGTCAACGCCAACCTCGACCCCAAGTGGCCCGCCGAGAAGCGGGCGCTGAATCCGCAGAATCCCACCGGCCCAGCGGGGCCGTTCAAGGTGTTCTTCCAGGTGTTCCCGGGGCAGACTTCCAAGTCGACATCGGGCTCGACCCCGTTCACGACCTACCTGGTCGATGGCCTGGGTGCCTATCCCAGCGGCACAAACGCTTGCGCGCAAGGCTTTTCGATGCAGTTGCCCAAGGGCACGACCAAGGCGGATTTTGGCGTGAAGTACGGCTTCATGTTCCAGGCCGACATGTACCATTCGGTCACCGAGTCCAACGAGGACGACAACTACTTCGTATGGGAGTCGGGCCTGGCCCCCTCGCTGGCGCCGCAGTGGAAAGAGGGCGATCCCAGCCCGTTTTCCAACCTCAAATTCATCGACTTCAAGGCAGTGCCGGGCTCGAAGAACCAGCTCGACATGCTGGTCAAGAACCAGGGCAGCGAGACCTCGTACCAGCTGGAGCTGCGCTTGTCCATCCTGGGGGCGCCCAAGCCTGGCAGCCCCACGGGCAGTGTTGTCGAATCGGTCAGCGCCAATTCCACGGCCATCCCGCCCGGCGGCTCCACCTGGGTGCGCTTCAAGGCCAGAAGCGCCTTCGTGCAGCCGCGTGCGGCGCTTTCGGCGCGCGAACTGCAGCGCCTGCACTCCGCCAACCCCGCCAGCCGCCGCTTCCGCCAGGTGCAGTTGGGCAGCAGCGGCCTGCTGGATGGCCAGAACATTCCACGCTACCTGGTGATGGAGAAGGACTTCGATTTTGTGCCGCTCAAGCCGTTCTTCATCACCCTCATGAACGCCTCGACAAGCGAGCGGGTGGCGTTCGGTGAAAACCCGCTGGGCGTGGTCAAGCGGCCGGGCCCGGGTGGGCCGATTGCGATTCCGCACAAGTAGCCGCCAGCCCCTCCGGCGCCGTGGTGCAGGGCGCGGCGGGAGCGCAGCTCTGGCGGTGCGTCCCCTGGTGGCCTGCGCCGTTGGTCTTTATTCATCCAGTGCTCAAAGCGAGCCCGCCGCCACCAGCTCGCGCGTGCGCGCCAAGGTGGACAGCAGCGCGGTCTTGTAGCCCTTGTCGCTGTCCATCCAGGCCTGCTCGGCCTGTTCCTCTGCGCCGCCTGGTTCTTTGCCGCGCAGGCCGGTGTAACAGTAAAAGCGCAGCTGCAGCTCGCCTGCCTCGTCCTCGAAAAGCTCGTTGACGATCACGCCCTCGCGCGGGCCGGTGGCCTGGAAGAAGCTCACCTTCTGGCCGGGCTCGAACGCGATGATCTCGCGCAACTCGGCGCCGCCGATGGTGGCCTCGCGCACGATGTGGTCGGCCCCTTCGTAGACCACGTCGCAGCGTGTGCACAGCCCGGGCGGCAGGAACTGGCGCGCATCGCGGGCCTTCAAAACGAGCCCGGCCCAGGCCTGCTCGCGGGTGAGTGGCATTTCGCCAGCGGGGTTGACGGGGACGGTGGCGGTGGAATAGATCATGGTGGTTCTCCTGGATGGTTTGATTGGGGCATTCAGGCCTGGGCAGCGACCTGTGCCGCAAAGTCGCGGTAGCTGCGCAGCGGGCGGCCGAGCAGCGCGGTCAGGCGGTCCACGTCGCCCGCCTCGGGCGCCATGCCGTCGGTGAGAAAGCGCTCGGCCATCAGGCGCATGTCGTAGGCCATCCAGCCGGGCATGAAGTGGCGCAGGTTGGCTTCGAAGGCGGCGGTGTCGTCGCCACCATGCACGATGGGGCGGCCCAGCACCTCGGCCCAGGTGGCGGCCACGCCCGCACCCGTGAGCGTGTCGGGGCCGACCAGGTTGATGCGCGTGGTGGGCAGCGGGCCGCTGGCCTGGGAGCGGCGCAGCAGCTCGATGGCGGCCACCTCGGCGATGTCGGCCGTGTCCACCATGGCCAGCCCCTTGGCGCCAATGGGCATGGGGTACACACCGTGGGCCAGCACCACATCCTTGATGCTGAGGTCGTTGCCCATGAAGTAGGCGGGGCGCAGGATGGTGGCGCCAAAGCCCATCTGCTCGATCATGCGCTCCACGCCGTACTTGCCGGCAAAGTGCGGCACGTTGACATAGCGGTCGGCATGTATCACCGAGAGATAAACGATGCGCGTGATGCCCGCCTCGCGTGCCAGGTTCAGCGCCACCAGGGCTTGGGTGAACTCGTCGGGCACCACGGCGTTGAGCAGGAACAGCGTGTCCACGCCCTGGAACGCGGCGCGCAGCGAATCCACGTCGAGCAGGTCGCCCTGCACGGCCGCCACGCCGGCGGGCAGGCCGCCGGCCTTGGCCACATCGCGCACCAGGGCACGCACGTTGGCGCCGCGCCGGGCGAGTTGCTGCACGACCTGGCGGCCCACGGTGCCGGTGGCACCGGTGACGAGGATGGCGGGGGAAGAAGAAGGGTGGGCGGAAGAAGCGGTGGTCATGGAATTTCTCCGGGTTGGGTGGTTGACAGCCCGAACTTTAGGGATCTCATCCATGATCCGATAGCCGTTATAGTTGGACAGATCGTCTCAAAATCGGAACACTCCGCCATGGACCTGCACACCCTTGCCGACTTCAACCTCGTCGCCCGCCACGGCGGCTTTGGGCGCGCCGCGCGCGCATCGGGGCGCCCCAAGGCCACGCTGTCGCGCCGCGTGGCCGAGCTCGAAGCGTCCTTGGGCTTGCGCCTGCTGGAGCGCGGCGCCCGCGCCGTGAAGCTCACCGAAGAGGGCCGCGCGTTGCACGAGCGCACCGGTGCGCTGCTCACCGAGATCGACGAGGCTGCCGCCGCGATTGCCTCGGGCGGCGAGCAGCCGCGCGGGCGCCTGCGCATCAGCGCGCCGCTGCTGTTCTCGCAGACCGCCATGGGCCGGCTGGCGGCCGACTTTGCGCTGCGCTACCCGGCAGTGCGGCTGGAGGTGACCACCGAGGACCGCAGCGTGGACATGGTGGAGGAGGGCTACGACCTGGTGATCCGCGTCAACCCGTTGCCCGACGCCAGCCTGATCGGCCGCGTGCTGCTGCGCGACCGCCTGGTGCTGGTGGCCCCGCCCGGCCTGGCGCGGCCGCGCAAGGGCAGCACCGCAGCCGTGCCTGCGGTTGTGCGCGGCACAGGTGTGCAGCAAGGCAGCACGTGGGAGATGGCGCCGCCGGTGAAAGGCAAGGGCAGGGCCCCGGCGGGGCCGCCGCCGGTGCAGACCATCGCCATCGACCCAGTGCTCAGCCTGGCCTCGCTCATCATGGTGCGCGACGCCGTGTGCCGCGGCGTGGGCGTGGCGCGCCTGCCCATCTCCCTGGTCGGCCACGACATTGCGGCCGGCACCCTGGCGCACTGGGGCGATGTGCCGGGGCCGGACATCGAGCTGTGGGCGCTGTACCCCTCACGCCGGCTGCTGAGCGCGCGGGTGTCGGCGTTTCTGGAGCATTTGAAAGAGGCGTTTCCGAAGGGGGCGCCGGAGGAGCTGGCGGCGTATGTGGGCGGGTGAGTGAGACCAGGAAAGCCTGCTGATCGTTGCCCACCGCATACTCCGCCCATGGCCAGAACGTGGCGCGGAGGTTGCACATGGCACAAACGTTGAAAGTCGAGTCGCAAGGCACGCCGCTGTCGGTGCAGACTGCCGGGCGCGGCGCGCCGGTCGTGTTCCTGCATGCGGCGGTGTGCGACCGGCGTATGTGGGCGGCCCAGATGGATGCGCTGCTGGTTCGCATCGGGTGATTGCTTACGACCGCCCGGGCTTTGGGGGCTCACCCGTGCGCAGCAGCGCGTCTTCGTCCATTGCCGACTGGCTGGCGGTGCTGGACCATCTGGGCGTGGCAGAGCCCGTGGTGCTGGTGGCCTGCTCGCAGGGCGGGCGCATTGCGCTGGAGGCGGCGCTGGCACACCCCGACCGGGTGCGAGGCCTGTTCCTGGTCGCGCCCACCCTCAGCGGTGCGCCAACGCCGCAGCATGCGCAGGAGATTGCGCAGTTGCTGCGCGAGCAACAGCGAGTCGAGGAGGCGCAGGAAATGCCCTTGCTCAACGCCATCAAGGCACATCTGTGGCTCGATGGCCCGTTGTCGCCCGCCCAGCGCGTGGGCGGCGGGGCCCGGGCGCTGTTCCTGGAGATGAATGCCATCGCGCTTTCAAGCAGCAATCAGCGCGGCGCAGAGACAGACGACCTGCCCGTACATGGCCGCCTGCGCGAGATCCAGGCGCCCGCCTGGGTGGCCTGGGGCGACCTGGACTTTCCCCACATCCAGGAGCGCAGCCAGATGGCTGCGCAGCAGTTGCCCAACGGGGACGGCGCGGTGCTGCAGGGCACGGCGCACCTGCCGTCGCTGGAGCGCCCTGAGTGCATCAACCGGCTGCTGCGGGCGTTTCTGGGCGGGCTGTGAAGCTCCTGGTGCATCTGCGCGATGGCGCCGTGCGCCCGCTGGACAACATGTCCATTGGGCCACGCCAAGGCCTCCTATGATCGGACGGAACCTTTCGATCGCAGACACCATTGCCCCATCCCATGGCCGCCGCAAAATCCAAATCCAGATGGACCGACCGCATCTCCTCCTCCATCACCGTGCTCAACCACGCCGAGAGCCTGGCCCTGGACCGGTTCACCAGTGAAGACCTGGACCAGATCGTCGGCTGCGACGATGTGCAGGAGCTGTCGCTGCGCAGCAGCAAGATGGCCGATCCCGTGGACCTGGCGCGCATTGCCCACATCACCGGCCTGCGCTACCTGCGGCTCGACCGGCTCCGGTTCACCAACCTCAAGGCGCTGCGCGCGCTGCCGCGCCTGCGGCACATCTCGATGGACGGTTGCGCGTTCTCCAACTTCGAGGACCTCAACGGCTTCGAGGCGCTGGAATCGCTGTACCTTTTCAACAGCAAGCTCACGGCGTTTCCGGCCGGGCTGGACCTGCCGCGGTTGGAAAGCCTCATCGTGTCGGGTGGCCGCCTCACGGACCTGTCCTTTGTGCAGAGCTACCCGCGCCTGGCCCGGCTGAGCGTGAAGGGCAACCAGGTCCGCGACCTCTCCCCGCTGGCTGCGTGCCCGTGGGTGGTGGACCTGGAGGTGCACGACAACCCCGTGGCCAGCCTGGCGCCGCTGGCGGGCAGGCAATTCACCCGCTTCTACGCCGATGCCCCGCACCGCGAGGAACAGCAGGCGCTGCAATTGCTGCTGCCCGAAGAACCTTATGTGCCCGATCCCGCGCACGCCGAGGCCTGGCGCGTGGCCGACCTGATGCAGGCCAAGGATTGGCAGCAGCTGTATGCCATCACCGACCTGGCGCTGCTGGGCGAGGCCTTCTTCAACCTGGCGCACAGCCACTACGACGAAGAGACCGTGCGTGGCGTGCTGGCCCACCCGGCCGAGGGCGCGTTCCACGCCATGGTGGCCAAGGGCCTGCGCCCGCACTACTCGGTGGAGGCCGAGCTGCTGGTGGGCGTATTGGGCAGTTACGGCGAACGCACCATCGCGCCGCTGACCGAGTGCTTTTACACGGCGCTGGCGCGGCACCCCGACCACGACGACTTTGCCGCGGGCAAGCTGGAGAGCGAGCATGCCATGGTCATGCGCATCCTGCTGCAGGTGGCCGGCCCGGCATACACCGAGCTGTTCCTCGCCTTCTTCAACGAGCGCGAGGGCTTCTCCGAAGCGCACCTGCACCACTACAAGAAGCTGCTCGACGTGGTGGGCAAGACCGGCGCGCCGCAGCTGGTGGAGCCGACCATCGACCTGCTGCGCTTTGAAAAGCACATCGTCGGCGGCGATGCGGCCTTCATGAAGAAGGTCTTCAAGGCCATCGGTCAGCTGGGCAGCAAGGCCGATGCCGCCGTGCTGGCCAGCCGCTTCGATGCCGCCGCCGAGGCCCGGGCCGATGTGCTGGAAGCCTATGAGGCCACCCTGGCGCGGCTTGCCAAGAAGAAGGCGTGACGGCACCCTTGGTCGCAAGGTCCCTTCGCTGCTTCCTGTTCTCATTGGGTGGCATCTGTCTTGCCCTGGTTTTTCCCTGTTTTCATTCAAGTATCTATTCATAAATCAATTCATATGAACTAAGATACCTGCATGGAAACCCCCACCCATCGCCACACGGACCCCATCCGTGATCTGCTGCGAAGCGGGTTGAAGACTGCGCGGGCTTTGGCAGATGCGCTGGAGATCAGCCAGCCCACGGTGTCCCGTGCGCTGCAGGCGCTGGGGCCGGATGTGCTGCGCCTGGGGGCTGCCCGATCTATTCAGTATGCGCTGCGCGATACAGCGCGGGCGGACCTGGTGGCGCCGATCTGCCAGGTGACGGCCGAAGGCCGGTTGCAGGGGCTGGGCACGCTGGTGCCGGTGTACCCCGAGGGCTTCGTGGTGGTGCAGGCCGATGGTGCCGCGCACGGGCACACCGATGGCTTGCCCTGGTGGCTTTTCGACATGCGGCCGCAGGGCTACCTGGGGCGGGCCTACAACCAGCGGCATGGGCCTGCGCTGGGGCTGCCCGAGCGGCTGGCCGACTGGAGCGACGCGCACGTGATGCGCGCGCTGCTGCGCGAGGGCGGGGACCTGCCCGGCAACCTGCTGGTGGGCGATGCGGCGCAGCAGGCCTTCATCAACGCGGGCCAGCCGGCGCCCATTGCGCTGGCCGGCAAGGCGCGGGCCTACGCGGCGCTGGCGCTGGCTGCGTCGCGCGGTGAGCAGGCGGGGTCGTCGGCCGGCGGGGAGCAGCCCAAGTTCACGGCCTATGCGCATTGGGGTGGCGGTGGCCGGGGGGCGGCTGCGGGCTTGGTGGAGCCCGCGCACGTGATCGTCAAGTTCAGTGCTGCGGTGCAAAGCCCGGTGAGTGCGCGCTGGCGCGACCTGTTGTTGGCGGAGCACCTGGCGCTGCAGGTGCTGCGGGACCATGGCATCGCCGCGGCGCGAACGCATGTCATCGACCATGGCGGGCAGCGCTTTCTGGAAGTGGAGCGCTTTGACCGGGTGGGTGCGCTGGGGCGGCGCGCACTGCACTCGCTGACGGCGCTGGACGCCAAGTTCGTGGGGCAGAGCGGGCGCTGGCCCGAGATGGTGGCGGCCCTGGCGCGCGAAGGCGTGGTGCAGCCGCAGGCGGTGGACTCGGCCGGCCTGCTCTGGGCCTTTGGCACGCTGATCGGCAACACCGACATGCACAGCGGCAACCTGTCGTTCATGGCCGAGGGGGGGCTGCCCTACCAGCTGGCGCCGGCCTATGACATGACGCCCATGGCCTTTGCGCCCACGGCGGCGGGCGAGGTGCCGGTGCGCCCGCTGGCGCTGGTCATCGGCTCGCAGGTGGCAGCGCACACCTGGCGGCAGGCGCTGCCGCTGGCGCAGGACTTTGTTGCACGGCTGCTCGGCCAGACCCGCGGGGGGAGCGGGCAAGGCGGATTCAGCGAAGGTTTTGCACAGTGCATCGACGCACTCAAGGCGCATGTCGGGCTGGCGCAGGAGCGGATTGGTCGGCTGGCGATGTAAGGGGACGGCGGTGATGGCCACTCCAGGTTGGGGCGCGCCGCACCACGGGGATCACAATGGGAGACCAAAAAAATGGGAGGGAGCCTGTGATGATGGGACCGGTGAGAAACGGCGGCGCGCTCAAGCTGCTGTCCGGAGGGCTGCTGGCGGGCCTGTGTGGCGTGCTGGTGCACTGGGTGCACGTGCATTGGCACCAGGTGCCCGTGGGTGGGGGCCTGGTGGTGGTGGGGCTGCCGGGGGCGTTCGCGCTCACGGGCTTTCTGGAGCTGCTGACGGGGCACCCCTTCCTGTCGCTGGCCAGCAAGTGGGATGACCTGGCGGGTTGGCAGCGCGGCCTCCTGGGTACGCTGGTGGCCGCGCTGGCCTTCGGGGTGGCGCTCTGCGCGCTGGTGCTGTTCGGCTAGTGAGGGAAGACTCCGGCCCACAGCCCCGGGGCGGCCCCATCAGTCATCGCGCTGGCGAGGCGGGCCTTGGCCGCCATGGGACGGCAGCCGGTAGTAGGACACACCCGATTTTTCTCCCAGGTCGTCGCGCCACAGCAGCACCTGGCCCCGGTTGGACACGGCGATGGCCTGGGGCCGGGTGGCCGCGATGCGTTGCAGGCCATACTGCATGCGCTGGCGCGCGTTGGCGCGGCTGGTGCCGGGGCCACGCTCAATGCAGCAGGACAGGTCCAGGTCCCAGTACTCGGTAAGTTCGAAGAAGTGGCCGCCGTAGCCCCGCAGGCGCTCCCAGCGGCCGATGCGGTCCGCCACGCCCTCCCGCTCGCGCAGGCCTTGCGGGCCCAGGGGCTGCATGCCGACCAGGGGCACGACGAGCGCCGTGCGGTGGGCCAGCGAGAGCCCGACCACCGTGGGGTACGAGGCCAGGGCATCGCCGTGCAGCGCATCGATGGCGGCATGGGTCGCCAGGGGCTGGGCGCCGGCGGTCAGGGTGGTCAGCAGCGTCGCGTCGTACAGGCCCTGCACCAGGCCCTGCGCGTCCAGGTGCGTGGGCAGCAGCAGCAACTGGTCATAGCCCAGGCCATCGCTGGCGGGTGTGCGCAGGTCCAGCAGGATATGCAGGTAGGACTTGATGGCCCGCACGCGCAGTTCCTCGGCCGGCAGGGGCGGGCATTGCGGGCCGCACCGGGCCTGCTCCCAGGCCTCGGCCAGGCCGGCGTGGTGCGATGTGAACGCCGCCGTGGCCAGGCACAGGCCGGGCAGGCCAATCCAGATTGCAAAGGGCCGCGTCCTGGACAGGGCCTTGTAGCGCTGCAGGCGACCAACGCCCAGCGCCGCCCATTCCTCCGGATGGCGCCACAGCCAGAAGGCCAGCAGGCCGAACCAGGCCAGCAGCACCAGCGCAAGGGTATTGATGGCGGATGACATGGCTTGGCAGGCGCTTTCTTCAGGGCGCAGGTACTGCCGGCAGTACACGCGGGGTTGGGCTTGCCCGGCAGTGTGGCGGGTCTGTGTGAGCTGTGGATGAAGTCCCGGCTGGCAGGTGGGCGGCTTCGTCAACGCCGGGCACTGGGGCCACGTCGACCTGCCCTCAAGGCATCGGCGCGCAAAAGACCTGCAAGGGCGTGCACCCCCTCTCGCCGCCGCCTAGGGCGTGGGGGCGTGCAGGTCCAGGTACTCCACCGCCAGGCCCGCGGCCTGGTGCGCGTGCTGTGCCTGCGCGCCCACCTCGTGCAGTATCTGCAGCGTCTGCGGCTGGGGACTCAGCAGTTGCCAGTGGCCGGGGGGCGAGTCGGCTGCGGCGCCGCCATCGCTGTCGCTGCACTGCTGCAGCGCCGCCAGCAGCTCGGCGCGTGCGGGCTGGTGCACGGCAAAGCCCTCGTTGGCCATGGCGGCGACCCGTATGCCCAGCGCATCGCACAGGCGCTGCTTGGCGGGCATCTCCTGCACGGCCCGGCGGCGGGCCTCGTCGATCAGCGGCAGGGTGGCGGCGTCCACCAGCTGGCCTGCGCGTGCGAAGGCCGGGCCGTGCGCATCCCAGGCCTCGGGCGGGCAGGCCTTCGAGGCCTTGAATTCTGCACCCAGGGGCTCGAAGGGGTTGATCGATGCCGGGTAGATGCGGCAGACCAGTGGCCGCTCGGCATAGATGCTGCAGCGTTTGTCGCCCATCAGGTGCGGGCAGCGCCCCGGGAAGGACGCGGCCAGGATCACGCCCACGCGCACCGGCAGTGCCCCGCTGGCAGCGGCAAAGCTGCGCTGGCGCCGGTACTGTGCTGGGGCATCGCCCTGCGCGGGCTCGGCGGGCCAGGCAATGGCATCGCACAGCAGGTGGACATCGCCGCCGCGGCGCAGCCAGGCCGTGGCTTCGTGCACCGACAACGGCACCCGGTGGTTCTGGCAGCACCGGCCGCACTGCGTGCATGCGAAGTTCAGCTGCACAGCCGGTCCCTCGGTTCCAGCGGGCTAGCCAGTAACCATGCCGCCCGCGTCCAGGGCCGGCGGGCGCAGCAGGTCGGCGTCGATGCCCATGACCTGGCTGGCATGCTCCACGGCCCGCCACAGGGCGGAGGGCATCTGCAGTATCTCCTCGGGCGAGGCCGAGCGCGCAATCCAGGCGCTGATCTGGGAGTGCTGGTCGCGGGTGAGCAGGTCCAGGCTCAGCATCTCGTCGATGGTCTTCATATGGGGCTTGGTGGTCAAACGGTGGGGTCTTTCAGGGGCTGTTCTGGAGAGGCAAGCTGCAAGTCTGCCCGAAGGACGAAGCCGGTGCTGGCAAGGGGGTTGCGGCGGCATGTTCTGCGGATGGCTGCCATGGTAGCGCTTGCCCCGTGCTCAGCCGCCCGCGCCCCTGTCCGCCCCCATTGCCAGCGGCTTGCGGTACACGCAGTTGCGTCGCTCCAGCACAAAGCCGCAATCCTCGTACACGCGGTGGGCGCCGCTGCCGTTCTGGCTGTCCACGGCCAGGCACGATTCGGCCATGCCGGCGGCGGCCTGGGCGCGCAGGCTGTGCGAAATCAGGGCCCGCGCCAGGCCGCGGCGGCGCCAGGGCTCGCCCACGCTGATGAACTCCGTCCAGCCGCGCTGTCGGCCGTTGTGCATGTTCCATGCGGCGTCGATGTAGCTGCGCACCTGGCCGGCGACCTGGTGCGATTGCACATCCCACGCCACCTGCCACAGGTGAGGCTGGAAGACCGGGCTCTTCAGCCACTTCAGGTAGTCGGCTTCATCGGGCGGGCAATAGCCCCAATGGCTCTGGAAAGCGCGCCCATGCGCGTCCCAGATCGCGCGGTAGTGCTCGGGCTGCGCGGGCCGCAGTTCCAGCCCTTCGGGCAGTGCAAAGTCGGCCACCTGATCGAGCGTGGGGCGCAGCATGGTGAAGATGTAGCGCTCGGGCGTGTAGCCTGCTTTTTCCAGCAGGGCCGCACGTGCGGCCTCGCCCTGGACGATGTAGGCGTGGTGCGCATGCCGCGGTGCGCCCGGGTGCTCGGCCGCAGCCTGGGTGCGCTGGCGCTGCTCCAGCCAGGCGTGCAGCACTGTGCCGATGCCCTGGCGCCGCCCCTGGGGCGCGACCACAGCGAACTGGGAGTACAGCTGCAGCCCGTCGGCCTGCGCCCAGCTCCACGATCGCACATAGCCGGCGATCGCGGTGCCGGCCTGGGCGATCCACACATCGCGCTCGGGCACGCAGCTGGTGAAGGCGGCGTAGTCGCGCGCCACCTCGTGCACCGTGCGAAAGAACCCGGTGTGGTCGGCCGCAAAACTGGCGTTGGCGCAGGCGACCATGGCCTCGTAGTCCGAGGGGCCGGCAAAGGGCCGGAAGATCACGTGCGGGGGCGGGCGGGTGTGCATCGGTGGGTGGTCCTGGAGCCGGTCTCGCGCAGCCTGTGGGCGCGCCCTGGCGGTCTGCCGGGGATGGTAGCGCAGGCCTTTGCGCAGCTTGCCGCGGGGTGTGCGCAACAGGCTCACCCATTCGGGTGGAGGAGGGCGCGAACGCGCCGGATCAGCCCCGCTGGCGGATACATTCTGCGGGCCCCGATCCAGGGCGTCCCTGTTCGTCGTATGTCCCACCGGAAACCATCACCCATGCACCCCCATCGCTTCGTCCTCCACTTCGCCGCAGCGGCCCTGCTCAGCGTGTCTGCACCCACGGTCTTTGCCCAGGAAACCCGGCAGGAGCTGGTGCAGAAGATCCAGGCGGCGCAGGGTATCCAGGACCAGTTTGAAAAACAGTTGGCCGACCAGCGCGAGTCGCTGAAGGGCTACGGCGCCAAGCTGCTGGGCGACATCGCCGCCCAGAGCGGTGGCGAGGCCAGCGCCAGGGACAAGGCTGCGTTCGACCGGTTCCTGCAGCGCTGCGCGCAGATGTTCTCCGGCAAGGAACTGGCCGCCAAATGGGCTGCCAGTTACGGTGCGGATCTGTCGACCGATGACTTGCGCGAGATCCTGGCGCACTACGAGTCCCCCATCGGCAAGAAGGAGGTTCGCGCCAACAAGGCGGCCATGGCGGCCTTCTCGGCGTGGATGAACGCCGAGTCCCAGACCCGTACGGATGCGCTGATCGGCGGGCTGTTGAGGGACCTGCAGCAGCCGGCAAAGCGGTAGGCAAGCCGGGTCGCGGCCGCCACTGCAGGGGCCCACCTGCCTGGCGTGGCCGGATGCCATCGCAAGCAGCCACCGAGGCGCCTTGTCCTACCTGGCCAGGGCGCAGCTTGCGGCACAGTGCACGCATGGCAAAAGCGTCTGCGGTTCTTTCAGCGCACGGGCGGCTCGCTCCGCACCGGTTGATGTGGGCGCTGCTGCCCTGCATGGCCGCACTGGGCGGCTGCCAGGGCACGCATGACCTGTCGAACAGCGGCTGCCTGCCCCTGCGCGCGCCGGCCCAGGTGGTGCTGGTGCAGGAGGCCGGCCTGTACACCGTGCGCGACGCCAAGGCGCTGGTGCTGGCTGCGCACCCCCGCGATGCCGTCAACGACGGTTTCCATGGCACGCAGCTGGTGCGCGTGCTGCCGCCGGGCACGCCGCTGGGCATTGACCGCCTTCAGCAGGCCTGGGGCTTTGATGTGGGCAAAGGGCGCATCAGCGCCTTCGGGCACGCCGTGGGCGGTGGCGAGCGCTTCGAGTACGGCTGGGGCGGCGGCACCACGATTGGCCGTGCGCCCTGGGAGCCTGCCTCGCTACCCCCTCTGCGCACGGTGGCCTGCGGCGATTGACCGAGTCCCGTGCGCGGCCATCCACCATGTCAAGAAAGGAGCATTCCATGCAGCCGATACACCTTTGCCTTCGCCGCGTGGCGCTCGCCACCGTGGTGCTGCTGGCCACAGGCACGCCCGCACTGGCCCAAACGGCAAGCGTGCTGTACTCAGCGCGCCCGGCCATCGCGCTGAGCGTGGGCGACAGGATGGCCGCCCGGCAGGCGCCGGTGGAGTTCACCGTGACCATGCCGGACGGCAAGACGACCACTGCCACGGCCGAGCCCGAGGGCGGTGGCGAGCGCGCGGGCACCGTGCACTACCCCAGCGACTTCGGCAACGCCGGCACCCGCGTGGGCGACTACACCTGGGCCGCGCGCGTGGGCGGCAAGGTGGTGCTGACGGGGCGCTTTGCCTACCGCCCGGGGCAGGGCGGGCAAATGCTGTTCGTGCCGGGCTGAGCGTTTTCGGCGTCGATGCCGTCCTACGCTGCTGGGTGGTGGCGGTGGAATATCATGCGGTATGAAACAAAATGTCAGGGAAACACGGCTCCTGGCGCCGTGGTGCATGCTGCGTGCGGCCTGTGCGGTGGCTTTTCCGGCGCCACGGGCTGCTGCATTTTGTGAATGCGTCCGGCCATGACCTTCAGAATAGGCAGCCACCACAAGCGGGCCTTGCGCGCGCTGGGAGTGACGCTGCTGGAGCTTCTGATTACGGTCACATTGATCGGGCTGCTGACGGCCGTGGCCATACCCAGCTACAAGGCCTATATCGAGCGCGCAAAGATCGCCGCCGCCAGGAAGGACATCCTGGAGATCAGCATCAAGCTGGACCGGTACCTGCAGTTCAAGAACGCGTTTCCGGCGAGCCTGACCGATGTGCCCGACAACCGGCTGGACCCTTGGGGAAACCCCTACCGCTACCTGTCGATGGAGGGTGCCAAGGTGGGCGACAAGCGCAAGGACAAATCCCTGCACCCGCTCAACAGCGACTACGACCTGTACAGCATGGGCCCCGATGGCAAGAGCCAGACGCCCTTGACCGCCAAAGCCAGCCGCGATGACATCATTCGCGCCAACAACGGGGGGTTCATTGGCGTGGCCGAGGATTACTGAATGCGCCTGAGTGCGGCCCAAGCCATCCTGCACAGCCGCGTGGGGCGGCAGTTGCTGGCCACCTTCTTCGTGCTGGTGGCGGTGCCGGTGGGCGCCATGTCGCTGCTGGCCTATCAGCTCACCGAGTACGTGGTGCAGCAGTCGGCCGCGCAGCTCAGCGGCGAGCTGGCCAAGGCGGTGGGCATCAACCTCATCGACCGCCTGCGCGCCGCCGAGAGCCTGCTGCACGTGCATGGGCTGCCCGCCGAGGGGGGCACCGGGCCCGCAGTGCCGGACCAGCGGCTGGGCGCCGTCTTCGCCCGCGTGGACCGGCTGTCCCCGGCAGAGGCCGCGCTGGCGCCCGGGGGGCGCAGCGCCCTGCGGGTGGCCGGCGCCGCACAGCCCGGGGCTGCACCCACGGTGGATCTGATCGTGCCTTTCGAAGGCGCCGTGGTGCGCGGTCGCTTCACTGCCGACTACCTGTGGGAGAACGCGCAGTCGGGCACCCACAAACTCTGTTTTTCGGGGCCACAGCTGGCCGCGCCTTTCTGCCAGGGGGTGGAGGTGCAGACCCCCCACGCAGTGCAAACGCAGCGCGAGATCTTTTTCACGCCGTACTTCGATGCACCGGCCTGGACCCTCACCACCACGCTGCAGCCGGATGTGCGGCGCTACCTGCCCATTGGCGTGGCAGCCCTGGTGGGCAATGTGGCGGGCATCGCGTTTTTGTTGGCGCTGGCGAGCAGTTCGGTGGTGTTGCGCCGGCTGACCCGGCCGCTGGATGCGCTCACCTCGGGCACGCGCGCCGTGCTGCGCGGCGACTTCACGCGCCAGGTGCAGATTGCCGGCCAGCGCAGCGAGTTCACCGATCTGGCGGATTCCTTCAACGCCATGACCGAAGAGGTGGGGCGCGACCTGGCGCTGTTCCGCGTGCTCGCGCAGATGGACCAGGCGATCATCGAACAGAAGCCGTTGGCCGAGGTGGTGCGCCTGATGCTGGCGCACCTGCACCTCCCGCCGGCGCAAGGCAGGGTGGACGTGGTGCAGTGGCTGGCGGGCGCGCCCAGGCCCCACCTGCTTTCGTTGGCAGGCGATGGCACGCTGCAGCAAAGCGAGACCGGCGCCGTCCCTGCCGACCCCGCCGGGGAACCAGGGCCCTGGCACGACCTGCCCGTGGCCCAGACCGGCACCCAGCGCGTGTGGCTGCGCCTGGAGCAACTGCCGGCGGCGCAGGGGCGGGCGCAGCGCGAGCTGGGCGCCTTTCGCCAGCGGCTGGCCGTGGCCCTGCATGCCGAGCAGCACGAGCAGCAACTGCGCGAGCGCGCCACCCACGACAGCCTGACGGGCCTGCTCAACCGCTTCGGGCTGGTGGAGGCCATTGACCGGCTGGCGCAGGCACTGGGCACCCCGTTTGCCGTGGTCTACATGGACCTCGATGGCTTCAAGGAAATCAACGACGCCTATGGCCACTATGTGGGCGACTGTGTGCTGCGCGAGGTGGCCAGCCGCCTGCGCGACTGCATCGGCACGCGTGCGCTGGCCATGGCCCGCCCGGGCGGGGACGAATTCGTCTTTGTGCTGCCGGCAGATGCGCAGGGGATGTTCCGGGCCGACATCGACGCCGTGATGCAGGCCGTGCGCGTGCCCTACAGCGTGCCCCCGCGCGTGCTGCCGCTGGCCGCCAGCCTGGGCGTGGCGCTGTTTCCCGAGCATGGCAGGTCGCAGGACGAGCTGCTCAAGCACGCCGACCTGGCCATGTACACCGCCAAGGCCGCGGGCCGCAATGTGCTGGTGGAGTTCGAGCCCGCGCTGGCCGCCCAGCAGGCCGAGCGGCTGGCGCTCAGGCACGACCTGCGCCAGGCGCTGGCCGCGCAGCAGATGTTCGTGGTGTACCAGCCGCGTGTGGGCGCGCACGACCGCCAAATCGCCTCGGTCGAGGCACTGCTGCGCTGGCGCCACCCCGAGCACGGGTTGGTGTCGCCCGACGTCTTCATCGCACTGGCCGAGGAGTCGGGCTTCATCCTCGAGCTGGGCCTGTGGGTGCTGCGCCAGGCGCTGCAGCAGTTTGCGCTGTGGCGCGCCGATCCCGCGGTGCCGGTGCGCCACCTGTCGGTGAACCTGTCGCCGGTGCAACTGGCCGACCCGGGCTTTCCGGGGGCGCTGCAGGCGCTGGTGCAGGAGTTCGGCATCCGCCCCGGAGAGCTGGAGCTGGAGATCACCGAAGGCGCGCTGATCCAGGACGTGGACGCCGCCGTCACGCGCCTGGCGGCGCTGCGTGCGCAGGGCGTGGCGATTGCGCTGGACGATTTCGGCGTGGGCTACTCGGCCATGCGCTACCTGAACCGCCTGCCGTTCGACACGCTCAAGATCGACAAGAGCTTCGTGTTTGCCTTTGGCGTGGACCGCCCCGCGCTGGCCATTGCCACTGCCATCGTGGCCCTGGCCAAGGCGCTGGACAAGCGGGTGGTGGCAGAGGGCGTGGAGACGCCCATGCAGGCCGACCTGCTGCAGGGCCTGGGCGTGAACGAATTGCAGGGTTACCTCTACGGCAAGCCGCAGACGGTGGCCGAACTCGAAAGTCTGTGGTCCCGCGCCGAGAACCCCCAAAGCCCGTCCCGCAGCTGAGCCTTGCGCTGCAGAGGCAGCGGCTGCGTGACTTTGCAGTTACCATTCATACTGATTGGTCGCAATTCAGCACGAAGCAGGAGAAGGGCAACCGGGTGGCCCGGTCGGTACCCCTTGGTTGCACCGCATTCAGTAGTGACCACGGCCCGTAATGTGGCGGGCGTCTGCAACGGCGCAGACACTTTGATCAAGACAGCGCATCAAGTGCCCAGGGGCTCGCCCTGGTTGGGTCCGGTACGAACCGGCCGTTTCCGTTGGCGTTTTGCGATGGCGTGCTGTGCCGCGTCCTTTTGCGGGTACCGTGTGGCACTTAAGCCAGGCGCCTCCATCGGTGTTGAATTTCATTGACTCGCTCGCTAGGACAAGCCATGTTGACAAGAAAAAGAGCCGGGGGCAGGGGCTCCAGAGAGGCAGCAGAGTCGGTGCGTTGGCTGCGCCTGATGGCGCTGCTGAGCGTCGTGGTTCCCTTGGTGATCTACGCCATCTTCGGGGTCGTCGGGTTTCTGCGGGCCACGGACGAAACCGATGCCCGTGTGTCCCGTTCCCTTCGTGTTGCGCATGAGCATGCCTCCAAGGTCATGGCCACGTCCGAGGCGGTCATGGAAAAGGCCTACTCCCTGGTGAACGGCAAGAATCCGCAGGCGCTGCACAGCATCGAGGCATTTCTGCACGAAGAGCTGCGCAAGCGCACCGTGGACCAGCCGCAGATCCAGTCCATCCTTGTCCTGGATGCGCAGGGTCGTCCCATTGCCAGCAGCCGCCTGTTCCCGTTTCCGGGGGTTGATCTGTCCGATGGTGAGTATTTTCAGCACCACCTGCAGGGCCGCCCGGGCGCGCATCTGTCCAAGCCGCTCGTGACCCGGACTTCCAACGAGCGTGTCTTGAATGTCAGTGTCGCCTTCGAGGATGACGCCGGCAAATTTGGCGGGGTCATCAACGTGGCCTTGCTCACGTCCTACTTTTACGATTTCTACGGGGACCTGGTGGCGGATGAGCCCAATCTGGCGGTGAGTCTTTTCCGTGGCGACGGAGAGGTTTACACCCGGTGGCCCCACAACGCCAACACCCCCGACAGGTTGCAGCCCAACGCGCCCGTGATGCAGCGGCTGCGCGCCGGCGAGGACTCGGGGCGCCTGCAGGGTTTCTCGCCGATAGACCAGAAGGAGCGGGTGATTGCCTACCGCAAGGTCGGTGACTATCCCTTGTACGTGTCCACGGCGATGCGGCTGAACGTGCCGCTGCACGAGCTGTTTCAGCAGCTCGCGCTGCTGTTCGCCATGGGGGCGCTGCCGGTGGCTGCCCTGGTCATCACGGCAAGGACGGCGCTGCATAGCGCTCGCGCTGCGCACGACACGCTGCAAGAGCTGGAGAAGGAAACCGAAAGCCGCCAGCGTGCCGAAGAGGCGCTGCGCCAGGCGCAGAAGCTCGAGGCACTGGGCCGACTGACCGGGGGTGTGGCGCACGACTTCAACAACGCCCTGATGGTGATCAGCAACAACCTGCACCTGCTCAAGCGCACGGTGCCGCAGGCGGGCATGCGGCAGATTGACTCCATCGCGCGCGCCGTCAAGTCGGCCACCAATCTCACCCGCCAGCTGCTGGCCTTCTCGCGGCGCCAGCCCCTGGTCGCGGAGTACGTGCAGCTGCAGCACAAGCTCCCGGCCATCCAGGACCTCATCGTTCCGGTGCTGGGCAGCCGTGTGCGCCTGGAGGTGCAGGTAGACCCCTCGACCGCGCCGGTGTTCCTGGACCTGAGCGAGCTGGAATTGGCGCTGCTCAACCTGAGCATCAATGCGCGCGACGCGATGCCCACGGGGGGCGCGTTGTCGATCCAGGTGCGCAATGCCGGGCCCCGGCGGGTGGCGACAACGGGGCAGGAAATCGAGATGGTCGTGATCGAAGTGTCCGACACCGGCAGCGGGATTGCGCAGGACGATCTGGACAAGGTCTTCGAGCCGTTCTTCACCACCAAGCCCGTGGGCGAAGGCACGGGCCTGGGCCTCAGCCAGGTGTATGGCTTTTGCCAGGGCGTAGGTGGTTACGCGGAAATCGCCAGCGAAGTGGGCAAGGGTACGAAGGTCAGCCTGTACCTGCCCAGCACGGCCCCCAGGGCACCCAGGGATGAGCCCGCCTCCGACACATCGTTCACACCCCTGGGCATGAGCCTGCTGCTGGTGGAGGACAACGACGAGGTGGCCGAGTCGCTGGTTCCCCTGCTGCAGTCGCTGGGATGCAGCGTCACTCGGGTGGACCGCGCCGACAAAGCCATCTACCTGCTGGATGAAGGCCAGCGGCCCGACCTGGTGCTGTCTGACGTGATGATGCCAGGTGAGCTCAACGGAGAGGGCCTGGCAAGGCACATCCGCGAGAAATGGCCTGCGCAGCGGGTTCTGCTGATGACGGGGTATGCCGAGCAATTGGCCCGCATCTCGCAACTGGGCTTTGACGTGCTGCCCAAGCCCTGCACGCCACAGATGCTGCATGCCGCCATCGGCAAGTCTGCAACCTAGCCGCACCAGGCCGCGCCTTGGTGGCCACGTCATCGGCCGTGGCCTCGTTCCTGACACGAATGCAGCCTGCGCGGCTACAGGGATTGATCGGAAGATCGGCCAACATGGCTGATGAAGTTCGGGGTGCTGCTGCGCCTGGCCTGTTCCCTTCGATCCCGTCACCACTTCGCTTTTGAAGCTGGCCGGTGTCAGGAGCACGGCGGCATTGCCGACGTGCTGTCGTGGGGCAACACTGCCGCCGTGCTACTGCCCCGGTGCCAGCGCAAAGACCCCGCCTGCAGGGCTATGCGGCAGCGGCCGCATAGCACCATCCGCATGGCAAGTTCACCCGGGGCCTGGCGGGGCGGGCCTGGCCAGCCGGATCGGCCCCACCGCCTGCACCGCCGAGGCCACCGCCTGCCCGCGCTGCAGGACCCGGAGGCGGCCTTCGCGCGCCAGGAGGTCGGCGGCGGCGCGCACGGCGGGCATCATGGGGCGCCACTGCGCTGGGGCATCCCCGGCCAGTGCCCGCGCCACTTCGGAAGGGCAGATGGTCTTGCCCGGCGCGCGCCCATCGAGCAGTGCCAGGATGGCCCGTTCAATGGCTGCGTGGTTCAAGGGGACAGACCTGGTGGTCACTCCGGCAACACGTAGCACAGGCCTTGCTGGGTAGTGTTGCCCACGAGGCGCTCCACATCGTCCATGGTGGAGAACTGCGCCCAGAAGTGATCAGCGGCCCAGCACAGGTAGGGGCCCGAGCGTGCAAGAACGGCACGCGTGGGGCGGGTGGGGTCCACGCTGTAGGTCCAGTTGCCCCAGAAGGCGGTGATGCCGCCCCGGGTTTCCTTGCGGTCCACTTCGAAGCGGGCGTATTCCTTTTCGGACTGCACGGTGCCGGCGCCGCTGCACTGGGCGTTGGCGTACGCCATGGTGGCCTGGTTGACGGTGACGCGGGTCTCGTCCTGGCGTGTCAGGCGAAACATGTTGCGGGTTCCCTGGCCGGGGGAGGGGCTGTTGCAGGCTTCGCGCACCCAGGTGCCCTCGGGCAGGCCCCAGACCGCTGCGGCGCAGCTCACCTGCACCGAGTCCACGGCGGCACCCGGCATGGCACCGCTGCCCTGGGCCACGGTGCAGGTCTGGCCGTTGGGCTGCGACTTCACCCGCACCGCATAGGCGCTGCCCGCCGCGAGCGGCGTGGCAAACACGAAGCGGCCATTGGCCGTGGGCAGCAGGTCGTCGCCCTCGTTGTTCTGCAGCACCAGCCGGCTGCTGCCGCTGGTGCCCGAGGCGGGTGCCAGGCCGGTCACCGTGCCGCCGATGATGAAGCGTTCGGTAGGGGTGGGGCCAGGCCCGGGGGCGGGCGTTGTGTCACCGCCACCACCCCCGCAGGCCGCCAGCGATGCCGCCAGGACCAGCCAGGCGAGGGGTGCGCAGCGGCGGTGCAGCGGCGCTGCGGGCGAAGAGGTCAAGGGCGTGGTGATGATGTTGGTCATGGCAAAAATTCGAAGTATGTCGAGGCAGGGCGTGCAGAGGAATCCCACAAAGGTGGCAGGACGTGACGCCCGTCACCTGCCGTGCTTCGTGCCTGCCAGCGGGGTTGCCGCGGTGCCTGCTGCCAATGGGCTGGTGGGCATTGGCGCCAGCCATGGCGCTGGCCGCTGTCGCGGGCGGCCGCTCAACCCCGTGCGCGCGCCAGCTCGTTGCCCACGGCGGTGTGCAGCGTTTCCAGGTCGAAGGGCTTCTTGAGCACCGACTGCGGGCCCACGAGCTTTTCCACCTCGGCCATGTCGGCATAGCCCGTGGCCATCAGCACGGGGATGCCGGGGTGCATCTTGCGGGCGGTGGAGATGAATTCGGCGCCGTTCATTCCGGGCATGAGGTAGTCGGCCATCAGCAGGTCCGGCACGCGGCGGTGCAGTTCGCGCAGGCCGCTCTCACCGTCGCAGGCTTCGCGCACCCTGTAGTTCAAAAGGCGCAGGCCTTCGACGATGCCCTGGCGCACGGCGTCGTCGTCTTCCACCACCAGCACCTCGGTTCGCGCCTCGGATGGAGCAGGGGCTTGCGCAGCGGTGGGGGAGGCCGCATCGTGTTCGCGGATCGGCGTTGCCTGCGCGAAACGCAGGGTGACGGTAGTGCCTTCTCCTTCGGTGCTTTGAATCTCCACGCCGCCACCGGACTGGTTGGCGAAGCCATAGACCTGGCTGAGCCCCAGCCCCGTGCCTTCTCCCTCTGCCTTGGTGGTGAAGAACGGGTCGAACACCTTGGCCTGCAATGCCTCGGGTATTCCGCACCCGGTGTCCTGCACGCTGATGTGCACCTGGCGGCTACCCCCTGCGTTGCCCGGGGCTGCGGCCAGCGCGGTGTGGATGGTCAATGTGCCGCCATCGGGCATCGCGTCGCGCGAGTTGACGGCCATGTTCAAGAGGGCCATCTCGAACTGTGCGCCATCGAGCAGAACCCATGCAGGCTCTTCACTCAGGTCGAGCTGCACCTGCACCTTGGAGCCCACCGATACCTCGATGAGCTCGCGCAGGTTGAGCACCATGGCATTCACGTCGTGCAGGCGCGGCATCAGGCTTTGCGCGCGTGCAAAGGACAGCAGCTGGGCCGTCAGGCGGGCGCCGCGGTCCACCGATTCCTTGGCGCGGCGGGCGTAGTCGGTCACCCGCGGTTCGGTGGAAATCCGGGCGATGAACTGCAGGTTCAGGCTGACCGCGTGCAGCAGGTTGTTGAAGTCGTGCGCGATGCCGCCGGTGAGCCGGCCGATGGCTTCGAGCTTCTGCCCCTGCACCACCTTGGACTGGATGCGCTCGCGGTCCGCAATCTCGCGCGTGAGGCGGTCGTTGGCGCTGGCCAGGTCGCTGGTGCGTGTGGCGATGCGGCTCTCCAGCTCCGCGTTCATGCGGTCGACCGTCTGTTTGGCATTGTTCAGGTCGTGCAGGTGCAGCCGTGTGGTGTGTTGTCGCTTGCGCGCGCGCAGGGCGGAGCGCACCGCGCTGACCAGCGTCTCGGGGTTGACGGGGCGCTCCAGGATGACCAGGTTGCCCAGCTCCTGCAGCGAGGCGGTGGCGCGCACCGACCGGCGGCTGGCCTGGCGCGTGGCCAGCACCACGAAGGGCAAGTCCGACCAGGCCGGCTGGCCTGCCAGGTACTGCCGCAGCGATTCATCCAGGCCGCCGGCAAGCACTTCTTCGGTCAGGATGGCGGCATCGGCCCCTGCCGCAAGCTCTGCCAGCAGCGATGCGGCATCGGGGCACTGGACGCAGACAAATCCATCGCCGCACACCACCGATGCGATGACCTTCGCATCACGGCCATGCGGCGCCAATATGAGAACCCGGCTATCCATGCGCGACATCCGTGTTCAAGAGCGCTGGGAGGCGCTGTCGGCGTCTCCCAGCAGGGCCTGCCGGCCGGTGTACTGTGCTGCGCCAAGGAGTATGCCGTGGAAGTCGGTCAGGGGCTTGCCGATCTGGATCCCATTGGCGCCCAGGCGCAGCTCGCGGATGGTGGACTCGTGTTGCGCGGTACGGCTCTTGATGACTGACAGGGCCTTGAGCACTTCACCCCGCGCCTCGAAGAAACGGTACTGCACCATGGCATCGCTCAGGTAGCTCAGGTCTATATCGGCGTGCATCTCCCCCACGGTGCCGTGCAGCGAGAGGATGATCAGCGTGACAACGCCCATCGAGTTCAGGTACGACAGCAGCTCGTGCATCTGCAGCAGCAGGTACTGCCCGCCGGGCATGGCCTGCATGTAGGAGTTGAGGCTGTCGACCACCACCAGGCGCACCTGTTCTTTTTCAACGGCTTCGCGCACCGCGTGGGCAAACTGGCCAGGAGAGACCTCTGCAGGGTCGAACGAGCGGATCAGCAATTGGCCATTGGCGATGAACGGATCGATGTCCAGCCCCAGGGCGCGTGAGCGCTGGCGCAGCGACGAGAAGCCCTCGTCGAAAAGGTAGTAGGCCACCTTTTCGCCGCGCCGCATGGCGGCCACCGCGCAGCTGATGGCGGTGGTGGTCTTGCCCACCCCCGCCGGGCCGGCCAGCAGCAAATTGCTGCCGGGCGACAGGCCGCCGCCCAGCATGTCATCAAACGCGGACGTGCCGGTGGAGATGGGGGTCTCGTCGAACTTGCCGCCATGCTCGCCCGCCGACAGGCGTGGAAACACCACCAGGCCGCCACGGTCGAGGTCGAAGTCATGGTCGCCGCTGCGGAACTTGACGCCGCGAAGCTTGACCACGCGCAGCTGGCGCTTGTCGGGGCCGTAGGTGTTGGTGTTCTGGTTCAGGTGCACCACGCCGTGGGCGATGCTGTGCAACTGCTGGTCGCCCTCGCCGGAGGTTTTGTCGTCGAGCATGAGCACGGTGCAGCCCACCTGCGCGAAGAAGCGCTTCAGGGCGAGTATCTGGCGCCGGTAGCGCAGGGGGCTCTGGGCCAGCAGGCGCAGCTCGGACAGGCTGTCGAACGCCACGCGTTGCGGCTTGAGTTCGCCGACCAGGCGCATCACCTCGCGGGTGGTCTCGCCCAGCTCGAACTCGGAAGGGTGCAGGATGGTCTGCTCCGCCTCTTCACTCAGGCCTTCGTCGCTGACCAGGTCAAAGATCCGGATGCCATCGAGTGACCAGCCATGCGACTGGGCCACCTGCGCAAGTTCTTCCGAAGTCTCTGACAGGGTGACGTAAAGACCCCGCTCGCCCTTGTCGCGCCCTTCGATCAGGAACTGCAGTGCCAGGGTGGTCTTGCCGGTGCCCGGGCTGCCTTCGACGAGATACAGATGTCGCGGGGGAAGGCCGCCACCCAGCACGTCGTCGAGCCCGGCAATGCCGGTGCTCGCGGCGCCCTTTGGCGGGGAAGACGGCGAGGAGGAGTGGAGGGCGTACTTCAAATTTTTTTCCTTCCAGGGGCAGTTGTCTGGCAGCGCCCCGGTCAGTGCACGCGCCCGGGATGGGACAGGACCACCACGTGGCTTCACGCGATGAGGTGCACATTTGTATCGGATTGTGGTGGGGCAGCGCTGGCGCGGCAGTCAGCCAACTTCGGCGGACAAGGGGAGGGTGGTCCTACACGGCAGCTGGCGTGGCAACGGCTGTGCGTGGTTGTCGTCGGCCGCCACGAGGGTGCTCGGGGGTTGCGCCAGGGGGCGCTGGGTAGGGCTTTTTCCTACACGCGCTGGCCAATGGCCGTGCATAGACTGCTTGCACCCATACCCTGGTGCTTGCGTTCATGATCTATCACTTTCACATTGCACACGCCGATGTGCCCACCGTGCAGAACTCTGGCCATGCGGCATTGGCCCGCGAAGAATGCGTGCAGGCATGCTGGCGGTTGAGTGAAATGCTGCGGCGCTTCTGCCAGTCCGTTCAGCACCTCGGAATCCGTTTTGCAGCGTGCGAGCCCGATGACCAGGGACTGCGCATATGGCTCGACACCCATCTGGATGGTCGCAGCGTGCACAACCTTGCCGAGTCGTTTCTGTCCGAGGTGAACCGTGGCACGCCCGGGTTGAAGCTTGCACTGACGCAGGGCCAGGGCGCCTGAGGGCAGGCATCCACCTGCGGCTGGCAGCAGCGGCCGCCATTGCATTGGACCGCTGCCGCGCGCCGCTGTGCGCGCTACGCGCTGCATCCGTCGGGCAGATGGGCTTGCCCGGTGCCTGCCCAGCCAACGGTACCAGGATGGACTGATCGGGTTGCCGACAGTCCACCGGCCGGCCCGGCTGCTGGTGCGTTCTCAGCGGCTGGTCGGGGACGGTGCCGTGGCGCTGGTCGCGGGTCCGCTGCCCGTGGTGTCACGGGCCTTGTACTTCTTCCACAGGTAGCCGGCAATCGCCATCAGGATCATCTTGCGCATGGGTGTTCTCCAGGTTGGGGTGATCCAGGAGCATCGGCGGCAATGCAGGCCCGCGCTGTAGGAGTTCGGGGCGATCGCGTGTCGTCCAATGTGAGGAGCGACAACCCTGCCCGGGGTACATGGGGCTTACTTACTGGCCGCTTCCTTCAACGCATCGTTCTTTCTCTTCGCCATGATCTCCCGGATGCTGGCAGCGGAGTAGCTGCCCACGCCCCGGTCTCAATGTACGCTGTACTGCCCCAGAAGATGACAATGGAGCCGTTCTTCGGCGTCCACTCGGTGTGGATGGGTGCCATGGTCTTGCCGGTGTCATCGGCCTTGACGGGTGCCACTCGCCGCGAAAAGCGTCGTCATGCCGTGGCGCTCGTATTCATGTGTGCGCCGCTCGGGATACCCGGGCCCAATGGCAGCAAAGGCTGTGTGCGATCCAGCGCCTGGATCTGGCTCTTCTCATCCACGCACAACACCATGGCCCTGAGCGGTGGATCCATGTACAGCCCCACGATGTCGCGTACCTTCTCAACGAACAGCGGATCGCTGGAGAGCTGGAAGGCCTCCTGCCGATGGGGCTGCAGTCCGAATGCGCGCCAGATGCGCGATACCGCCGTCTGCGACGGGCCGGCCTCGCGTGCCATGGTGCGGGTGCTCCAGTGCGAGGAGCATCGAGCAGTCCGTCAAGTCGATCCCGCACGAATCCGGCCCGCCACTTAGAGACGGTTTGCGGTGTCACGCGCGGGCGGCTGGCAACCACCTTGCTGTCAATGTTCTGGGCACAGGCCAGGACGATGCGAGCGCGCAGCGCCAACGCCTGCGCGGTCTTGCTCACTTGGAATTCGGGGGCTCATCGAGTCCAATTTCCCGCGTGACCGCATCCACGAAGCTGCGAAGTTTGCTGGTCAGCCGCCTGTCGGCATGGAACAGCAGGTGCATCGGGCGCGACGGGGTCTCGAAGTCGGGCAAGACGCGCACGAGCGCGCCCGTGGCAATGGAGGCCCGCGCCAGATCTTCGGCGATGAAGGCGATGCCAAATCCCTCCAGCGCACCCGAGAGCAAGGCGGCAGCGTTGTTCACCTGCAGGGGGCCGCGCACCGGTACCTCGAATGTGCGCCCGTCGCGCATGAACCTCCAGTCGGTCGACCCAGGTCTTGTGCCTGCGTAACCCAGGCACACGTGGGCAAGCAGGTCCGCCGGGTCGCGCGGGATTCCGCGTTGTTGCAGGTACGCGGGCGATGCGCATGCCAGCGAGCGAAAGGGGCGCAGCGCACGCGCTGTCAGCGAAGAATCGGCTAACCGGCCGATGCGAAAGACAGCCTCGAAGCCTTCCTCTATCAGGTCGACATAGCGGTCGCTGAGTACCAATTCGATTTCGACCTCCGGATGCTGGCGCAGATAGCGGGTGACCAGCGGTACCAGGGTGTGGGTGCCGAACGAAAGTGGGGCATTGACACGCAAGCGTCCGCGCGGTGTGCCGGTCGCGTTGTCGCCTGCAGCATCCGCCCAGTCCACCTCCGCCAGCACCACCTTGCAGCGCTCGTAGTAGGTCTTGCCGATCTCTGTCAGGCTTTGGCGCCGGGTGGTGCGGTTGAGCAGGCGCGTGGCCAGGCGCGCTTCGAGATAGGCGACGTGTTTGGCGACCATTTGCGGCGACATTTTCAGCTCCATCGCCGCGGCTGCGAAGGAGCCCAGGTCGACGACCTTGACAAACGTAGCCATGCTGGCAAGGCGGTCCATTCGCCACTCCTGGTTGTGAGATTGATGATAAATCTGGTGATTATCACACCATGATCACTCAATACACTTTGTTCCAACGGTGTCGGTGTCGGCACCGCCCGAAGGAACAGAGATGCCATTGAAACCCCACCGCGTATTCCCCGCCATCGCCGCCGTGCTGGCGCTTTCGTCCACCCTTTTCGCAGTGCCGGCAAACGCCGCCGATGCGCAGTCCGTGATGGACAAACTCAACGAATTCGGCCCTGAAGCCAAGGCCCTCGTGCTGCGCGCAGGAACCTGGGACGTGACGATCACCAATTGGGAAAAGCCCGGCGCCACGCCCACTGTCCAGACGGGCCTGGTGGCCGAGCGCCGCATGATCGGACCCATGCTGGAAGAGGTGTTGCGTACGGTGCCCGGCGCGCCCGGTGCACCCTTTACCCGCGCCGACTTTTTGACCTTCAACAAGCAAGAAGGACGCTGGCAATACATGTCCATGGACGGCCGCGTGCCGGACGGAATGATGGTGGCCTACAGCATCGACCCCGATCCTGAGCAGCGCATTTTCATGAGCTTTCTGCCCTTTGCCTCGCCCAACATCATTGGGGACATTGCCATTGGCCAATTTTGGCGCATGGAGCAGGTGATCACGCGCCAGGATGCGGACCACGAAGTGAAGGACCAGTACTTCACGCTTGCTGGATCTGCGCCGGTGAAGTGGCGGGGAATCAGCTACAGCTACACACGCCGCAAATGAGCCTGACAGGCGAAAACACCAGGGTTCAACATGCTCGTACAAACATTGGCAGCGCGAGGCAACAGCTATCGATTCACGCCTCTTGAACGACCCAGCAAGCCTGTCGGCGCAAAGGATGTGCGAATCGCCGTCCGCGCTGCGGCCTTGAACTTTCGCGACATCCAGGTGGCCAGAGGCTCCTACGCCCATGCAGCAGACCAGCCGATTGTCCCACTGAGCGATGCGGCTGGAGTGGTGGTCGAAGTGGGGGAACAGGTGGGTCGTCTTGCGATAGGCGATCGCGTGATCACCAGCTTTTTCCCTGATTGGATCGATGGCCTCATCTCCCGGAAAAAAACATCCGCCACCCATGGCGCGAACTCTGACGGAATCCTCGCCACGGAGCTGGTGCTGTCTGAGGAAGCATTGGTGCATGCGCCAAAGAGCCTGACGGATTCAGAGGCGGCGACACTGACATGCGCTGGCGTGACCGCATGGAATGCGCTGTTCGTGCAGGCAGGCGCCAAGCCTGGCGCCCGGGTCTTGATCCTGGGCACAGGGGGTGTGGCGGTATGGGCATTGCAGCTGTCGGTGGCAGCGGGCCTTGATCCGATCATTACCTCGTCGAGCGACGCAAAGATCGAAGCAGCTCGGGCCATGGGGGCCAGGGCGTCCGTCAACTACCGAACATCGCCCGAGTGGCACAACGACATCTTGCGCATCACCGAGGGGGAAGGCGTCGACCTGGTCCTGGAAGTGGGCGGTGAGCACACTTTGCCCCGGTCGATTGCCGCGACCAGACCGGGCGGCAAGATCATTGTCATTGGCGGGCTCAGCGGCTTTGGGGGCGCAAGGATTGAGCCGCACAGCTTGATCTTCGGGGCGAAGACGCTCTCGGCTGTGCAGGTGGGCAGCCGCGCCATGCTGCAAGACCTGGCGAGCTTCGTGGACCAACGCGGCGTCAAGCCCGTGATCGCCCAAGAGTTCACGTTCTTTGAAGCGGACCGTGCATATGAGTTCCTGGCGTCGGGCAACGCCTTTGGCAAGGTCGTCATCACCATGCCCTGAATCCAACGGGGCGGATACCCCAACCCCATACCCCTGCATCGCGGCTGTATCGAAGCCAGTTCGCGATTTTTCACCCACCTTGACCGGAAAATCACCATGACCATCCACCCCAAAATTGCCCTTGTCACGGGCGCCACCCGCGGCATAGGACTTGCCACAACCCGCCAGCTCGCCCAGGCCGGTGTCCACGTGCTGCTTGCCGGCCGCAGCTTTGCCACTGCGGCCAAGGCTGCGCAGGCCCTTCAGTCCGAAGGCCTGAGTGTTGAGCCCCTGGCGCTGGATGTCACCGTTCCAGCCAGCATCGCTGCCGCCGTCGCGCACGTGCAAAGTACCTACGGCCGCCTCGAGATCCTGGTGAACAACGCGGGCGTGCTGCTGGACGCAATGGACCGCAAGCCTTCCGAGCAGTCGCTGCAGGTGTGGCGCGAGACCTTCGACACCAATGTGTTCGCCCTGGTGGAGGTGACCCAGGACTTCTTGCCGCTTCTCAAGGCCGCAGCCGCGGGTCGGATCGTCAATCTCTCCAGCCAGCTCGCCTCGTTCGGCCTGCATACAGACCCTGCTTCGCCCATCTACGATTTCAAACTGCCGGCCTACAACGCCTCCAAGAGCGTTGTCAACGCGTGGACTGTGCATCTGGCTTATGAGCTGAAGGAGACCTCGGTCAAGGTGAACGCCGTGCACCCGGGCTATGTGATGACCGACATGAACGGTGGCAACGGTGAAATCGATGCCGAAGCCGGCGCGAAGACCAGCGTGGCAATGGCCTTGCTCGACGACTCTGGCCCTTCGGGAAGTTTCACGCACCTGGGCAAGGCTCTGCCCTGGTGATGGGCATCTGGATTGCGTTTCGATCATCCCAACGTCAGGCGAGGTGAACCTTGTTTTCCATCACCGGGCGCCGAGCAGGCGCTGCCCATTGCGGCGCTTTGACGAGATAGTTCACTTCAGGAGTTCATATGAGCACCATCGCATTCAGCCGTCGCAAACTCATCGTCGTTGGCGGGGCCGTCCTGGCAACCGGCGTTTCTGCGTTTTTGCTGCCCGTCAGCGCGCAGGGCCTCGCACCCACCCGTTCGATGTCGGGCGGCTCCAACAACTACCGCAAGGGTGCGCCGATTGTGGAGAAGATTGGAAAAGGAGGCTTCTGGATGAGCGGCAGCGTGCGTCGCGCGGGCGATGGGGCTCCGCTCGCCGGGCAACGCATTCAGATATGGGCGCACACGACCGAAGGGCAGGAGCACGAACCGCAGAGCCATGGCGCAACGCTCACCGACAAGGACGGAAAATTCCGTCTTGAGATGCCGCAGATCATTCCTCTTTTTGGCCAGGCGCACGGTCACCTTGCGTATGACAGCGGTGAGTTCAAGACGGTGTTTCTTCGTCCCGTGATGCGCAGCTCAAAGGACAAGACGCTGGAGGCGCACTTCGTTCTTGAGCCGGCCTGACTGGACTGGGGGCAAGGAAATGAAACTCACGAAGGGGATCCTGATCTGGTCCGGCCTTGTGGCTGCCGTCTGCGTACCAATAGCGGCTGCTGCGGCGAGCCCGCTGCTCGAATGGCGCGATCCAGTCTACATCCTGGCTTGCTTCGCCGGAATTGCTTCACTGAGTCTCGTGCTCGTTCTGCCGCTGCTGATTGGCGGATTCTTGCCGGGGCTCAAGGGCTATCTCGGACGCCGAGCGCATTTCTGGACCGGAGCCGCATTGCTTGTCACGCTGGTGGTTCATGTCGTGGGCCTGTGGATTACAAGTCCACCGGACACGATCGACGCCCTGGTTTTCGCATCGCCGACGCCGTTTTCCCTTTGGGGCGTGATCGCCATGTGGGCAATTTTCGCCGCCGCGATTTTGGCCGCACTCCGCAGGCGATCGGGGCTGGCACCTCGAACCTGGCGCATTGCTCACGTGACCCTGGCAGTGGTGATCGTCACTGGCAGTGCGGTCCACGGCATGCTGGTCGAAGGGGTCATGGAATCAGCGTCGAAGGCGGTTCTCTGTGCGCTGGTGTTCGCGGCAGCCATCAAGGCGGTTATTCACTTGCGTGTGTGGCGATAGCGAGCCGTGGCGCGAAGGGGACCGGCTGCGCCAGGACGTGATGGACACGCTCGGCCCGCCAGTCCAGTGAAACCGAGAAATCGGCCGCTCGCGCCCTCTGGCGCCGTGCATTGGCGCCCCGGCTACAGCGCCGCTGCCAGCGCCGCCACCTGGTCTCTGAGCCACTGCTGCGCCGGGTGCGCGTCATTGCGACGGTGCCACATGAGGTCGTAGCCAATCACCGGCAGCGTGACCGGCGGCGTGAACGCTGCCAGCTTTCGCCAGTGCGGCGACTGGCGCGCCACGCGGCCCATCACGGTGGCCACCATGTCGGTCTGCGCGACCATGCTCGGGGCCGCGAACATCTGCGGCAGCGCCAGCCCCAGCGTGCGGCGCTGGCCCAGGTAGGCCAGTGCCTGGTCGACCAGGCCGTGGCGGTCGCCTTCAGGCGACACCAGCACATGGCGCAGTGCCAGAAAGACCTGCATGCTCATCCCGTCCTGCACCGCCGGGTGGCCGCGGCGCACGATGGTTATGAATTCGTCGCGCATGACGGAGCGCGTGAGGATGCGGTTCTCGGCCTGGGTGGGCGGCACGCCGATGGCTGCGTCGATGGTGCCGGCATCGAGCAGGTCCACCGCGCTGTCGCGGCTGCCGATGGCGTGCACCGACAGGGACAGCGCGGGGCCCAGTTGCTCCAGCGCCCGCGAGAGCAATGGCAGCAGCACGAAAGCCGGGTATTCCGACAGGCCCAGCGTGAAGGTCATGGTGCTGGTGGCGGGCTCGAACTGCTCCTTGGGCAGCAGTGCGGCCTTGATCTGCTGCAGTGCCTGCGATACCGGCCCGGCAAGCTCGCGCGCCTTGGGCGTGGGCACCAGTCCCTGCGCGCTGCGCAGGAACAGCGGGTCGTTGAACAGCGTGCGCAGGCGTGACAGGGCGGCGCTCATCGCGGGCTGGCTGACGCCCACGCGCACGGCGGCGCGGGTTACGTTGCGCTCGCTCACCAGCGCGTCGAAAGCGGCCAGCAAGTTCAGGTCGATGCCATGAAAATCCATAAATCAAATAATTATTTATATAAGTTATCTGTTGGACAGATTGTGACCGGATCTTGAGAATTCACCTACCGCTTCTCAACACACTCCTTTACCCCTGAACTGAAGATCACCATGAATGCCCTGCGAATCCCCCAGTCCCGCCAGCTGCGCGCTGCCATTGCGGGCCCTGCACCAATCCCCGTGTCCGCTGTGCGCCCCGCCAGCCTGTGCAGATCCGTCGCCATCGGCGTGGCCCTTGTGCTTGCCTCGGCGCTGGGCTGTGCACCGGCATTTGCGGCGGGCAAGGATGTGTCGAAGGAAAAGGTCATCAATCCCGCCTACCTCACCGAAGTGAGCCCCGGGGTGCATGTGATCGAGGACCGCCAGCAGATATTTTTGGTGCCCAACGTGACCATCATCGTCGGCAAGGATGCGGCGCTGGTGGTGGACACGGGTCTGAGCGTCAAGAGCGCACAACTGGTGCTGCAGACCGCCCGCAAGCTGGCAGGCAACAAGAAGCTGTACCTCACGCTCACGCATTTTCACCCCGAGCACGGCTTTGGCGCCCAGGCCTTCAAGGGCCAAGCCACCATCATCTACAACCGCGCGCAGCGTGAGGAGCTGATCAAGAAGGGGCCCGCCTTCCGTGCGCTGTTTGCCGACAAGCTCAACGTGGCCGAGGCCATGAAGGACGTGCGCCTGACCATGCCCGACGTGGTGTACGACACCGAGGCCGAGATCGACCTGGGCGGGCGCGTGGTCAAACTCAACTACTACCAGGCGGCGCACACCCTGGGTGACCAGGTGATCTCGGTGCCCGCGCAGGGCGTGGTGATCATGGGGGACCTGCTGGAGACCAAGTCATTCCCCATCATGCCGTGGTTCCCGGACCTGGCGGACACCGACGTCGACCCGCTCAACTGGCGCGAGATTTTTCGCAAGGTGGCTGCCACCAACCCCAAGGTCGTGATCCCGGGGCATGGCCGCATCGGCACGGTGGCCGACCTGAACGAAGCAGCGCAGCACATGGACGTGGCCCGCGAGGAAGTGGCCCGGCGCTGCGCCGCAGGCAACGACCTGGCGACCATCCAGAAAGAGCTCACACCGATCCTTGAGGCGCAGCACCCCGACTGGGACCTGAAGGACTGGATCGCCATGGAGGTGCAGGTGTACTACGAGCGCCTGTGCCGCAAGTAGGAGCGGCCGACAAAACTCTTCTGGCGTCGTTGCTGCACCTTGTCGTACTGGCGTACTGCCTGCGGTTCAGAGCCTAGCCAGAACCGCTTCGCTGAGTTTTGTCAGCCGCTCCATAGGACAGCGCCACTTCAATCATTGACCCCCTGTTGAAAGATTCCCTCCCATGAAAGCCGTCGGATACCTTACACCCCAGCCCATCACCCATGCCGATGCGCTGGTCGACATCACCTTGCCCGACCCTGTGGCCACCGGCCGAGACCTGCTGGTGGAGGTTCAAGCCATCTCCGTGAACCCCGTGGACACCAAGATCCGCAAGAGCACGGCCCCCGCTGAAGGCCAGCGCTGGAAGGTGCTGGGCTGGGATGCCAGCGGCATCGTGAAGGCCGTGGGCCCCGAGGTCACGCTGTTCAAGGTCGGCGACCGCGTGTGGTACGCCGGCTCCTTCGCACGGCACGGCACCAATGCCGAGTTGCACCTGGTGGACGAGCGCATCGTGGGCCATGCGCCCAAGGCGCTGGATTTTGCCCAGGCCGCTGCATTGCCCCTGACGGCCATTACCGCGTGGGAGATGCTGTTCGACCGCTTGGGGCTGGTGCCGGGCAAGAAGCCTGAGGGCAAGACGCTCTTGATCATCGGCGCATCGGGCGGGGTAGGGTCCATCATGGCGCAGCTGGCCTCGCGCCTGACCAGCCTCACGGTCATCGGCACCGCATCGCGCCCTGAGACCCAGGCCTGGGTGAAGGAGCTGGGCGCCCACCATGTCATCGACCACAGCAAGCCGCTGGCGCAAGAGCTCAAGGCCATCGGCTTCCCCACAGTGGACTACATCGTCAGCCTGACGCAGACCGAAACCCACCTGCCGCAGATCGTCGAAGCCATCGCTCCACAGGGAAAATTCGGCCTCATCGACGACCCCAAGGCGCTGGATGTGATGGCCTTCAAGCGCAAGTCCGTCTCCATCCACTGGGAGATGATGGCCACGCGCTCGATGTTCCAGACGGCCGACATGGTCCACCAGCACCACCTGCTCAACGAGGTGGCCGCCCTGGTCGATGCCGGCCTGGTTCGCACCACGCTGGCCGAACGCTTTGGCAGTATCAACGCCGCGAACCTCAAGAAGGCGCATGCGCTGATCGAATCGGGCACGGCGCGCGGCAAGGTGGTGCTGCAAGGGTGGGCATGATGACCAGGTGCGTGAAAGCGGGCGCACTCCATCGGCGCGCCTTTGCTGCCGCCCTGGTGGCCGCCCCCGCGCTCTGGCTGGGCGCCCGCGCGCAGCCCGCAGCCGCGCGCATCGCCACTCCGTCGCAGACCGAAGGCCCCTTCTACCCCGTGCGCCTGCCCGCCGACGCCGACCACGACCTGCTGCGCAATGGCCGGCTGAGCTACGGTGGCGGCCAGCCGGTATGGGTGGACGGCACGGTGACCGACATGGCGGGCAGGCCGGTGCGCGGCGCGCAGGTCGAGATCTGGCAGAGCGACGCCGATGGCCACTACCACCACCCGGGCGACTGGGGCAGGGCGGACGCCGCCTTCCAGGGCTTTGGCCGCGTGGCCGTGGCACAGGACGGCAGCTACCGCTTTCGCACCATCCGCCCCGTGCCTTATGCGGGGCGCACCTCGCATGTGCACTTCAAGGTGCGGCTCGGCCAACGCGAGCTGCTGACCACGCAACTGTATGTGGCCGGCGACGCAGGCAACGCGCGCGACCCGGTCTGGCGCGGTTTGTCAGAGGCCGAGCGCAGCGCCGTCACCGTGCCGTTTGCGCCCGGCGCCGATGGGCTGCTGGCGCGTTTTCCCATCGTGGTCGCCGTCTGAGCCGGTGCATTCGCCTTCCTGCTGCAGTACCAATCCCCGGCTGTCCACCAACCCATCCCTCGAACGAGAACCTTGCATGAAATACCTCATTACCATCAGCGCCATCGCCCTGGCCAGCATTACCTTCTTCGCGCAGGCGGCCGAGCCGCTCAAAATCAGTGTGGTCACCGCGCCGGAAACCAGCTTCGGGGTCAACGCTACGCTGGTCACCGGCGACACGGAGGCCATGGTGATCGGCACGGGCTTCACGCGGGCCGATGCCCTGCGCATTGCCGCCGCAGTGCTCGACGGCGGCAAAGCGCTGAAGACCATCCTCATCAGTGACGCGGACCCGGACTACTACTTTGGCGCAGAAGCACTCCAGGCGCTTTTCCCCGACGCGCAGGTCGTGGCCACCCAGCCGGTGGCCCAGGAAATCAGGGAGCACCTGCAGGAGAAGATGAAAGTCTGGGGCCCCCGGCTTGGCGCCAACGCACCCCAGCGGCCAGTGGTGCCGCAGGTGCTGAACACCACGGTGCTGAGCGTGGACGGTCACAGCGTGGAAATCCGGGGCACAACGGGCGAGCTTGCCAACCGCCCCTATGTCTGGATTCCTTCGGCCAGGGCCATCACGGGCAACGTGGCGCTGTGGTCCAACCTGCATGTGTGGACCGCCAACACGCAGACACCGGCCCAGCGCCTGACATGGCTGGCCCAGCTGGACGAGATGCAGGCGCTCAAGCCCGCACTGGTCGTGCCAGGCCACATGAAGGTGGGCGACGCGCTGGACGGGCGCTCCATCGACTTCACCCGCCGGTACCTCAAGGACTTCATCGCGGCCATTCCCCAAGCCAAGGACTCGCAAGCACTGTCGACGGCACTCAAGAAGCAGTACCCGGACGCGGGCCTGCCGATCGCGCTGGATATTGGCGCCAAGGTGGCCAAGGGAGAAATGGCCTGGTAGCACGGGCCTGTGCACCAAGGACGCGGTGCTGTTGCATCAACCCCAGCGCCGCGACATGCCCCATTGGACATACCTTGTCTACCTGCGGTCCCGGAACGTGATCGACCAGCGCAGTGCCGGCGTCGGCTCCACGCAGTGCTGCCACTTCCAGCGCGCATCGCCCTGCAGCAGGTAGATGGAGCGGGGCTCCACCTCCAGCGCCACCACCTGGCGTTGCAGCTCCGGGCGGTAGGGCCAGGGCCTGAAACGCAGCGTGGCCGGGCCGCCCAGCGATACGCCGATGATGCGTTCGAAGTCCGGCACGTCGCGGTGCCAGCCCAGTGGCGTGCCGGGTGCGTACTCGGACACCAGCGCATGGGCCAGCTGCTCGGGCTGCATGCCTTGCCATGCGGCCACGCGCTCGCGCAGGGGCGCCAGGCGCTCGTCGAGCGGCTTGCCTGGCAGCAGCTGGTTGGTGTCGAAGTCGAACGAACCGCCAAAGCCCGCCACCCGGCGCCGTGCCATGTACTCCTTGTACCGGGCCGCGTGCAGCGGCAATGACTGCAGGATGGCGATGAGCTCGCTTTCTTCGGCCCGGCCCAAAAACCCGGCCTGGTAGACCAGGCCGGGAATGGAGGCGCGCACCGGTGCATCCCCGAACAGGCCCGGTTGGTCCATGGCGAGCAGGGCGGCAGGCACGCTCTCAGCCCAGCCGCACCTCGAAGCGGCTGCCGTCGCGCGGCGCCAGCCCCCGGTAGCCCGCCAGGCGCGCAATGCCCAGGGCGCGCACCCAGTGCTGCAAGGCCACCAGGTCGTGCGCCGAGACGTCCTCGGGCTCGACGCGCTCCAGTGAGTCGATGGTGTGCAGCGTGGCCGCGATGTCGTCGGGGCTGCCGAACTGGTGCTCCAGGGCGACGGCAAAGCGCACTTCTGCGGCGGTGCGTTCGGCCTGCGTGAGGCCGGGATAGTCGCACAGGGCGACGGTGTAGGTGGTGTCCAGAACATCCATGCTCATCTCCAAAAGACTGTATGAATTTACAGTATTTTGGGGCGGGATGGTGGGATATTTATGCGCAGTGGTGCGGGCGCCGGCCCTGGCTCGTGGCGCCGCTACAGATGTGGGAGTGGCGCGCCGGCAAGGGCCCTAGCTTGCTGCGCGGGCGCCTGGCATCGAGCCCCCGGGCCGGGCAACGCAATCCCCTAAAAAAGTGTGAACAGGCCCTATGCCCTGGGCAGCCCGTGCTGCGCGGCACGTTCTTGCAGGCGCTGCTGTTCGCGCAGGAGCACCTTGCTCACCTTGCGCAGGTTCGCGATCTGGGCCTCGATCGCGGTGCGCTTGTCGGCCATCAGGCGGGCGCCTTTGGCGCAGTCGATGCTTTTGGCGCGCATGGCATCGAGCACCTGGCGAATCTCCTGCAGCGAGAAGCCCAGCGACTGCAGTTGCTGCAGCAGGGCCGCGTCCCTGGCGGCCGACTCGGGGTAGTCGCGGTAGTTGTTCTCGCCGCGTTGCACGCCGACGAGCAGTCCCTCGCGTTCGTAAAAGCGCAGCGCGTGGCGACCCAGGCCGGTGCGGCTTTCCAGCTCGGAGATGCGCATGAATTTCCCTTGACTGTAGACCTCACTCTACAGATTAGCATGGCTTTTTGAAAAGGACACCCCATGCATTTGCTGGTCGAAAAGACGGTTTCCATCCACCGGCCTGTGCAGGCGGTGTTCGGCTATGTATCGAACATGGAGCAGTTTGGCGAATGGTTTCCGGGCGTGCTCTCCATCGAATCGCTCGGCGCGCTCGCCCATGGGCAGCCGGGCAAGGAGTACCTTGAAACCGTGGCTGTGCCGTTCAGGGGCCGCCGGCAGGTCACCCTGCAGGTGCGCGAAGCCAGGGCCCCCGGGTTCTTCGCGACCGAGGGGCGGTTTCTGCCACTGCTGCCGCGCATGGAGATCTCGCTGCACGCCACGGCGCCGCAGTCGTGCGAACTGACCTGGCGCATGTACAGCCGAAGCCAGAGCCTTGCCGTCCGCTGCCTGGTGCTCCCGCTGGCCAGGCGGGTCATGCAGCGGCGGGCAGGCCGGGGCCTGGCTGCGCTGAAGGCGCGCATGGAGGGGGCTGCCGGTACCTGACGCCAGGTGGGCTCAGTGCGCTCTCTGCGCGATGCGAAACAGGCGCGGGCGCAACTGGTGGGTGTCGGCCGCAAACTCTGCGCCAAAGGGCGACTGTGCCAGCTGCAGCAGGGCCGCCAGCGCATGCTGCTCCAGGCTGACGACCCAGCGCTCCTGCGGCCATTGCATCCAGTCGATGGCGATGCCCTCCAGGCAGGGGTGGGGCTCGCCCAGGATGGCCGCCAACCGCTCCAGCGCGAAGAGGAGCCGCAGCACCCGCTCGCGGTCGCCCACCAGGACCCTGGCCGGCTCCGTGGCGGCGCGCAGGATCAGCAGGTCGTCGGGCACCAGCCCGCCCTCGGTGTAGGCCTGCCGCAGGCGCTGCTGGAAATCGGGCGTGTCGGTCAGGCACAAGGGCGTCACGGTGCGGTTCTCGCCAGGGCGTTTTCGCAGGCTATGCCGGCAGGCCATGGTGCGCGAGGCGGCCGCCGGTGAAGCGCGGGTCGTCGGTCACCTCGCGCACCGCAAAGTCCGGCCCCGGAAACGCCGCCAGCAGCTCGGGGCTTGCGAACTCCGCCTCGGCCAGCAGCAGGCCCGCGAGCTCGCCCTGGAACTCGTCCACGACCATGGCCACCCCGTCCACCGGGTGCAGCCGGTGCCGCAGCTTGTGGACGCGCCGCCCGGGCAAGGTAGCGGCGAGCAGGGCGAATTCATCCTCGGGCAGGTAGATGGACGTGATCAGCCGGGTGTGCACGTCCACGTCCCCCTTGCGGGTGAGCCGCAGCATGGGCGCGCCGCCATCGAGCGGGCGCGCCTCCCGCAGGCGCAGCCGCGCGCCGGTCACGTAGAGGTCGGTGATCGCCTCGGTGCGGCGAATGCGTTCGCGCGGCGGCAGCTCGCGGCACAGCCAGCGCCGTTCGCGCTCGATGGCAACGTAGTGGGGCTTGGGGAAGCCCAGGCGTTCTGCGGTCTCCTGGTCGATGCTGCTCACCGGCGCTCCTGTGTTCGTGGCGTCCCTGCGGGGTGGGCATGATGCCATGGGCAGGAGGCCCTGCAGGGGGCGGGCGTTCAGGCCTCGTCCTCGGGCAGGGGCGTGTACTCCTCGGGTGAGGCGATGTGGCCGGCTTCGAGCTGTGCGTGCATGTCCTGCTCCAGCGCGATGTCCCTCAGGACCTGCAGGCGCTGGCGCGCCTGCGCCACGGTCAGCGGCTGCTCGGGCGACGAATCCTGCGCAGGGGCGCCGGCCGAGATGGCCGCATCAAAGACCGCCAGCGGCAGGGTCCCCGCCTCGATGCCGTGCAGCAGCGCCATGACCTGGGCTTTGCTGGCGGGCCACTCGCCCGAGAACACCGGGATGTCGAGCACGGACTCGTTTGCCACCGCCCGGCGCCGGATCTCGGCGATGGAGTGCGGGCTGATGCGCCGGATGGCCGCAATCTGCGGGGCGCTGAGGTCCTGATGCGAGGGCTTGAAGCGAAAGCAGCGGTGGCTCATGGTGGCAACGGGGGGCTCAGTTGGGGGCGCGACCTTCCTTGAGTGCAAGCTTCTTCAAGGATTGGATGCAGCCGTGGTGGCCTGGGTCATGACCGTGGCCCAGGCACCGTCCACGCGCTTCCATACCTCCACCACCCACAGCCCGCCGCTGAAAAAGCGCGTGACGACCAGCTCGCCTTGCTGCTCATGCTGCTCGCGTTCGCGTGCGACATAGGGCCGCGGCTTCTGCGCCTGGAGGTTGCCGATCCTTTGCGCCCGGGACATGAACTGCCCGTTCTGCTGGACCGTCGTGAAACGGCCCGCGGTGTACTGGCCCCACTGCACGGCATCGGCCGCGTAGAAGGCCTCGTCGCGTGCGCGCATCGCGGCCTGAAGGTCGGGGGGAAGCACGCTCGTGTCAGTCATTGCACGACTTTAGCAAACGGGGCCGGCGCAGGTCTGGCTTGCGGCCCAAGGCCAAGCCACTGCGCAGCCGGTGCATGGTGAGCAGCGGGCGGGGGGCCGCGCGCGCCGGGAATAGCTTCGCTCCTACACGTCGCCGCATGGGCATGGCATATGGTGGGTTCGCCGCACGCCACTGCCTTGCCCACGGACGACCTCACCATGATCCAACGCCTCACCGCCGCCCTTGCCACCCTGCTTGCTGCCCTCGCACTCTTGGGCTGCGGCTACAACGACTTCCAGCGCCTGGACGAGCAATCCAAGGCCGCATGGAGCGAGGTGCTCAACCAGTACCAGCGCCGCGCAGAGCTGGTGCCCAACATCGTGGCCAGCGTGAAGGGCGAGGCCAATTTCGAGCAGGAAACGCTCACCCGCGTGGTGCAGGCGCGGGCCCAGGCCACTGCCATCCAGGTGACGCCCGAGACCCTCAACGACCCTGAGGCCATGCGCAAGTTCCAGGCGGCGCAGGGCGAGCTGTCGAGTGCGCTGTCGCGGTTGATCGCGGTGTCCGAGCGCTACCCCACGCTGCAGGCGAACCAGGGCTTTCGCGACCTGCGCGTGACGCTGGAGGGCACCGAGAACCGCATCGCCGTGGCGCGCAACCGCTACATCGATACGGTGCAGCAGTACAACACCCTGGCGCGCAGCTTTCCCACCAACCTCACGGCCAAGGTGTTCAGCTACGCCCCCAAGCCGCCGATGGCCGTGCCCAATGAGGCGCAGATCTCCGCCCCGCCCACGGTGGACTTCTCAACCACTCCCAAGAAGCCGTGAGCTACGGGCTCATGCCGCACGCCAAGCCCTTCTGGCGCTACCTTGCCACTGCCGCGCTCCTGCTGGGGGCGGTTTGTGCCTGGGCCCAGGCGCCCGTGCAGCCGGTACCAGCGCTCACAGGCCATGTGGTGGATGGCACTGGCACGCTCAGCGCCGAGCAGCGCACGGCGCTCGAAGCGCAACTGACCGCTCTGGAATCGAGCCAGGGCAGCCAGGTGGTCGTGCTGATGGTGCCCACTACAGCCCCTGAAGACATTGCCGCCTATGCCAACCGCGTGGCCAACCAATGGAAGATCGGGCGCCGCGACGTGGGGGACGGGGTGTTGGTGCTCGTCGCCAAGGACGACCGCAAGATGCGCATCGAGGTGGCCAAGGCGCTCGAGGGCGCCATCCCCGACATCGCGGCTGCGCGCATCATCGACGGCACCCTGCAGCCGCGTTTTCGCGCTGGCGACTTTGCCGGCGGACTGCAGGCTGCCGCCACGCAGCTGGGTGCGCTGATTGCGCGCGAACCGCTTCCCGAACCCTCTGCGCCACAGCCATCGCAAACGCGTGGCCAAGGCATGGTTTCGGGGTTTGGCTGGGGTGAGGCCGCCATCGTCCTGGTGATGGGCGTGCTGATCGGCGGGCCGATTGCGCGCTCGATGTTCGGCAACGCGTTCGGCTCGCTCGCCACCGGCGGCGCGGCGGGGCTGGGGGCCTTCGTGCTCACATCCAGCGTTCTCCTGGCCGGCCTGGCAGCCATTGCAGGCCTGCTGTTCACGCTGATGGCCGGCGCAGGCCGGCGCACGACGCTGCGCCAAGGGGGCTCCGGCATCCCATGGGGCGGGGGGCTCGGGGGCCTTGGCGGCCTGGGCGGCGGAGGCTTCGGCGGGGGGGGGCTCGCGCGGAGGTTCGGGCGGCGGCTTCAGCTCGGGCGGAGGCGGCAACTTTGGCGGGGGCGGTGCCTCCGGAGGGTGGTAGCCATGGTGCTGTCCCGATCTCTGCGCGCGCTGCGGCGCCTGGCCGTACACCGCTGGCAAGAGGGCGATGTGCGCAAGGCCCTGCCCGATGAGGCCTTGGCGCGGCTGTCGGCGCGCGTGGCGGCCAGCGAGCAGTTGCACACCGGGCAGATCCGCATCTGCGCCGAAGGCGCGCTGCCCTGGAGCTACCTGCAGCGCGACGCCACGGCCCGCGAACGCGCGCTCATGCTGTTCAGCAAGCTGCGCGTGTGGGACACCGAGCACAACAACGGCGTGCTGATCTACCTGCTGGTGCCCGAGCACGCCATCGAGATCGTGGCCGATCGTGGCCTGGCCCGCAGCGTGCCGCCGGGCGAATGGGAGGCGGTAGTGTCGCAACTGGCTGTGCACCTGCGCGAAGGCCGCTACGAAGAGGGCCTGGCGCAGGCGGTGGATGCAGTGTCGGCCAGGCAGGCGGCGCACTTTCCCAGGCTGGGCGCCGGCATCGCTTACGCCAACGAGTTGCCTGACGCGCCGGTTGTTCGGTGAGTGGCCGCCGCCGCCTGCCGCAGCTCGCAGTTGTGGGGTGACGGCAAAGCGCAGCTCTGCAGCGGTGCGTTCGGCCTGCGCAAGGCCAGGGCGATGCTGCCGGGGGCCTCTTGACCTCTCAGGCCTCCAGCAGCGCCCCGTCCTCGCGCAGGCACGACTGCAGGCGGTGGACATCGGTGTCCTGGAGCCTTTGGGCGCCCGCCAGGGCGGCGGCCGTGCCCGCAGCCTGCCCCATCACGAAGCACCCACCGCTGGCGCGCGCCGCGGACTGGCCTTCGTGGGTCATGGACGCGCAGCGGCCCGCCACGAGCAGATTCTCCAACACCTTGGGCACGAGCATCCTCCAGGGCAGGTCGTTGTAGGCCCTGCGCGGGTCCGATGGGAAGCCCCAGGAGATGCCGCCCGCACGGTGCAGCTCCATGGGCCAGGCGTTGAAGCCGATCCGGTCGTCGAAGCGGGCCGATTGGAGAATGTCTTCGCCCGTCAGCGCGTACAGGCCCTCGATGCGGCGGGTTTCGCGGATGCCGATCTGCGGCGCGATCTCCACGATGCGCGAGCCTTCGAAGCCTGGAACCTGTTCGCGCAGGAAGCGGAAGTACTCGGCGATCTGCCGGCGCCCCTCCACCTCGCCGTCGCTCAGCTCGATGGCGTTCACGGCGTTCATGGCCTGCCCCCGGGCATTGGCGATGGAGGTGACGTTGGCGCGCCACTCCGCCGGATGGATCTGGGGCCGCAGGATCGCTCCTTCGCGGGGAAACCGGTACCTGCCCGGAAATTGCTCCTGCGCCCGTTCCATGAAGTCGTTGATCGCCTTGAACTCGCCCACGGCCGGCAGCGCCCGGTCGGCATCGACATGCCCGACCCGGAACATCGTCGAGGGGAACAGGCCGCTGCCGTGCCCATCGCCGACCTCGTGCGCAACGCCGGCGAAGGCCGCCACATCCGCGTCGCCGGAACAGTCGATGAACACGTTGCCGCGAATCGCCTGCCGGCCCGATTTCGTCTCGACGACCAGCGCCTGGATGCGGTTGCCATCGCGCAGCACGCCTGCGGCCCGCGCATGGAACAGCAACTGCACGCCCGCACCGAGCAGCCATTGGTCGGCCGCGCACTTGTAGATGGAGGTGTCGTAGGAGCGCACGCGGATGCGCCCCTGCATGCCGTCCTGCGGCTGGTTCAGCCCTCCCTGCGCCTGCAGGCGGTCCAGCAGCTCGTCAACGACACCCCGCACCAGGAGCTTCATCTCCCCTTCATGCCGGCCGTACAGGCCGGCAAAGTTGGTGACGCCGCCCGCCGTGCCCATGCCGCCCAGAAAGCCGTAGGACTCCACGAGCAGGGTCCGCGCCCCCCTGCGCGCGGCGCTCACCGCAGCCGCCAGGCCGGCCGGCCCGCCGCCCACCACCACCACGTCGTATTCACCAAAGACCGGCAGGTGGCGCGCGGGCTCCAGCAGTGTTTCAACAGCCATCTCGTTCTCTTCTTTCATTGCATCAATCCAGGGCGATGCGGTTGGCTTCGATCACCGGCTTCCAGCGTGCGATGTCGGCGCCGAGCTGTTTGCGCATGTCTTCGGGCGAGCCGCCTGCGGGGTCCATGTACTGCGCGCGCAATCGCTCCACCATGGCCGGCTCGGCGAGGATCTGCGCGATCTGGCTATGCAGCGTCTTCAGGACGGCGTCCGGCGTGCGAGCCGGCGCGACAAAGGCAATCCAGGCGTCCGCCTTGATGGCGGGCAGGCCGCTTTCCGCAAGGGTGGGAACATGGGGGAGCGAGGGTGACCGCGTCGGCGAAGCCACGGCCAGGGCCCACAGCTTGCCTGCCTTGACGTGGGGCATGACCGCCGCCGCCGGCAGCAGTGCCATGTCGACCTCACCGGACAGCAGGGCGGTGACGGCCGCCCCCGACCCGCGGTAGGGAATGTGCACCGCATCGGCACCGCCCTGGGCGGCCAGCGCAGCCATGCCCAGGTGCGAGATCGAACCGGCGCCGATGGACGCAAACGTCAGCTTCGCGCCTTTCATGGTGGAGGCGAGCGCCTTGGCGTCGGCGCTCTCCAGCTTCTTGCCAACCACCAGCACGGAGGGCTGGGAGACGGCGATGGTGATGGGCGCAAGGTCCCTGGCGGGGTCGTAGGGCAGCTTCTTGAACAGCAGCGCATTCACCCCGAGCGGGCCGGCGATGCTCACGCCGATGGTGCGGCCATCGGGGCTCGCCTTGGCAATCGCGTCGGTGCCGATGTTGCCCGCCGCGCCGCTCTTGTTCTCGACCACGAAGGGTTGGTGCAGCCGGGCCGCAAGCCGCTCGCCAATGGCCCGCGCGGCCAGGTCCGGGGTGGAGCCTGCGTCGAAGGGCACCACGAGCCGGACGGGGCCTTGCGGCCAATCCTGGCTCCAGGCCGGCAGGCCGGCCAGGCACAGGCATGCCAGTGCGGCGGCGGCGCGGATGGAGGGGAATGCGGTGAAAAAAATGGACCGTGTGTCGGATGCCATGGGTGTTGTCTCCTTGTGTGTCCCCCGCATGCGGTACAGGGATTGCGCAAACTTTAGGGGGAGAGCAACATTGCGTCTATTTAATGCGCGGCATAACTCTCAGCAGGATTTGAAATAATGGACATGCGGCTGCTCTCCGTGTTCGATGAGGTCTACAAGACGCGCAGCGTGTCGCGCGCGGCTGAGAATCTGGACATTCCGCAGACCTCGGTGAGCCTGGCCCTGGCACGCCTGCGGCGGCAGTTCAACGACCAGCTGTTCGTGCGAACCGCGCAGGGCATGGTGCCCACGCCGCATGCCGCCGACCTGCTTGGCCCTTTGCGGCAAGCGCTGGAGCTGCTGCGCACCGCCACGAAACAGCAGGTGGTGTTTGACCCGCTGACCTCGAAGCGGCACTTTCGCATCAGCATGACCGACGTCAGCCATCTGGAGTTTCTGCCGCGGCTGGTCAAGAAGGTCGAGTCCGTGGCCCCGGGCATCCAGATCGAGGTGCTGCGGATCGCCCCCGAGACGGCGGCCCGCCTGGAGGCCGGCGATGCCGATCTGGCCGTGGGCTACATGCCCGAGCTCGATGCGGGCTTCTACCAGCAAAAGCTCTTCGATGAGGGGTTTGCCTGCGTGGTGAGAAAGGCGCACCCGCGCCTTGCGTCGCGTGTCACCCGGCCGCTTTACCGGCGGGAGCGGCACGTGGCCATCATCGCGCCGGGCACCGGGCATGGCTTGCTGGAGCAGGAGCTCAAGCGCCTGAAGATGCAGCGCGATGTGGTGCTGACCCTGCACACGCTGCCGGGCCTGGGCAACCTGCTGGCGCAGACCGACCTGATCGCCACGGTGCCCGCACGCGTCGCCCAGACCCTGGCAAGGATTGCGGCGGTGCGCCTGGTGCAGACCTCATTCCCGCTGCCGACCTTTGCCATCAAGCAGCACTGGCACGAGCGCTTTCACCACGATCCCGGCAACAGATGGCTGCGTGCGATGGTGGCGGAGCTGTTTCTGGAGTGAGGGCGCTTGCGCCTGCCGTCCGCAGCCGTGCCGGCGGTCGCTAGACTCCGATGGACGCATCGTTTTTCGCACAACAAGACATGGCCACTGGCAAGCAATCCCCCATCCCCTTGAACGAGCCTTATCGGCTGGACCAGTCGCTGGGCTACCTCCTCAACCGGTCGGCGGACATCGTGTCCGCCACGTTTGCCGACATCCTGAAGAAGCACCATCTGAGCCTTCCCGAATGGCGCGTGCTGACCGCGCTGACGGACGGCAACGACCAGACCCTCAGCGAACTCGCGGCGCACGCGGGAACCGAGCTGTCCTACCTCTCGCGGGTCGTGCTGCAGGCGCAGGATCGCGGGCTGGTGCTGCGCTTCACCTCGGCTGCCGACAAGCGCGCCACGCGTGTCTCCATCACTGCCGATGGCCGCGCCCTGGTGCGCGAAGTCATGCCCCAGGCCAGGGCGCTGGAGGCGAGCTGGCTGCACGGCATTCCAACGGCGGACGTGGACACCATGCGCAGGACCTTGCGCGCCCTGTACCACAACGTGCTCAACAGCCACCCGGACCTGGCATCCAGCGGTCGCAAGCTGACGGTGGCGCGCCGGATGCGCAAGCGCAGCGATGCCTCTGGCGAAGACGGTCCGGCATCCGGCTAGGCTTCCAACGCTCCATATACGGCCCCACGAGGGATTTGCCGAGTCCCGGGTTTACACCAGCATGGCCTGATAAAAGGTAGCTTAAGCTACTAATTATCAGGTGGTCATGGTGGCTGCCGTGTACCGCCGCAGCGGCGAGGAGCTTCGATGACAAACCACGACGGCCACCCCGACCCGTTGCCCAGCGCGGGGGGCAGGGCAACGGCAACCTCCATCGCCAGGGCGCGCAGGCCTGCACTGCCTGGCCTGCTGCGCAGGCCCTTCCTGGCGGCCCTGGGCGCTGTCCTTGCCGTGGCTGCGGGCGCTGCGCATGCGCAGGTGGCGCCGTTTGCGATGCAGCCCATCACCATCGTCGTGCCCTACACGCCGGGCAGCGGCGCCGACATCATTGCGCGCTCCGTGGCGCCCTTCATGTCCCGCAGGTTGGGGCAGCCGGTGGTCGTGGAGAACAAGCCCGGTGCCAGCGGAACCATTGCCATGGCCAGCGTTGCCAAGTCTGCCGCCGACGGGCATACGCTGCTCATGGCCGCGGACTCCCTGGCCATGACCCCCAGCCTCTACCGCAAGCTGGCGGCTCTGCCCCACAGGGACCTCGCGGCGATCGGCCGGGCGGCTGTCGGCTCCATGGCGCTGGTGGTGCACCCCTCGGTGCCGGTGTCGTCGGTGGCCGAGCTGGTGGCGTTGGCCCGCAGCGAGCCGGGCCGGCTGACCTATGCGACGCCCGGCGCCGCATCGCCGCACCATGTGCTGATGGAGCTGTTCAAGCAATCCACCGCCACCGACCTGCTGCACGTGCCCTACAAGGGCATGGCCGGCGCGGTGACCGATCTGGTGGGCGGGCACGTGCAGGTGGGCGTGATGTCGCTGCAGGTGGCGATGCCGCATGTCAACGCCGGCAAGCTGCGGCTGCTCGCCGTGGCGGACGGTACCAGGGTGGCCGCAGCCCCGCTGGTGCCGACATTTCGGGAGGCGGGGTACTCCGAGCTGTCGCACGCGAACTGGTTCGGGCTGTTTGCTCCCGCGGCAACGCCGGCCAGCGCCATCGGCAGGCTCAACGCGGCGCTGCTGGAGGCCCTGTCGCAAAAGTCCACGCTGGACACCTTGCAGGCCCAGGGCCTGGCCGTGTCCACCAGTTCTCCCGCCGATTTCGCACAGCAGGTGCAGCAGGATGTCGAACGCTGGAGCCAGGTGGTGTCCAAGGCCGGCATCAAGGCGGACTGAAGCGCCACGACCCCCCAGGCCCGGCCTCGCGCACCCGCGGGCGCGCGCCGGGTGCAACACCTCCCCACAAGCAACCAGACCCCATGAACTCCGACCTCGAAACCCTTGTCACGAACGCCCGCGCCCAGCTGTCGGCCCGCTCCGAACCGATTGGATCCTCCCCGGGCGGGAGGGCGCGCTTTGAACTGTTCCACGCGCCCAATTCGATCTGCTCGCAGAAGGTCCGCGCAGTGCTGGCCCACCACGGCATGGCGTACCTGTCCAGCTCCATGAGCATTGTTGCCGGAGAGACCTATCTGCCGCAGTACGTGCGCCTGCGCATGCTGGCGTGCGACAGCGAGGGTCTGCCCCTGGTGTCCTTGCACTCCGGCAGTACCGCGGTGGCGACGGGGGGTTGCGATCCCGCTGTGGTTCCCACGCTGGTGGACTGGACGGCGGGCAAGGTCGTCATCGACTCCAGGCGGATATGCAGCTACCTGGACGGTCTGGCGGACCCTGCCGCGACGCTTCGCCCGGGCCACCTGGCCGATGGAATCGACCAAGAGCTGGGGCTGGTCGACGAACTGCCCAACTACCAGATGCTGGTCGGGCGCACGCCGGATGCACACCGCTACGGCGCGTCGCCGCGGGCGGGCACCGGCGTGGATTTCGCCATGAAAAAGGTGGCGCGGTGCGACCGGTACCTGGCTGATTTCCCGCAGGACGAGCTACTGCAACGCGGTTACCGGGCCAAGCGGGCCAAGGAGCTGTGTGCCGCCGAGCAACTGTTCTCGCAAGAGGCCATGCTCCGTGCCTACGAGAAGGCGGAGGCCGCCTGCAGCCAGCTGGAGCAGACTCTGGCCCAGCGCGCATCGCCTTGGCTTTTTGGCGAGGCGCTGACCATGGCCGACCTCTTCTGGGCGATTGAGCTGTTGCGCATGAAGAACCTGGGTGCCGACCGGTTCTGGAGCGGCGGCCTTCGGCCCCACGTCGCCGCGTACGTTGGGCGGTGCGAACTTGCGCCGGCGGTTCGTGAGGCCGTGCTGGACTGGCCGGGCGCCATTCACTGAGGCAGCGCTCGGGCCCGGCCTCTACCGGCTCGCGATTGGCGGGCCCCGCAGGCGTGCGCGCCTGGCCGAATGGGGGGGTCCTTGCGGCCAGGTACCCTGCCATGCCTCTGCGGGGCCCATGGGTGCCCGCCAACCGGCATCAGCGCACCCAAGCCGGTGGCTCGGCACCTCGTGGACGACGCACTACCCGCCTGGGGTAGGGACAAGCCGCGCTGCCCTGCGCATACTGCGCAGCGCGCAGGGGAGGGGGACGGATCCGGGCTGCCCCGCGGTTGCCGGTTGCATTGCGTGCCGTGTTGCGGCGGGTTGCCAGGCCAGCGCTTTTTTTGCCGCGCGTACTTGTGGAGGGGTCCGCCCGGATCGTTCTCGTTGTCTGTTTGTTTCCTTCTTTTTCCTTCTTTTATGTTTTGTTGAAAGGCGGATCCCCATGAATTTCCTGGACGTGTTGACCCACCCCGCGCAGGCGCTGCCGATCGCTTCGCCCCGCCAACTGGCAGCGAAATGGGCAATTGCGTGCACCTTGCTCGCCGCCGCGGTCGGCGCCCACGCCGCCACCGTGGTGAAGTTCGCCACGGGTGCCACGAACTCGGCCGCCATCCTGAGCGATGGCACGCTGTGGACCTGGGGTAACAACATGAACGGGCAACTGGGCAACGGCACCTCCGTCA
>NZ_AKJX01000097.1 GCF_000276605.1 Acidovorax sp. CF316 | reverse complement strand
GGGAGCCTGCAGGCGGGCGCGGCGCACCGAGACGTCGCGCTGCAGCGGCCGGGTCAGGTCGGCGGGCATGCGTGCCGGGATCTGCTGCACGATGGTCTCGATGCTCGTCGGGTCCAGGGCCACGAATTGCTCGCCCAGCTTCAGCCAGTCCTCGTGGTCCACGTCCTGCCCGGGGGCGGCGTTGCGCAGCTGGTCCATGGCCTGCTGCACCAACTGCCGCGCCTGCGCCGCGTTGCCCTCGGCGGCGGCCACTTCGGCCAGGCGCGTGGCTTTTACCGCCTCGTCCCAGGCGCGGTAGGCAGAGCGCCCGGGCTGCACCACCTGCAGTGCATAGCGGGCTTCGGCGCAGCGGCGCCAGACGCCATAGTCCTGGCTGCGCTCGGCCTGGCCTGCCAGGTGCTCCCAGGCCCGGTCGGACTGCTGGTCCAGCGGCGGCTGGGCCAGCAGGCGCGCCATTGCGTCGAGCGCCTGGCGCAGCAGCGCGGCTTGCTCGGGCAGGGCGCGCAAGGCCTGGGTGCGGGCGAAGCCAGCGTGCACCTGCGCGTCGTGGCGCTCGGAGGCAGGCAGCTCGCTCACCAGGGCGGTGGCATGGGTGTCGATGGCCTGCAGGGCCTGCGCCGGCTGGCCGGCCTGCATCCACAGCTCATGCACGCGGTGCAGCACGTCGAGCGATCCGGGCTGCAGCGGCTGCAGGCCCAGCATGTCGGCCAGGGCCTGCATGCGCCGTGCATGGGCGGCTTCCTCACTCTCGCCCTGGCCGTCCGCTGCGCTGTCCTCTTCGCTGGCCTCGAACAAGGCCTCGGCTTCGTCCAGGTAGGCGTCCAGCAAGGGGCCGGACAGCGGGGTGGCGTGCAGGGTCGGAGCGGTGGCAGTCAGCATGGTGTGCAGCGAAAAGAGGAAGAAGGAGAAAGCCGGGCGGTGTACCCGGCGTGCGGGCGTGCGGGCGCTTATGGCGCCTGCAGCCAGTCCTTGAGCGGCTGGCCGGCCCAGGACTTGGCTTCGTCGCCGACAAAGGCCAGGGGCTTGGAGGCCGGCAGCTTGCGGCGCTTTTCCTGCGCGGCGATGGATTTCTGGGCTTCGCCCATCCAGTCGGTGAGCGACAGCTTCTCGGCACCGGCTTGGCCGAACAGGGCTTCGGCGAACGGGGTATGGTTGCCGGTGTACTGGCACTTGAACGAGGTGCCGCGCGCATCGGTCGCGGTCAGCACCACGCGGTTCGGGGCCTTCAGCGGCTCGATGAAGGCACCGCTGTAGCAGGCGGACAGCACCACCAGCGTGGGCACCTTGGCCAGGGGGGCCAGGGCGTCGCTGAGGATCTTGGGCGTGATGGGTTGCTGGTTCTTGCCACCCGCGTTGACGCTGAGCAGGCCGGGGTTGGCATGGGTGGAGATGAACAGCAGCACGCGGTCACGCGGGCGCGCCACCTCGGCCGTCTTGGCCATCACCAGCGCGAAGTTCTCGGCCGTGGCCTGCGGCCAGTCGGCGCTCTGGTCCTTGGCCGGGTTGGCCAGCCGCAGCATCAGGGCATTGGGGTCGATCTCGCTGACCAGCTTTTCGGCCAGCTGCACGTCGTTGCGGAAGGCCTTGGATTGCGAGTGCATCGCAAAGCCGGCAAAGATGATGCGGCCTGGTGGCTCGGCCGGCGGCGCGGGTTCGGGGGCGGCCTGGGGCACGGGGGGCGGGGTCTCGGCCACTTGCGCGGGGGGCGCGGCGCAGCCTGCGGCCGCGAGGGCCAGTGCCAGGGCACTGGCGTGGAAGAAGCGCCGCTTGGCGGCGCAGGGAGCGAGGAGCGATGGCATCGAGGGCAGGTCCACAGGAAGGCAACAACAATCGGCAGAACCCGCCACCTTGTGCGCGGCGGGTTCCGAGGCGTGCGTATCGTAAGGGAGTGCCGTGGCCTGTCCAGCGCCTGTTTGGGTGACTGGCCAAGCCGCTGGTTCCGTTGTCATTCACGGCCAGCCAGCATCAGGTGCTATCGAATGGGTAGCGGACAAGAAAAAAGCCGGTGCATGCACCGGCTTCGTGTTTGTGTGGCATTTGTCACACTTTGATCATGCCGCCCGCAGGGCCGGCCGTGCCAGGCGGCTGGCATGCAGCCAGGCGCGGCGCAGCACCGGTGGCGACCACGACTCTTCGGGGATCAGCAGCAGGCGCTGCGCACGCATCGCCTTGCCCAGCGCGATCTGGCTGGTCAGCACCGCCAGCGGAATGGCCAGCGCCAGCGGCAGGCCCACGGGCATGAGCCACAGCAGCGCGCTGCCGTCGACGAAGGCCACGCCCAGGGCCAGCAGGGCGATCACGGCGGTCATGGGCGCGAGCTGGCGCGTGGCCTGGCCCCAGGGCACGGCATTGGCTTCGCGCGGGGGCGACTTCCACTGCAGCTCCAGACCGGTGATGGCCAGCAGCACGAACAGCGAGTGGGCCAGCATGCGCACGGGCGCCTGCAGGATGGCCAGCACGCTCTCGACCACGGCGCTCTTGACCAGGCTCCAGCCGCCGCCGTACTGCGCCTGCTCGCGGCGCATGAAGACCGCGGTCACGCCCAGGATGCGCGGCAGGAACAGCATGGACACCGTCCAGCCCCACAGGCCCAGCAGCTCGGCCGGCAGGATGTGCCAGTTGGCCACCACCGGCGCGCCCGACAGCCACAGGGCCGTGCCCAGCGTCAGGAAGGCCAGCCACAGCGGGGCCGAGAGGTAGGCCATGGCGCCGGTCACGAACATCGAGCGGTGCACCGCATGGATGCCGGGCTCGGCCATCAGGCGGGCGTTCTGCAGGTTGCCCTGGCACCAGCGGCGGTCGCGCTGCAGCTCGGCCAGCAGGTCCGGCGGCTGCTGCTCGTAGCTGCCGACCAGGTCGGATACCAGCCACACGTGGTAGCCGGCGCGGCGCATCAGCGCGGCCTCGACGAAGTCGTGCGACATGATGCCGCCCGACATACCGCCCTTGCCCGCGATGGGCGCCAGCGCGCAGTGCTGCATGAACGGCTCCATGCGGATGATGGCGTTGTGGCCCCAGTAGTGCGACTCGCCCAGTTGCCAGTACTGCATGCCCAGGGTGAACAGTCGGCCGGTGACGCGCGAGGCGAACTGCTGTGCGCGCGCGTGCAGCGTGACGTGGCCGATGGCCTGTGTGGCGGTCTGGACGATGCCGGCGCTGGGGTTGGCTTCCATCAGCTTGGCCATGGAGACGATGCAGTCGCCGCTCATCACGCTGTCGGCATCGAGCACCACCATGTAGCGGTAGTCCTTGCCCCAGCGGCGGCAGAAGTCGGCCACGTTGCCGGCCTTGCGGTGGCTGCGGCGCGTGCGCAGGCGGTAGTACACCTGCACCTGAGGCTGCTGGGCATGCTCGGCCAGCGCGCTGCGCAGGTCTTCCCAGGCGGCACGCTCGGCCTTGGCAATCGCGGGGTCGTAGCTGTCGGACAGCACGAACACGTCAAAGGTCGTGCCGTGGCCCGTGGCCGCCACCGACTCGCAGGTGGCGCGCAGGCCGGCGAACACGGTCGCCACGTCCTCGTTGCAGATCGGCATGATGATGGCCGTGCGCGCATCGGGCGAGAGCGTGTGCGATGCCACGCTTTTGGCCGACAGCGCGTGGCGGTCGCCGCGCAGCATGACCCAGAAACCCATCATGCCGGTCATGAAGCCGGTGACCACCCAGGCCGAGAGCAGCGCGAACAGCGCCATCTGGCCATAGCCCAGCCAGGCGTTGTCGTAGTCGGGCTGCACTCCGGCGAAGAGGGTCGTGGCCAGCGTGGTGCTCAACACCGTGAGCAGCGCAAAGGTCCAGCGGCGGCGCTGGGCAGCACCCTGCCAGGCCTCGTGCTGCAGGCCGGCCGGGGTGGCCGGTGCGGCGCTGCCGGGGCGGCCGGTCAGGCGCAGCAGCAAGGCGGTGCCGATGCTGTTCCAGAAACCGCGCCAGGGCAGGGGCACCATGGAGCCGCGGTTGAGCGGCGGCGCGGTCATGGAGTTGGGGTGGCGCTCCTCGCGCAGCGTGCTGCGCTGCGTGCGACCGGTGCCATGGTCTTCAAGGGCGAGGGGCTCCAACGGGCTTACTCGGGAAGAATGATGTGCGTCCATGTTTCGCTCACAGCGTTGTTGTCGTGTTGAAGGAAGGCGCGCAGCTCGATCGGGCGATCGGCCTGCTGGCGCTGTACGCGCACGGTCATGCGCCACTGCCCGGTGGCAGGGTTGCGGTAGGCCGCGTTTTCGAGAACCTTGCCGTTGGCGTCGGCGGTGACGACGGCCTTCACGGCGGCATCGGCCGGCAGGGCCGCCAGCGCCGGGCCAGTGAAATCGACCACGTACTGCACCTGCTGGCGCAGCTCCTGGGCGCTCTGCTTGGAAAAGCCCATGCCGCGGCGCGACTGCGTGACCCAGCTGCCCGGCGGGCGCTGCTGCTCGTCGCCCTGCCAGCCGAGCTCGTACGAGAACTCGAGCGGCGTGCCGGGGGCTGGCAACTTGGCCGGCACCCAGTAGGCGACGATGTTGTCGTGCGTTTCGTCGGGGGTGTTGTTCTGAACCAGCTCCACGCGGCCCGGGCCCCAGTCGTGCAGCGGGCGCACCCAGGCGCTGGGGCGGCGCTCGTAGCGGGCTTCGACGTCCTCGTAGCTGGCCCATTGGCGGTCGCGCTGCATCAGGCCGAAGCCCTTGGGGTTGGTGGTGGTGAACGAAGTCACCAGCGTGCTGCCCGGGTTCTGCAGCGGGCGCCACAGCCACTCGCCTTCACCGGTGGCGACCATCAGGCCGTCCGAGTCGTGCACCTCGGGGCGGAAGTCCTGCTTGCGCGGCTGGTTCTCGCCAAAGAAGAACATGCTGGTCAGCGGCGCCACACCCAGCGTGCCGATGGGCTTGGCGGCATTGCCGCGCACGAAGACCCGCGCGCGCACCGTGGTCAGCGTCTGCGGCCCGGGCGTGATGTCGAAGCGGTAGGCCCCGGTGGCACGGGGCGAGTCGAGGAGTGCGAACACGGCGACCTGCTTGCCCTGGGCGTCGGGCTTGGCCAGCCAGAAGTCGGTGAAGCGCGGGAACTCCTCGCCGCTGCCGCCCACCGTGTCGATGGCCAGGCCGCGGGCGGACAGGCCGTACTGCTGGCCCGCGCCCAGCGCGCGGAAGTAGCTCGCGCCCTGGAACACGGCCAGTTCGTCCTTGTACTCGGGCGCGTTGAGGTGGTTGTGCAGGCGAAAGCCCGCAAAGCCCAGGTCGCCCCAGGCCTGGGGCTGCACCGTGTTCTTGCCGTAGTCGAAGTCGGCGCGGCTGTAGGGGATGTCGCGCGTACCGGTGGGCGTCACCTCGTGGATGCGCACCGGCTGTGTCTGGTACAGGCCCAGGTGGAAGAACATGGCCTCGAAGGGCAGCTTCTCGGCGCGCCACAAGGCGCGCTCGGGCTTGTAGCGGATGTCGCGCACCTGGTCGTAGTTGAGCTGGGCCAGATCGGCAGGCAGCTTGTCGCTGGCAGCAACGAAAGGCTTGTCAGCGCGCTCGCGTGCCAGCTTCGTCAGGCTCTCGAAATCGAACGCCTGGGCCTGCGCCACGCTGGCCGCCAGCAAGGCTGACAGCGCCAGCACGGTCGCAGCACTGCGGCGCAAGGGGCGTGAAAAGAAAGGAAAGACAGCATCCATGCCGGCATATAGGGCAAACCCTGTGCCAGCTTGAAAAAACGCTTGTGTATCAACGGCTTAGGCGTTGTGTGGCCTGTAAGCAGATGTGCGGTGCAGCAAAACAGCCCCAAAAGCCCGGTTTTTGTCGCCGGATAGCGACAAGGGGATGGCCGACTCTGGGCAATCCCTTTGAAATCAACGACTTACTCCTGTCGCTCATCGGCGACGTCATCGCCCAGGCCCTCGTCCGGCGTGGCGTCGCTCTTGAAGTGGCCGGGTGTCAGCGCATGCTTTTGCAACAGCCGGTAGAACTCCGTGCGGTTGCGCTGGGCCAGGCGCGCGGCGTCGGCCACGTTGCCATCGGTCATCTTGAGCAGGCCCACCAGGTACTCGCGCTCGAAGCGCTGGCGTGCGTCGGCAAAGCTCAGCACCTGGGCCGAGGGGATGCGCAGCGCGCGCTGCACCAGCGTGAGCGGCACCAGCGGCGTGGTGGACAGCGCGCACACCTGCTCGACCACGTTGAACAGCTGGCGCACATTGCCGGGCCAGGCGGCCGTGGTCAGGGCCTTGAGCGCCTCGGGCGCGAAGCCCGACAGGCGCTTGTCGTACTTGCGCGCCAGCCGGTCCAGGAAGTGGTTGGCCAAAAGGGCGATGTCCTCGCGCCGCTCGGCCAGCGTGGGCAGCGCCAGCGTCACCACGTTGAGGCGGTAGTACAGGTCCTCGCGGAACTGGGCTGTGGCCATCGCGGCCTCCAGGTCGCGGTGCGTGGCCGAGATGATGCGCACGTCGATGGGCGTGGACTGGCTCGACCCCACGGGCCGCACGGCCCGCTCCTGCAGCACGCGCAGGAGCTTGACCTGCAGGGCCGGTGGCATGTCACCGATCTCGTCGAGCAGCAGGGTGCCGCCCTCCGCGGCCTGGAACAGGCCCTTGTGGTTGCTGGTCGCGTCGGTAAACGCGCCCTTGACGTGGCCGAACAGCTCGGATTCGAGCAGCGCCTCGGGGATGGCGCCGCAGTTGACCGCCACGAAGGGCCTGGCCGCGCGCGGGCTGGCCCGGTGGATGGCCTGGGCCAGCAGCTCCTTGCCGGCGCCGCTGTCGCCCAGCAGCAGCACGCTGGCGTCCGACTGGGCCACCATGTAGGCCTCGGCCAGCAGCTCGGTCATGCGGTTGGAGCGGCTCACGATCTCGGTGCGCCAGGCTTCGTTGGCATGCGCCTGGGCCACCACCGGGGCGCTCAGGGCCAGCGCCTGGCCGATTTTTTCGAGCAGGTCCTTGCCGTCGTAGGGCTTGGTCAGGTAGGTGAAGACGCCGCGCGAGGTGGCCTCCACCGCGTCGGGGATGGTGCCGTGCGCGGTCAGCAGGATCACTGGCAGCGAGGGGTGGCGCTCGCGCACCTCGTCGAACAGGGCCAGTCCGTCCTTGCCGGGCAGGCGCACGTCGCTGAGCACCAGCTGCGGCCGTGCCATCTCGAGCTGGGCCAGCGCCGCCTCGGCCGAACCCACGGCGATCACCTCGTAGCCCGCGCCTTTCAGGCGCAGCGAGAGCAGGCGCAGCATGTCGGCGTCGTCATCCACCACCAGGATGCGGTGCTGGCCGCTGGCCGGGGCGCTGGATGGCTTGCTGGTTGGAGGCATGGTTCAGCGGGTCTCGCTGGCGGTGGGGGTGGGGGGCCGGGCGGTCATGCTGCGCTCGATGGCGCGCACGGCTTCCAGGCGTTCGTTGAGCTGCTCGGTGCGGCGCTGGGCATCGCGCAGCTGCTGGGCCTGCCGCTCCAGTTGCTCCTCCAGCCGGCGCTGCTGCAGCAGCCGCGCTTCCAGCAGGCGGGCCAGGGGCTGCAGGGGCTGCATGGCGGGGTCGTTGTGGCCCAGCAGGCGTTGCACCTGCGCCAGGGCGCGGGCCGTGTCCACGGGCTGGCGTGTCTGGGCCAGTGCCAGCGCCAGGTTCAAGGGGCTGGCGGCCAGCGTGTCCTCGGCCTCGCCCAGGCGGGCGATTTCGCGGCCCAGCTCGGCGGGGGGCATGCGCTGCACGCGGTCGGCATAGGCCAGCGCCTGGGTGATCTGGGATACCTCGGGCACCGGCGCGCTGGCCTGCGAGGCGGCTTCGCGGGGCGGCTCGGCGGGCGGTGGCGCCACCGGCAGGGGCGCGGGCACCACCACGGCCACGGGGGCCGGCGGTGTCTTGTCCGCGGGCGGTGTGTGGATGCAGGCGGCCAGCAGCGCTGCGGGTGCCAGCACCAGCGCACCGATCTGGCACCGCGCTGCACGGGAGGGGGACAGGCTAGGAGGCATGGGGCAATTCGATGCGAAAGAAGGATTGGTCGCCATCTTCCACCAGTTCCACCCGGCCGCCGTGGGCGCCGATGTATTCCTGGACGATGGACAGGCCGACCCCGGTGCCGCGCACGGCATCCTCGGGCTGGCGCGCACCGCGGTAGAAGGGCTCGAAGACATGGGGCCGGTCGGCCGGGGCCACGCCCGGGCCCTGGTCGACGACGTCGATGCGCACCCGGCCCGGCACCTTGGACACCGACAGGCGCACCGTGCCCTGCTTGGGCGAGAAGCGGATGGCATTGGACAGCAGGTTGCCGATGGCCGAGGCGATCTTGTCGCCGTCGAGCGCCAGCGACACGGGCGCGCCCTGCACCAGCACGCGCAGGCCGCGGGCCTGCCACTGCAGGCGCTGCGATTCGACCTGGGCCTCCAGCAGCGCCAGCAGGTCGGTGTCGCGGCGGTGCAGTTGCCGGGCCTCGAAGGCGGCGGCGTTGAAGCGCAGCAGCGCCTCGATCTCGTTTTGCAGCACGATCGTGTTGTGGTGCAGGATCTGCGCGACCTCCTGCTGCCCGGGGTTGAGCTCGCCGGTCACGCCGTCCTGCAGCAAGGCCACGCCCTCGCGCATCGAGGCCAGGGGCGTCTTGAGCTCGTGCGACACATGGCGCAGAAAGCGCGCCTTGTCCGAGTCGAGTTCCAGGAGGCGCAGACGCAGCCATTCGAGCTGCAGGCCCACACGGCGCACGTCGGCCGGGCCGCTGATCTGGATGGGCTGCTCCAGGTCGTTCTCGCCAAGCAGGCGGATGGCCCCTTCGAGCCGCTTGAACGGCCGCGCCAGCCAGATGCCGAAGGACAGGGCCAGCACCAGCGCCAGCACGATCACGCCCACCACCTGGTGCGTGACCTCGCGGCGGCTGGCGTCGACCTTGGCCTGCAGGGCGCTGTTGCGCTCGGCATTGAGCTCCTGCATGGCCTGCACGATGGCGTTGTTCAGCGTGTCGAGCGAGGCGAACTCCTCGGCTACAGCGCGTTCGTTCTCCAGCGATACGGCGGCCGGCGCTGCCATGAGCGACTGCACCGTGGCCAGGTGCGCGCGCCACTGCGCCACATGCCTGGCCGCAAGCCCGCCCTCCTGCAGCTGCTGCAGGGTCTGCTGGGCGTCGCGCGCGATGTCGTCGAAGCCGCGGCGCAGCTGCGCATCGCCCAGCACCAGCGATTGCCGCGCCGCGCGCTCCATGGTCTGCCCGCGCTGGCCCAGGGCCTGGGCGGCGGCGCTCAGGCGCGTGGCCTGCACGGCGCCCTCGCGGCTTTGCACCATGAGCTGTTCCAGCGAGTACAGGGCGCCCAGCGAGCTGGCGCCGAGCAGCCCCGCGATCAGCAGAAAGGCCAGCAGCAGCAGTTGCTGGAAGGACAGGCCATGCAGGCGGTTCCTGCCGGGATCGGCTGCGGGGGGCGCCGTGCTGGTGTCCGCCATCGGGGCTGCCGTGAGCTCAGGCCGCAGCGGTTTCGTAGGTCAGGACCTCGCCGCGCAGGGTGTAGGCCTTGGCTTCGGTGATGGTCACGTCCACCATCTGGCCCACCAGGCGCGGCTGGCCCACGAAGTTGACCACGCGGTTGCACTCGGTGCGGCCCATGAGCTCGGTGGCGTCGCGCTTGGAGGCGCCTTCCACCAGGATGCGCTGCACCGTGCCCACGCGTCTTTCGCTGATGGACTTGATGTTGGCGTTGACCACGGACTGCAGGTGCTGCAGGCGGCGCAGCTTCACGTCGTGCGGTGTGTCGTCGTGCAGGCCGGCGGCGGGCGTGCCGGGGCGCGGGCTGAAGATGAAGCTGAAGCTGTTGTCGAAGTGGATGTCGTCGATCAGCTTCATCATCTTGTTGAAGTCGTCCTCGGTCTCGCCGGGGAAGCCGACGATGAAATCGCTGCTCATGGCCAGGTCGGGGCGGATGGCGCGCAGCTTGCGCACCGTGCTCTTGTACTCCATGGCCGTGTAGCCGCGCTTCATGGCCATCAGGATGCGGTCGCTGCCGTGCTGCACCGGCAGGTGCAGGTGGTTGACCAGCTTGGGGATGCTGGCGTAGGCCGCGATCAGGCGCGGCGTGAACTCGTTGGGGTGGCTGGTGGTGTAGCGGATGCGTTCGATCCCGGGGATCTCGGCCACATACTCCAATAGCAGCGCGAAGTCGGCGATCTCGGCGGTGCCGCCCATCTTGCCCAGGTAGGCGTTCACGTTCTGGCCGAGCAGCGTGATCTCCTTGACGCCCTGGTCGGCCAGGCCCGCGACTTCCACCAGCACGTCGTCGAAGGGGCGGCTGACCTCCTCGCCGCGCGTGTAGGGCACCACGCAGTAGCTGCAGTACTTGCTGCAGCCTTCCATGATGGAGACGAAGGCGCTCGCGCCCTCGACCCGCGCCGGAGGCAGGTGGTCGAACTTCTCGATTTCGGGAAAGCTGATGTCCACCTGCGGGCGGTCCAGGCGCTCGCGCTGGTTCAGCAGCTCGGGCAGGCGATGCAGGGTCTGGGGGCCGAAGACCACGTCCACGTAGGGCGCGCGCTTGATGATCTCGGCGCCCTCCTGGCTGGCCACGCAGCCGCCCACGCCGATCTTCACGCCGCGTGCTTTCAGGTGCTTGAAGCGGCCCAGGTCGCTGAATACCTTCTCCTGCGCCTTCTCGCGCACCGAGCAGGTGTTGAACAGGATCAGGTCGGCCTCCTCGGCGTTCTGCGTGGGCTCGTAGCCCTGTGCCGCGTGGAGCACGTCGGCCATCTTGTCCGAGTCGTACTCGTTCATCTGGCAGCCGAAGGTTTTGATGAAGACTTTTTTGGCCATGGCGTGAATCTCGTGTCCGAATGGGGATGCGGCGGCGCGCGTGGGGCGGCCGCTGGGGGCAGGGCGGGGCGGTGGGTGGCCTTGTGGGGCCGCCGGTATCCGGCTTATTTCTTGACCGGGTCCGACTCGGTGCGGAAGTTGAACTGGATGCCGTCCGCGCCCTTGCGCGGCTGGGCGGCTTCGCCCTGGGTCAGGATCCAGGCCGACAGCAGCATGCCCGTGCTGTTCTCGACCAGGTAGTTGACCTTGAAGGTCTGGCCCTGCACTGTGTGCAGCATGACCAGCGTGTTCTGCGGCGTGAACAGGCGCATGCCCGGCGCCATGCGGATGGGGTTGCCGTTGAGCGTGGCCTGCGAGCCTGCCAGCACGGTCAGGTTGCCGCGCAGGGAGGCGTCGGGGAAATTGCGCATTTCGCCCATGCCGCCGGGCACCTGCTGGGCCTGTACCGGGGCGGCGGAGCACAGCAGTGCGGCCAGGCCGGCGGCGGCCAGGCTGCGCAGGGATCGGCCCTGGCGGGTGGTGGAGGTCGGGGCAGGGGTGCAGCGGTTCATGGTGTGTATCCAGAGGCTGTAGGCCAAGGTGGGGAGGCGATTTTACCGGCCGGCGCCCCGCTGAAAGCCCCTGTGAACAAGGTCTTACTTCCCGGGGCGTGCGCCGAAACAACGCTCGCACAAAGAAAAAACCCGCAACGCCTGGGCGTTACGGGTTTTCAGATTTGGTGGTGGTAGGTGGACTTGAACCACCGACATCAGCATTATGAATGCTGCGCTCTAACCAACTGAGCTATACCACCGCAAGACTGAAATTATAGAACAAAAATTATTGGTGTGTAAAGTTCGCGGGGCGCTTGTTCACGAAGGCGTCCATGCCTTCCTTCTGGTCCTGGGTGGAGAACAGGGCGTGGAACAGGCGGCGCTCGAACATCACGCCGTCCGACAGGCTGCCTTCGAAGGCGCGGTTGACCGACTCCTTGGCGGCCATCACGGCGATCTGCGAGAAGCCCGCGATGACCAGGGCGGCGCCCAGGGCCTCGTCGGCCAGCTTGTCGAAGGGCACGACGCGGCTCACCAGCCCGGCGCGCTCGGCTTCGGCGGCGTCCATCATGCGGCCGGTGAGGGCCATGTCCATGGCCTTGGACTTGCCCACCGCGCGTGGCAGGCGCTGCGTGCCGCCGGCGCCGGGGATCACGCCGAGCTTGATCTCGGGCTGGCCGAACTTGGCGTTGTCGGCCGCGATGATGAAGTCGCACATCATCGCCAGCTCGCAGCCGCCGCCCAGGGCGAAGCCGCTCACGGCCGCGATCACTGGCTTGCGGATGGAGCGGATGGTCTCCCAGTTGCGCGTGATGTAGTCGCCCTTGTAGGTGTCGGCGAAGCTGTACTTGGCCATGGCACCGATGTCGGCACCGGCGGCGAACGCACGCTCGCTGCCGGTGACGATGACGCAGCCGATCTTCTCGTCGGCGTCGAAGGCCTTGAGGGCCTCGCCCAGCTCGTTCATCAGCTGGTCGTTGAGCGCGTTGAGCTGCTTGGGGCGGTTGAGCGTGACGATGCCGACCTTCTCGGCTTCGGTGCGCACTTCAATGGTTTCGTAGGCCATGGAATCGGATCTCCTTCGGTAGTTATCAGGGGGCAGCGTGCCGGGGTCGGACGACTATACCCAAGCGACAGGCGCTTTGCGCGGCCGGGCTCAACCCAGCCAGCGGCCAACGGCGGCGCTGTTGGTCACGCCCAGGCTGATGGTGTCGGGCAGGGCCGCCTTGCGGTCGGCGCCATCGGGCGGCAGCACCAGCGGCAGGTGCAGCAGGCGCCCATCGCGCGCCACCACGGCCTGCAGCTTGTGCTCGGTGCCGGCATAGAAGGCCACGTCGTCGAGCTTCTGCACGCGCCAGCCCTGTCCATCCACCAGCACGCCCAGCCACTCGTCGCCTGCGGCCAGCCCGGCCTTCTCGGCGGCGCCGCCGCGCAGCACGGTCTTGACCTGCACGCTGTGGTTCTCTGCCACGCGCAGGCCCAGGCGCTGGGCCAGCTGCGGGCGCTCGGCCTTGAGCAGCACGCCGTGCGCGCCCAGCAGCTCGGCCAGCGGCAGCTCGGCCGTGCTGTGCACCCAGGCATCGATCTCGGCGTCGAAAGAACGGTGCGCCAGCGCCTTGAGCACCGCGCGCAGGTCGGCTTCCGCCATGGGGCCGCCTTCGGTGCGCTTCCACAGCGCGCGCATCACCTCGTCCAGCGTGGTCTTGCCGTCGCGGCGCAGCGCCAGGTCCAGGCACAGGCCCACGAGCGAGCCCTTGGTGTAGTAGCTCACCGTGGAGTTGGGCGTGTTCTCGTCCTGGCGGTAGTACTTGACCCAGGCATCGAAGCTGGCCTGGGCCACCGTCTGCACGTGGCGCCCGGGGGTCTGCAGCACCTGGTTGACGGTCTTGGTGATCAGCCGCAGGTAGGTGGCGTCGTCGATCAGACCCGCGCGGCGCAGCAGCAGGTCGTCGTAGTAGCTCGTGAAGCCCTCGAAGAACCACAGCAGCTGTGTGTAGTTCTCCTGGCCGTAGTCGTAGCGGGCCAGCTCGGTGGGGCGCAGGCGCTTGACGTTCCAGGTATGGAAATACTCGTGGCTGATCAGGCCCAGCAGCGTGGTGTAGCCATCGCTGGCGCGGGCCTCGCCCTGGCGCGGCAGGTCGCGCCGGCCGCAGATGAGGGCGGTGGAGTTGATGTGCTCCAGCCCGCCATAGCTGTCGCCCACGGCGTTGAGCATGAACAGGTAGCTCTTGAACGGCGCCTTGCCCTTGTCGCCATGCCAGAAGGCGATGGCCGTCTCGCAGATCTTCTGCGTGTCTGCCAGCAGGCGCTTGCCGTCGAACGAGGGCGCTGCCCCTGCCACCACGAAGCGGTGCGCCACGCCACCGGCGGTGAAGCGGCCGCTCCAGAAGGTGCCCATTTCCACCGGGCAGTCCACCAGCTCGTCGTAGTGGGCGGCGGCATAGGTGCCGAAGCCGGCCTTGTCGGTGGACCGCGCCGTGAGTCCCGTGGCGACGGACCAGTGCGCCGTGGCGGTGGTGGCGGCCACCTCCAGCGTGTGCTCGCCGTCCTCCTGGCCGTGCACGCGCAGGCACAGGCTGGTGCCGTTGAAGAAGCCGCGCGCCGCATCGAGCCAGGCGGTGCGCACCGAGTTGTCGTAGGCGCAAACCTGGTAGCTCAGCACCAGGGGGTGGCCGGGGCGGCACTCCACTTGCCAGCGGTTCTTTTCGAGCTGGGCCAGGGGCACCGTGCGCCGGCCCTGGCGGGCCTGCAGCTGCTGCAGGTTCTTGGAAAACTCGCGCACCAGGTAGCTGCCGGGGATCCAGACCGGCAGCGACAGCTCCTGCCGCTCGGCCGGGGCCGCGACCGTGAGGGTGACCGAGAACAGATGGGCGTTGAGGTCCGCCGGCTCGATGCGATAGTGGACGGGGGCGTGGGGCGTGTCTTCGGTGCGCTGGGTGGCCATGGGCGGTGCTTTGCGTGGCGTGGGGCGGGGCACCTCGGGGAGGGGCCTGACCCGCTCGGTTCGAAATCAGGGGAGGCCGGTCACGGGGGCCGGCGCGTCCCGCAGCGGGCGGTCTAGTTCGTCGTGGGGGTCTCGGCGGCGGCTTCGGCCAGGCGCTTTTCCACGTCCGGCGCTCCAATGGCGCCCGGCACGCGGATGCCATCGGCAAAGATCAGGGTCGGCGTGCCGGTGATCTTGTGCTTCTTGCCGAAGGCCAGGTTGCGCTGCAGCGCCGTGGTGTCGCAGCTGGCGGACGCCGGATTCCTGTCGCGCACCATCATGTCCTGCCAGGCGGCGACCTTGTCCTTGGCGCACCAGATGTTGCGCGACTTCTCGGCCGAATCGGGGCTCAGGATGGGGTACAGGAACAGGTAGACCGTCACGTTGTCCACCTTCTGCATGTCGCGCTCGAAGCGCTTGCAGTAGCCGCAGTTGGGGTCCTCGAACACCGCCACCTTGCGCTTGCCGTCGCCGCGCACGATGGTGAAGGCGTCCTTGATCGGCAGGGCCGAGAAGTCCACGGCCGTGATCTTGGCGATGCGGTCCTCGGTCAGGTTGCGCCGCGCCTTGGTGTCAATCAGCTCGCCCTGGATCAGGTAGTTGCCCTTGGCATCGGTGTAGAACACGTCGGTGCCGATGCGCACCTCGTACAGCCCCTGCATGGCCGTGGGGCTGACCTCGTCGATCTGCTTCATCTGCGGAATGCGCTCGGCCAGGGCCTTGCGGATGGCCGCTTCCTGGGCCATGGCCGACAGGCCCAGCAGGGCCAGTGCGGTACCTGCGAGCACGGTGGAAATCAGTTTCATGGTGTTCTCGTTCGCTTGGATTCGGTGTGGCGGGCCTGCGGATGAACGCCGCCCTTGGTTGCCGGTAAGTGGGTCAGTGGATCCCCATGGCCTGGCGGGCCACGAAATGCTTGATCGGTCCGCTGTGCTCAAAACCCTTCATGCCCCAGTTGCGCAGTGCCTGCCAGGGGCCGTCCTGGCGGGCAAACAGCTGCTGCAGCCCATCGGTGGCCAGTCCCATCGGCAGCAGCGCCGTCTTGCGTTCCCGCTCGTAGCGGCGCAGCAGCTTCAGGTCGGCCACGCTGCGCCAGTAGTCGCGGCCGTGCAGCAGCCCGGCCAGGGCCTGGGCGTCGGCCAGACCCAGGTTCAGGCCCTGGCCCGCGAGCGGGTGCACGTTGTGTGCCGCATCGCCGGCCAGCACGAAACTGCGCTGCTGCCTGCCCTTGGGGGGCAGGGCGCCGCACCAGCGGTTGGCCCGGGCCTGCTGCAGCGGCCAGGCGGCACGCTCGCCGGCCAGTTGCAGGCTGCCCAGCGCGCGCTGGCTCGCTCCCCCCAGGCGCTGCGTGAATTCTTCGGGGGCCAGCGCCAGCAAACCCGGCACCTGTTCCTTCTGCACAGACCACACGACGGCCACAGAGTTCCCCTCGGGCCCGCCCAGGGGCAGAAAAGCCAGGATGCCGTCGGGCAAAAACCACTGGCGTGCCACCTGGCCGTGCGGCTGTTCGCACACCAGGCGCGTGGCAATGGCGTGCTGTTCATAGGGCGTGACCTCGAAGTCCACGCCGAATTCGGTGCGGGTCTGGCTGGCGCGGCCCTCGCAGGCCACCGTCAGCGCGGCCTCGACCGGCTCGCTGAGCGTCTCGACCTGGGGCTGGTAGCGCACGGCCTCGGCCAGCCGGGCCTCCAGCGCTGGCACGTCCACGATCCAGGCCAGCGCGTCCACGCCCTGCGCCTGCGCGTCGAAGCACACCGCGCCGCCCTGGTCGCCTGCCACCTGCATGGAGCGCACGGCTGTGGCATGGGCTGCGTCGGGCCAGCTGCGCAGGCCCTCGAGCAACTGGCGCGAGGCCATGTTGAGTGCATAGGCACGCACATCGGAGTGACCGCCCGACGCCGGGGCCGGGCCGGCCACCAGGGCCACCCGCAGGCGTTCGCGCGCCAGCAGCAGGGCCAGGGTGCGGCCCACGATGCCCGCGCCGCGAATACAGATATCAAAGGTTTGCGCCATGCAGGCCATTGTAGAAGCCGGGGCATGGCCTCGGGCGCAGTGCAAAATTGCGGGCATTTCCCCCGTTTGTCCTTTTCCAGGAGCCCCGCGCGTGACCTTCAGCACCGAATCCGACCTGTCGGGCACCATTGCCCGCCTGTTTGTCTACCCCATCAAGTCCTGTGCCGGCATCGAGGTGCGCGAGGCATTGCTCACCGAAACCGGCCTGGACCTGGACCGCGCCTGGATGGTGGTGGACCCCGAGGGCCAGTTCATCACCCAGCGCGAGCTGCCGCGCATGGCGCTGATCCGGCCCCAGCTCAAGACCGAGGAGATGGTGCTGCGCGCCCCCGGCATGCTGGCCCTGCACGTGGGCATCGATGTGGTGGAAGAACCCATGACCGTGACGGTCTGGCGCGACACCGTGCCCGCCTGGGACATGGGCGCCGTGGCCGCGCAGTGGTTCACCGACTTCCTGGGCACGCCCTGCCGCCTGGTGCGCTTCGACCCCGAGGTGCGCCGCCTGTCCAGCATGGATTGGACCGGCGGGGTGGAGGTGCCCAACCAGTTCGCCGACGGCTTTCCGGTGCTGGTGGCCAGTGAGGCTTCGATGGACAGCCTCAACGAGCGCCTGGCCGCGGCCGGCCACGCCCCTGTGGGCATCGAGCGCTTTCGCCCCAACGTGGTGCTCGCCGGTGTCGAGGCCCACGACGAGGACCGGGTGGACCAGATCCGCATCGACGCCGAGGGCGGCGAGCTGCAGCTCGTGCCCGTCAAGCCCTGCGCACGCTGCCCCATTCCCGACATCGACCCCGCCACGGCCGAGAGCACCCCGGTCGTGGGCGACACGCTGCGCAGTTACCGCCAGGACAAGCGCCTGGATGGCGCCATCACCTTCGGCATGAACGCCATCGTGCGCCAGGGCGCGGGCCAGGTGCTGCGCGTGGGCCAGCGCGTGGCGGCCGATCTGCGCTTCGATTGAGGGCTTGTCCGGGGTGCGTGGGGCGGGGCGCGCGGCGCGCCCGTAAAATCGGGGTTTGTCTCCCGAATTCCAGAAAGCCCTGCCATGAGCCTCCAATGCGGCATCGTGGGCCTGCCCAACGTCGGCAAGTCCACCCTCTTCAACGCGCTGACCAAGGCCGGCATCGCCGCCGAGAACTACCCGTTCTGCACCATCGAACCCAATGTGGGCGTGGTCGAGGTGCCCGATCCGCGCCTGGCCCAGCTGGCCAGCATCATCACGCCCGAGCGCATCGTGCCGGCCATCGTCGAGTTCGTGGACATCGCGGGCCTGGTGGCGGGTGCCAGCCAGGGCGAAGGCCTCGGTAACCAGTTCCTGGCCCACATCCGCGAGACCGATGCCATCGTCAACGTGGTGCGCTGCTTCGAGGACGACAACGTGATCCACGTGGCCGGCCGCGTGGACCCGATCTCGGACATCGAGGTCATCCAGACCGAGCTGTGCCTGGCCGACCTGGGCACCGTGGACAAGGCGCTCAACCGCTACAGCAAGGCCGCCAAGTCGGGCAACGACAAGGACGCCGCCAAGCTGGTGGCCCTGCTCACGCGCATCCAGGCCGCCCTCAACGAAGGCAAGCCCGCGCGCTCGGTCGAGATCACCAAGGAAGAGCAGCCCCTGCTCAAGTCGCTGTGCCTGATCACGGCCAAGCCCGCGATGTTCGTGGGCAACGTGAGCGAGGACGGCTTCGAGAACAACCCCTTCCTGGACCGCCTGAAGGAATACGCCGCCAGCCAGAACGCGCCCGTGGTGGCCATCTGCGCCAAGATGGAGGCCGAGATGGCCGAGATGGGCGACGAGGACCGCGACATGTTCCTGGCCGAGATGGGCCAGAGCGAGCCGGGCCTGGCCCGCCTGATCCGCGGCGCCTTCAAGCTCCTGGGCCTGCAGACCTACTTCACCGCCGGCGTGAAGGAAGTGCGCGCCTGGACCATCCACATCGGTGACACGGCGCCCCAGGCGGCCGGCGTGATCCACGGTGACTTCGAGCGTGGCTTCATCCGCGCGCAGACCATCGCCTTCGACGACTACATCGCGCTCAAGGGCGAGCAGGGTGCCAAGGACGCAGGCAAGATGCGCGCCGAAGGCAAGGAATACGTGGTCAAGGACGGCGACGTGCTGAACTTCCTGTTCAACGTCTGACCCCTGGCAGATTGATTCCCCGGCCGGCGCTCCTGGCGCCTGCCCCGCATCCCTGCAGTGCCTTGGGCTTGCAGGGATTTTTTATGCGCCCGATCTCTCGATCTCCATGAACACCGGAATCCTCTACGCCAGCCTGGCCTATGTCGCCTGGGGCCTCTTGCCTCTGTACTTCCGCCAGGTGGCCGACGTGCCGGCACTCGAAGTGGTGGTGCACCGCACCGCCTGGGCGCTGTTGTTCCTGCTCGCCGTGCTGGGCCTGCGCCGGCAATGGGCCTGGCTGCCGGCGCTGCTGCGCCAGCCCCGGGTGGTGCTGGCCTTCGGGCTGTCGGCGCTGCTGCTCTCATCCAACTGGCTGACCTATGTGTGGGCGGTGCAGAACCAGCATGTGGTGGACGCCAGCCTGGGCTACTTCATCCTGCCGCTGGTCAACGTGGCCATGGGCTTCTTCTTCCTGCACGAGCGGCCCCGGCGCGGGCAGTGGCTGGCGGTGGCCGTGGCGGCCGCCGGCGTTCTGTGGCTCACCGTGCAGACCGGCCGCCTGCCGTGGATTGCGCTGGTGTTGGCGCTCACTTTTGGTGTCTACGGCCTGCTGCGCAAGCTGGCGCCACTGGGTGCGCTCGAAGGCCTGACGCTGGAGACGCTGATGCTCGCGCCCCTGGCCTTCGGCACCATGGCCTGGTGGGGCTGGCAAGGCCAGGGCGTGCTGGTGCAGGGCGATGCTGTGCACATCGGCTGGCTGGCGCTGGCGGGGCCGCTCACGGCCATCCCGCTGCTGCTGTTTGCCGCCGGTGCCCGCCGGCTGCCCCTGGCCACGCTGGGCATCCTGCAGTACATCTCGCCGAGCCTGCAGTTCGCGCTGGGGGTCTGGCTGTTCCACGAACCCCTGCAGCCCTCCCGGCTGGCAGGCTTCGTGCTTATCTGGTCGGCATTGGTCGTCTACAGCCTGGAGGGCTGGTGGCAGCTGCGTGCCGGCACGGCCACCGCGGCGCCCGGCCGCTGATCCAAGGCGCAGGGGGCCGGCGCGCGCCGTTGCTACTGGAAAACACGGGGGTGGCCGCGCAGGCCCGTACCTAAAATACCGGGTCCCTTGATCGGGGCCCCAGGACACGGCGCGCGTGCGCCCTGCCTGTGCGGTCCGGGCTCCGCGAACCTGCCAGGCTGGCGTTCGCGGGCGCCGGCCCTGGTGGCTGTCCATTGACTGAAAAACGAACTGTTCCCAACAAGTAAGTGCACAGACCACCATGGGCGCCACCTCCCCCCTCACGACGCTCTTTGGGCGCAAGAAGCCGCTGTTTGCCAATACGGACGCGTTTCCCCTGACGGACGCCATCCTGGAGTTCGACGACTCCAGCAACGAGACGGCGGCGCAGCGCCACCTCTCGCGCCGCGAGATGGACCTGGCCGGCCAGCCGCGTGACCGTGCCGCAGCCCGGCGCTGGTGGGTGGCCAGCGGGCTGATCGCGCTGTACTTCCTGGCCCTGCTGGGCTTCCATGCGCTGGGCATGGTGCAGGCGCGCACGGTGTTCGTCGCGCTGGCGCTGGTGGCCGTGTGCGTGTCCGGTTTCGCGCTGGCCTTCGCGCTCGGACTGCACCACCGTGCCAAGGACAAGCAGCTCAAGCTGCCCATCGCCATGGTGGCCTGCGCGGGTCTGCTGCTGATCTGCTACCTCGACCCGATCCTGCAGATCCTGATGGCGCCCTTCGCCTTCATCGTCGTGGCCTATGCCATGTACCGGGTCTCGGGCCGCGCGCTGATGGCGCTGGCCGGCATGCTGATGGGAGGCTACGCCCTGGTGATTGCCGTGCACTATGCCGAGCAGGACAACGCTGCGCTGCTGCGGCTCGAATTGGCGCACTGGCTGGCGCTGGCGCTGGCGCTGCCGGCCTTCATCCTCCTGATCGGCAAGGTGCAGAAGCTGCACCGCGTGCTGCACCGCGCCAGCCGCAAGATCCGCAACATCCAGGAAGACGCCCAGCGCGACACCCTGGTGGGCTGCTTCAACCGGCGCTACACGGTGGCCGCGCTCGAAGAGCAAAAGCAGCTCGCCGACGAGAGCGGCATCCCGCTGTGCCTGGCGGTGATCGACCTGGACCACTTCAAGCGCATCAACGACGAATTGGGCCACCTGGGTGGTGATGAGGTGCTGCGCACCTTCTCGCGCGTGGCGCAGGACAATGTGCGCGCCGGCGACATCTTCGGGCGCTACGGCGGCGAGGAGTTTCTGCTGATCTTCCCGGGCACCTCGCTGCTGCCCGCGCTCAACACCTGCGAGCGCATCCGCGCGCATGTCGAGTCGCATGCCTGGACCGGTGCCCTCAAGAGCCGCGTCTCGGTGTCCATCGGCGTCACGCAGTACATTCTGGGCGAGTCGGTGCTCGAATTCTTCTCGCGTGCCGACACCGCCATGTACATGGCCAAGGAAGGCGGGCGCAACCAGGTGGTGGTGGAGGAGCCGGTCTCCAAGGGCGATTCGTCCATCACGCCGCTGGGCTCCGAAAAGGACTTCCTGGGCACACCCGCGCCCTGACCGGTCACGTGCCCAGCTGCCCCGGCATGAAGTGCAGCAGCACGGTGGTCATCACCAGGTAGCGCATGAACTTGCCCACCGCCATGTAGGCCAGGCAGGGCCAGAACGGCAGCTTGAGCCAGCCGGCCACGGCGCACAGCGGGTCGCCCACCACGGGCAGCCAGCTGAGCAGGCAGGCGCGCGCGCCGAAGCGTTCCAGCCATGCCAGTGCGCGCACGTTGGTGGCATGGCCGCGGGCCTTGTCCACGGCCTTGTGGGCCCCCAGGCCCATCCACCAGCTGACCCCGCCGCCCAGGGTGTTGCCCACCGTCGCCACGAGGATGGCGGGCCAGTACATCTCCGGGTTGAGCTTGATGAGGCCGAAAACCGCCGGCTCGGAGCCCAGCGGCAGCAGCGTCGCCGAAATGAACGAGACGACGAAGACCGTGCTCAGGCCGAACTGCGGCAGTGCCAGCCATTGCATCAGCTGGTGCATCCATATTTCCATGCACCGGAGTTTAGGCGCGGCCCACACGCCCGAAACCGGGTGAAGGCTCCGTCCTACACCGGTGCGCGCCATCCGCGCATGGCCCGCGGCAGGGGGCGTTTGTATCGTTCATGGACGCTACCGCTCAAGCAGGAGGCCCCATGCACACCATTCCCCGCACCCCCACCGCAGCCCACCGCAGCCCCTGGCTGTCGCTGGCCGCGGCTGCGTTGCTGGCCGCATGCGTGCAAAGCCCCCAGGCCGCCGTGCCCCAACCAGCGGCCGCCGCGCCATCGGGTGCCACCAGCGTGGTGCATGAACGCGGCTGCGGTGCCACTGGCCAGCCCGCCACCCTGCGCTCCGTGGAGGATGGCCTCAAGGCCCAGGGCATGGCGCTCAAGACGCGCTGCCATGCCCAGACCGGCGCCTGGGTGGTGCAGGTGGTCGTGGTCGACGGCCTGCGTGCCAGCAAGGTCGTGCGTGGCCCCCTGGCCGATGGCGCCGAGGTGGACATGGGCACGCCGTCCGGCGTGGTGGCTGCGACCACCCAGAATTTCTCGCCGGACGTGCACCACAACCGCCAGTGGCTGCGCACCCTGATGGCGCGCCACCAGTTCGACAACCTGCCCGACGCCTGGTGGCACTATGCCCAGCGCGGCGTGCCCGCACAGGCCGGCGATACCGACCTCGCCGCCCGCTGACCGGACACTCTCCGGGGGCGGCGGCAGGGCTTTGCTGCGGTGCAGCATAAGTCACCGATAAAAGTCGCGCAGATTTCATTTGCTGAAATTTTAAGCAGGTACAATCCTGCCTCCTTTTTCGGCATTCGCGGCATTCGCGCACCCCCATCCCTTCCATGCACATTGGCCACATTCCTTTGGCGAACCAGCTGTTCGTCGCCCCGATGGCGGGCGTCACGGACCGGCCCTTCCGCCAGCTGTGCAAGGCGCTGGGGGCGGGCTACGCCGTGAGCGAAATGGTGACCTCGCGCAAGGACCTGTGGAACAGCCTCAAGACCTCGCGCCGGGCCAACCACGAAGGGGAGCCTGGGCCCATTGCCGTGCAGATCGCCGGCACCGAGGCGCAGATGATGGCCGAGGCCGCGGTCTACAACGTGGAGCGCGGCGCGCAGATCATCGACATCAACATGGGCTGCCCGGCCAAGAAGGTGTGCAACAAGTGGGCCGGTTCTGCCCTGATGCAGGACGAGGCCCTGGCCGTGTCCATCGCGCAGGCGGTGGTCGAGGCCTGTGCGCCGCACCGGGTGCCCGTCACGCTCAAGATGCGCACCGGCTGGTGCCAGGAGCACAAGAATGCCGTTGCGCTGGCGCGCCAGTTCGAGTCCGTGGGCATCCAGATGCTCACGGTGCACGGGCGCACGCGCGAGCAGGGCTACAAGGGCCATGCCGAGTACGACACCATCACCGCCGTGAAGGCCGCGGTGCGCGTGCCGGTGGTGGCCAACGGCGACATCACCTCGCCCGAGAAGGCGCGCGAGGTGCTGGCCGCCACCGGGGCCGACGCGATCATGATCGGTCGCGCGGCCCAGGGACGGCCGTGGATCTTCCGCGAGATCGGGCATTTCCTGGCCACAGGCGAACACCTGGCGCCACCGTTGGTGGCCGAGGTGCGACGCCTGCTGCTGGAGCATCTGCACGACCACTACCGCCTGTATGGCGAGCTGACCGGGGTGCGCAGTGCGCGCAAGCACATTGCCTGGTACCTGCGTTCCATGCCGGGCGGCGAAGCCTTTCGACAACACATCAACACCATAGAGGACTGCGCGGCCCAGTGGCAGGCGGTGGCGGACTATCTGGATGCGCTGGCGCAGCAGATGGACCGCTTTCCCGCTGCCAGCACACTGGCCGCCGACGCAGACCCCAGCGAAGAACAAGAGGGATTGGCTGCATGAGCAAGAAACATATTGAAGAATGCGTGCGTGAGAGCCTGCAGGGCTACTTTCGCGACCTGGGCGGCGAGACGCCCGATGGCATGTACGACATGCTGGTGCGTGTGGTCGAACGCCCGCTGCTGGAGGTCGTGATGCAGCAGGCCGAGAACAACCAGTCGCGCGCCGCCGAATGGCTGGGCCTGAACCGCAACACGCTGCGCAAGAAGCTGGTCGAACACAAACTGCTCTGATCCTCGGCACCGGTGCTTGCCGGAGCCCTTTGCCACCGGTGCAGTTGCCGGCAACTGCACACCACCCGATTCCAAACTCCCTTACCGACCCGCCATGAACGCACTTCTTTCCGTCTCCGACAAAACCGGCATCGTTGAATTTGCAGAGGCGCTGCATGCGCTGGGCATCAGGCTGCTGTCCACCGGAGGCACGGCCAAGCTGCTCGCCGACAAGGGCCTGCCCGTGACCGAGGTGGCCGAGGTCACCCAGTTCCCCGAAATGCTCGATGGCCGCGTGAAGACCCTGCACCCCAAGGTGCACGGCGGCCTGCTGGCGCGCCGCGAACTGCCCGAGCACATGGCGGCGCTCAAGGAGCACGGCATCGACACCATCGACCTGCTGGTGGTCAACCTCTACCCCTTCGAGTCCACCGTGGCCAAGGCCGGCTGCACGCTGGCCGATGCCATCGAGAACATCGACATCGGCGGCCCCGCCATGGTGCGCAGCGCCGCCAAGAACTGGAAGGACGTGGGCGTGCTGACCGACGCCTCGCAGTACCCCGCCGTGCTGGCCGAGCTCAAGGCCGCGGGCAAGCTCTCCGACAAGCTGCGCTTCGCGCTGTCGGTGGCCGCCTTCAACCGCATCGCCCAGTACGACGGAGCGATCAGCGACTACCTCTCCTCCGTCACCTTCGAGGAAGAGAAGCTCTCGGAAACCTACGTGCCCACCCGTGCCCAGTTCGCCGGCCAGAGCAACGGCATCTTCACCAAGGTGCAGGACCTGCGCTACGGCGAAAACGCGCACCAGCAGGCCGCGCTGTACCGCGACCTGCACCCCGCGCCCGGCTCGCTGGTTACCGGCGTGCAACTGCAGGGCAAGGAACTGTCGTACAACAACATCGCCGACGCCGATGCCGCGTGGGAATGCGTCAAGAGCTTCGAGATCCCGGCCTGCGTCATCGTCAAGCATGCCAACCCCTGCGGCGTGGCCGTGGGCCTGGACGCGCTGGACAGCTACAGCAAGGCCTTCCAGACCGACCCCACCAGCGCCTTCGGCGGCATCATCGCCTTCAACCGCCCGGTGGACGGCAAGGCCGCGCAGCAGATCTCCAAGCAGTTCGTCGAGGTGCTGATGGCACCCGACTTCACGGCCGAGGCGCTCGAGGTCTTCAAGGCCAAGGCCAATGTGCGCCTGCTCAAGATCGCGCTGCCCGCGCATGGCGGCAGCACCGACTGGCAGCGTGGCCGCAATGCCATGGATGCCAAGCGCATCGGCTCGGGCCTGCTGCTGCAGACCGCCGACAACCATGAGCTGTCGCTGATCGACCTCAAGGTCGTGACCCAGAAGCAACCCACGCTCGAAGAGATGGAAGACCTGCTGTTCGCGTGGAAGGTGGCCAAGTACGTCAAGAGCAACGCCATCGTCTTCTGCAAGGGCGGCATGACCATGGGCGTGGGCGCCGGCCAGATGAGCCGCCTCGATTCGGCGCGCATCGCCAGCATCAAGGCCGGCCATGCCAACCTGAGCCTGCAGGGCACCGTGGTGGCCAGCGACGCCTTCTTCCCCTTCCGTGACGGCCTGGATGTCGTGGTCGATGCCGGCGCCACCTGCGTGATCCAGCCCGGCGGCTCCATGCGCGACAACGAAGTCATCGATGCCGCGAACGAGCGCGGCGTGTCCATGGTGTTCAGCGGCGTGCGCCACTTCCGGCACTGAGTCGGTGGCGATGCCATCGGCATCGCCCTCTCACCACGAGGAAAGGCGGCCGGGCCGCCTTTCCTATTTGGGTCCGCGCTGCGCGCCACCCGCAGCGCACGAGCTGGGCGCGACCTAGACCAGCGCCCCCGTGCAAGGGCCGCCAAGCCGCGTAGGCGGCGCTTCGCTTGAGTGCACTGGGGGCGCCCCCCTCCCGAATCGCGCAGCGAGTCGAGAGAGGGGTGAAGACGCGAAGCGGCTCAGGGGGTGTTTATCAAGCCTGCACGATGCGTCCGCGGCCGGCGGCGCCGGCCAATACCTTGAGCGACTTGCCGGTGCTGGCGGTGTAGCCACGGCTGGTGATGGTGTTCACGTAGACCCAGTCGGCGCGGCATTCGGTGGCCGTGGCGGTGAGCAGCATGTAGCCGCGGCGCGAGGTGTCGCAGTACTTGAGCGGCTGGATCAGCTGCTGCAGAGCGCCGGCCAGCACGGCCGGGTTTTCCTTGGGCAGGTACTCCTCGAAGCCCGGCGAGGTGACGGACGAGGTGGCGAACTCCACGCCCACGGCGTTGCCGCCCATGTCGGCCAGCTCGTTGGCCCAGGCGTTGTGCGTGTCGCCCGAGAGCACCACCAGGTTCTTGTTCAGGCCGCGTGCCATGCCCAGCACGGTCTCGCGTGCGGCCTGGTAGCCGTCCCAGGCATCGAGGTTGTAGGGGATCGACGGCTGGGCCAGCACACCCTTTTCGGTGGCGGTCAGCGTGGCAGGGGCCGTCTGCGCCTTGGCGACGATCGCTGCGTACTGGGACACGCTCACGCCGGCCCCGGGCTGCATGGTGTCGATGAGGATGGGTGCGGGGATGTTCATGCGGCCCATCAGCACCTGCTGGCCCAGCACCTGCCAGGTGGCGCTCGATGCAGCCATCTGTTGCTGCAGCCACTGGGTCTGCGTGGCGCCCATGAGCTGGCGCGTGGGGGAGCCCACGGCGGCCGTGAAGCCGGCGGCGTCGAAGCCGCTGGCCGTGAAGAAGCGGGTGTAGTCGGCCTGTTCGTCGCGCCCGATCACGCGCGTATCGAGCATGTGCAGCGCCACCAGGTCGCCAAACGCGAAGCTGCGGTAGATCAGCTCGGGCTGCGCGTTGCGCGTGGGCATCCACTCGTGGTAGGCCTGCATCGCCGCCGCCTTGCGCGCCGCGAAACTGCCTTCGGTGGCGCTCTGGTGGTTCTCGGCCCCGTTGGCCCAGGTGTCGTTGGTGATCTCGTGGTCGTCCCACACGGCGATCATGGGGGCCGCCGCGTGCAGGGCCTGCAGGTCGGGGTCGGTCTTGTACTGGGCGTGGCGCGTGCGGTAGTCGGCCAGCGACAGGATCTCGCCCGCGGGCTGTGCCAGGCGGCCCAGGGCCCCGGCGTTGGCGGAGGCATAGCCGCCACGGGCGTATTCATACAGGTAGTCGCCCAGGTGCACCGTGGCATCGAGGTCGTTGCGGCGGGCCGCGTCGGCGTAGACGTTGAAGTAGCCCGTCGGGTAGTTGGCGCACGAGAACACCGCCAGCCGCACCTGCGCCACGCCGCCCGCTGGCAGGGTGCGCGTGCGCGCCGCCGGCGAGGTGCTGGCGTAGGCCGTGAAGCGGTAGTGGTAGGTGGTGGCGGGCTTGAGGCCGGTGGCATCGACCTTGACGGTGAAGTCGCGGGCTGCCGTGGCCGATGCCGTGCCCTGGGCCACCAGGTTGGCAAAGGCGGCATCGCTGGCCACCTCCCAGCGCACGGGGATGTCCTCACCGTGGTTGGCCGGTGGGGTGACGCGCGTCCACAGCATGACGCGGTCGCCCAGGGGGTCGCCGCTGGCCACGCCGTGGTCGAAGCGCACCTCGGGCGGGCTGTCGCTGCCGCCGCAGGCAGCCAGCGGCAGGGTGCCCAGCGCCGCGGCGCCCAGGGCCAGCTGGCGCACGAAGTTGCGCCGGCTGCTCTGCGCGTCCTCTTCGGGCGTGCCGGCCTGCAGCAGGTTGGTCAGCGGGCGTCGGGGATCGTGGGGAGGGTGGCTCATGGTGGGGTGGTCCATTGGTGTCCGTTGGTATCCGCCAAGGCTCGCATGGCGGTGTGACGGACCGATGAACGGCCACCCCGCCGTCAGCGCCCGTGTGGCGTGGCGGCCCCGAAGTCCATGGGCAAGCCCACGTAGTTCTCGGCCAGCGCAGTCGATGCGGCGCGCGAATGGATCAGGTAGTCGAGCTCGGCCTCCTGCATCTTCTGCCCGAACTCGCCGGTGTCCGGGAAACGGTGCATCAGCGAGGTGAACCACCACGAGAAGCGCTCGGCGCGCCAGACGCGGCGCAGGCTGCGGTCGGAGTAGGTGTCGATGCCGGCGCTCGACCGGTCGCCGTAGTAGTCGGCGAAGGCATTCCATAGGTAGCCCACGTCGCTGGCCGCCAGGTTCAGGCCCTTGGCGCCCGTGGGCGGCACGATGTGGGCCGCGTCGCCCGCGAGGAACAGGCGGCCGAAGCGCATGGGCTCGGCGACGAAGCTGCGCAGCGGGGCGATGCTCATTTCCAGCGCCGGACCGGTCACCAGGTTGTCGCGCGCCTCGGGGTCCAGCCGGTTGCCCAGTTCGGCCCAGAACTGGTCGATGCTCCAGTTCTCGACCTTGTCTGTGTCGGGCACCTGCAGATAGTAGCGGCTGCGCGTGGTGCTGCGCATGCTGCACAGCGCGAAGCCGCGCTCGGTGTTGGCGTAGATCAGCTCGTGCGAGACGGGCGGCACGTCGGCCAGCACGCCCAGCCAGCCGAAGGGGTAGACACGCTCGTAGGTCTTGAGCGCATCGGCCGGCACGCTGGCGCGGCACACGCCGTGGTAGCCGTCGCAGCCAGCGATGAAGTCGCAGCTGATCTCGTGCGTCTGGCCATCCTTCTCGTAGGTCACGCGCGGCTTGCCGCCGTCGAAATCGTGCACGCTCACGTTACCGGCCTCGTACACGGTGGTAAGGCCCGCGGCGGCGCGCGCATCCATCAGGTCGTGCGTGACCTCGGTCTGGCCGTACACCGTGACGCGGCTGCCGCCGGACAGCGCATGCAGGTCGATGCGGTGGCGCTGGCCCTTGAACAGCAGCTCGATGCCGTCGTGCGGCAGGCCCTGGGCATGGGCGCGGGCGCTCACGCCGGCTTTTTCCAGCAGGTCCATGGTGACCTGTTCGAGCACACCGGCGCGGATGCGGCCGAGCACGTAGTCGGCGCTGCGCTGCTCGATGATGACGGCGTCGATGCCGGATGTGTGCAGCAACTGGCCGAGCAGCAGACCGGCCGGGCCGGCGCCGATGATGGCAACCTGGGTACGCATGGGGGAACCTCGCAAAGCTGGGGAAAGTGAAGGCCCCGAGCACCGGCTCGAAGGCATGGCGCAAGCGTAGGTTGATGCAGGTCAACGCGGGATGCCGCCCGGCCGGTTGCGTGCGATGTGTGGACGCTTTGTGCGATCATCGCGCAATCCTTGCCGAGCCGACCGCTTTACCGACCATGACCCCCAGCGCCACCCCCATCGCCAAGGCTGACCTCATCGAGGGCATGGCCAAGGGCATGGCCGTGCTGGAGAGCTTCGACACCGAGCGCCAGCGCCTCAATGCCACGCTGGCAGCGCAGCGCACGGGGCTCACGCGGGCGGCGGCGCGCCGGCATTTGCTCACACTGGCGCACCTGGGTTACCTGGAGAGCGATGGCAGCTACTTCTGGCTGGCGCCCAAGGTGCTGCGCTTTTCGGGCAGCTACCTGGCCTCGGCCCGGCTGCCGCGCGTGCTGCAGCCCACGCTCAACCGCCTGGCCGCGCAGACCCAGCAGTCCTTCTCGGCGGTGGTGCTCGATGGCAGCGAGGTGGTGATCGTGGCGCGCAGCGGCGTCTACGGGGCTCCGTCCCGGGTGCTGGCCTATGGCCTGCACCTGGGTGCGCGGCTGCCGGCGCACCCCACGTCCACCGGGCGGGTGCTGCTGGCGGCGCTGGCGGCACCTGAGCTCACGGCCTGGCTCAAGGGCGCCACGCTGCAGCGGCTCACGCCCCACACCCTGACCCAGGTCGGCCCGCTGCGCCAGGCCATCGCCCGCGCGCGCCGCGACGACTGGTGCCTGGCGGTGGAAGAGCACGAACTGGGCGTGCACGCCCTGGCCGTGCCCCTGCGCAACCTGCAGGGGCAGACCGTGGCGGCGCTCAATGTGGTGGCCTCGCCCAAGCAGCTGGACGAGGGCAGCCTGCAGCGCGAGATGTTGCCGTTGTTGCAGGAGGCAGCCCGCGAGCTGCGCGGCCTGCTGTAGGTGCTTACTTCGCCAATGTCTTGAACACTTCGCGCGCGGCCGCCACCGTGGCGGCGATGTCCTCTTCGCTGTGGGCCGAGCTCACGAAGCCGGCCTCGTACAGCGCCGGCGCTATATAGATACCGCGGTCCAGCAGCCCATGGAACAGCTGGTTGAAGCGGGCGCTGTCGGTGGTCAGCACCTCGGGGTAGCTCTGGGGCAGCGTGGGCAAGAGGAAGAAGCCGAACATGCCGCCCTCGCTGTCGGCGCAAAAGGGCACGCCCTCGGCCGCGGCGGCGGCCTTGAGGCCATCCACCAAGGACTGCGTGCGGGCCGACAGGGCGTCGAAGAAGCCGGGCTTGGTGATCTCGCGCAGCGTGGCCAGGCCGCAGGCAGTGGCCACCGGGTTGCCCGACAGCGTGCCCGCCTGGTACACCGCGCCGATGGGCGCCAGATGCTCCATGATGGCGCGCGGCCCGCCAAAGGCCGCCAGCGGCATGCCGCCGCCGATCACCTTGCCCAGCACGGTGAGGTCGGGCTTGAAGCCGGGGATGCTCTTCGCGTACACCCCCTGGGCGCTGGTCAGGCCCACGCGGAAACCGGTCATCACCTCGTCGAGCACCAGCAGCGCACCGTATTCGGTGCACAGCTCGCGGCAGCGCTGCATGAAGGGCACGCTCGCGCGCACGAAGTTCATGTTGCCCGCGATCGGCTCGATCATCAGGCAGGCCAGTTCCTTGCCGTGCAGCGCGAAGGCCTCTTCGAGCTGGGCGATGTCGTTGTATTCGAGCACCAGGGTGTGCTGTACCACCTCGGGCGGCACGCCCGCGCTGGTGGCATTGCCGAAGGTGGCCAGGCCCGAGCCGGCCTTGACCAGCAGCGCATCGGCATGGCCGTGGTAGCAGCCGTTGAACTTGATGATCTTGCTGCGGCCCGTGGCGCCGCGCGCCAGGCGGATGGCGCTCATGCCGGCCTCGGTGCCCGAGCTGACCAGGCGGATCATCTCCATCGAGGGCACCAGGCCGATGATCTCCTCGGCCAGCTCCACCTCGCGCTCGGTCGGCGCGCCGAAGCTGAAGCCCTCCAGGGCCGCCTTCTGCACCGCCTCGAGCACGGCGGGGTGGCCGTGTCCGAGGATCATCGGGCCCCAGGAGCCGATGTAGTCGATGAAGCGCTGGTCGTTGGCGTCCCAGAAGTAGGCGCCCTGGGCGCGCTTGACGAAGCGCGGCGTGCCGCCCACGGCCTTGAAGGCCCGCACGGGCGAGTTCACGCCGCCGGGGATGAGCGCCTTGGCGCGTTCGAACAGGGGGATGTTGAGGTCAGTGCTTTGTGTCATGGGGGGGCATCACGAAACCTTCGAGGGCGTTGGTCTCGTCCAGGGTCTGTTCTTCGTCTTCTCCGTCCTCGTCCTCGGGTTGGGCCCAGAACATGCGGTCGGGCACGATGTGGCCCATGCCGGGGCGAAAGCCGGCGTCCAGGCAGCGGTCCAGGTAGCCCAGCGCCTCGCTGGTGGCCTCGCCCAGGTCGTTGCCGCTGGCCACCAGGGCCGTGAGCGCCGCCGACAGCGTGTCGCCCGCGCCCGAGAAGGTGGCGTCGAAGAGCTCGAACTTGCCGCTGCCCAGCACCGTCTGCGGCGAGGCCAGCACGTTCTCCACGAACTGCTCGGGCAGGGGGATGCCAGTGACCAGGGTGTAGGGCACGCCCATCTCCGAGGCGGCCCGGGCGATGTCGCGCGCGGTCGGGCTGCGGTCGCTTTTCCAGTCCGGCAGCAGCCAGCGCCACAGCGTGCTGTGGTTTCCAACCAACACTGAAGTCTGCGGTAACAACAACTCGCGGAAGGCGTCCAAGTACTCGTCGATCTGCTCATCCGTCCACCAGGACAGGTTGGGCATGTACGCTATCACCGGCACCTCGTCATAGTCCGTGGTTATTTCGGCGATGGCGCTGATGTTCTCGGGGCTGCCCACGAAACCCACCTTGATGGCCTGCACCGGCATGTCCTCGAGCACCGCCCGGGCCTGCTCTGAGACGGCCTCGTCATCGAAGCTGAAATGGTCGAATATCTGCGCCGTATCACGTGCGTAGGCGCCTGTGACCACCGCGATGGGGTGGCCGCCGACGGATGCGATGGTGGTGATGTCGGCCGTCAGGCCGCCGGCGCCGCTGGGGTCGCTGGCGTTGAAAACCAGCACGCAGGCCGGGCTGGCTTCTTCGCCGGATGCGTCGTCGGCGTCACCGATGTCGGAGGGGGGGAGTGCAGATGAGGTCATGGGCCAGTGGCAGCATAGGGGGTGGCAAGGAAGCCGCAGCCCGGGGAGATGACTAGATACAATCGTTGCATTCTATGTGAAGGCCCTTTAAGCTGTGACCGACTCTAAAACGTGGATGTGTTTGATTTGCGGGTGGATTTATGACGAGGCAGAGGGTGCGCCCGAGCACGGCATCGCCCCCAACACTCCCTGGGACCAGGTGCCCATGAATTGGACCTGTCCGGAATGTGGCGCCCGCAAGGAAGATTTCGAGATGGTTCAGATTTGATGCGCGGCTCCTGCCGCGCTGTTTATTTTTCCATCGGGAGCATTAGCAATTGACTACAACAGGCGCATCTTTCAAAGTGCTCGTGGTGGATGACAGCAATACCATCCGCCGAAGCGCCGAGATTTTTCTCAAGCAGGGGGGGCACGAAGTCTTGTTGGCAGACGACGGCTTTGATGCTTTGGCGAAAGTGAACGATTACCAGCCTCAGCTGATTTTCTGTGACATTCTCATGCCCAAGCTCGACGGGTACCAGACCTGCGCGATCATCAAGCGCAACGCCCGTTTCGCAGATACACCGGTGGTGATGCTGTCCTCCAAGGACGGCGTATTCGACAAGGCGCGCGGGCGCATGGTCGGCTGCCAGGAATATCTCACCAAACCGTTTACCAAAGACCAGTTGCTGCAGGCTGTGCAGCAATTCGGCAATTCCCAACAAGGAGCGATGTAATGCCCATCCAGAAAGTTCTGGTCGTCGACGATTCGAAGACCGAGTTGATGTTTCTGACGGACCTGCTGCAGAAAAAAGGCATGCAGGTGCGCACGGCCGAGAACGCCGAAGAAGCCTTCCGCCGCCTGGCCGAAGACAAGCCCGACCTGATCCTCATGGACGTGGTGATGCCTGGCCAGAACGGCTTCCAGCTCACGCGTGCCATCACCCGTGATCCGCTGTACGCCGACGTGCCCATCATCATGTGCACCAGCAAGAACCAGGAGACCGACCGGGTCTGGGGTATGCGCCAGGGTGCGCGCGGCTACATCACCAAGCCGGTGGATCCCGCCGAGCTGCAGGCCAAGATTGACGCGCTGAACTGAGGCAGCGGCGCGTTCATGGCCAACCGCGAAGCCCTCCGCGAGCTACAAGTCCGACTGGCCAGCCGCCTCCAGGCCGCCAGATCGGAAGGCTTGTCCGTATCGTCCTGGCTGGCTGTCGAGACAGCAGGACAGTACTACCTTCTGCCTCTCGCCCAATCGGGCGAGATTTTCCCCTGGGTCACCGTCCAGCCCGTGCCGTACACGCAAAGCTGGTTCCTCGGTGTCGCCAACCTGCGTGGCGGACTGGTCGGCGTGGCCGACCTCGCCGGCATGCTGGGCACCACGGTCACGCGCACCGAGCAAGCCCTGTCCGAGTCCAGCCTGCTGGCCTTCAACGCCGCGCTCGAAGTGAACGCCGCGCTGCTGGTGGACAAGCTGGCCGGCCTGCGTGGTACGGAGTCCTTCGTGTCGTCCGAACCCCCTGCGCCGGAATCTCCCGCATTCTTCGGCACCACCTACATCGATGCAGGTGGTGCGCGCTGGCAGGAGCTCAATCTGCAAATCCTGTCCCAACATCCCGCTTTCCTGAGCATCAGTGCTTGAGTTTTTCTGTAAGGCTGCACCATGTCCGTCGTCAATCAATTTGGAAAACTGTTCAACCGGAAGCCCGGTGCGCCGGACGCCGCAGCGGGCAACGCTGCGGCCGATGACGGCCAGGACGCACTGGGGACCGGTTCGCTCGAGGCAGCCGCGCTGCGCGAGTACCAGAGCGACGCGATGAACAGCGTGCAGGGCGATCCCGGTGGCTATGCCCCCGAGCTCTCCGAACCCGATAGCGACGACGACCTGATCTCCCTGCCGGTGCTGGGTACCTCCACCGCCGCCGGCCACCAGCGCCGCCTGCTGGCCCTGCTGGCCGTTGGTGTGGTGGTGCTGGGCGGCATTGCCTACTGGGTGCTGGTGCAGGCGGACCGCTCCGCACAGCAGCTGGCGTCTACCGGCCAGTCCCTGATGCAGTCGCAGCGTCTGGCCAAGTCGGTGTCGCAGGCCCTGGTGGGTAGCCCACAGGCCTTCCCCGACGTGGTGGAAAGCTCGGGCGTGCTGGCGCGCAACGTGCGCGCCCTGACCGCTGGTGACGCCGAGCTGGGCGTGCAATCGCTGGGCGAGCCCTACAAGCCCGACCTGGACGCCGTGACGCCGCTGATGGAGCGCGCCGAGCGCAACGCCGGCGTGGTGATGGGCCAGCAAAAGATCCTGACCCAGGTGGGCGACGCTCTGCGCACCATCAACCGCCAGTCGTCCGACCTGCTCGAAATCGCCGAAACGGTGTCCTCGCTCAAGCTGCAGCAGAACGCTCCCGCCGCCGAGATCTCGGCCGCCGGCCAGCTCGTGATGCTGACGCAGCGCATCGGCAAGTCCGCCAACGAATTCCAGACCATGGAAGGCGTGAGCCCCGAGGCCGTGTTCCTGCTTGGCAAGGACTTGAACTCGTTCAAGGAAATCGCCCAGGGCCTGCTCGATGGCAGCCCCGAACTGCGCCTTGGCGCCACCAAGGACGCACAGACCCGCGAGCAGCTCGACGGCCTCGTGAAGCTGTACGAACAGACCCGCACGCAGGCCAGCGCCATTCTGGGCAACCTGCAAGGCCTGGTGTCCGCCCGTGAAGCACAGTCCGCCATCATTGCCGACAGCGAACCGCTGCGCCGCCAGCTCGAAGGCCTGCAGAGCAAGCTGTCCGCACAGACTGGCCTGGGTGCCGGCCAGATCGCGGCCCTGGGCCTTGCCGGCCTGTTCGTGCTGCTGTGCGGTATCGGCATTTCGCGCGTCCAGCTGCTGGACAGCCGTGGCCGCCAGACCGCTGCCGAATCGCAACAGAAGGACGCCAAGCGCCAGGAACAGGAAGCCAAGCGCGTCAACGACGCCAACCAGGCCGCCATTTTGCGTTTGATGAACGAACTGCAGTCGGTCGCTGAAGGCGATCTGACCCAGGAAGCCACCGTGACCGAGGACATCACCGGCGCCATCGCCGACTCGGTGAACTATACGGTGGAAGAACTGCGCCAGCTGGTGGGCAGCGTGCAGAACACGGCGACCCGCGTGGCCCAGACGACGGCGCAGGTGGACTCCACCTCGACCGAACTGCTGGCCGCTTCGACCGAGCAGCTGCGCGAAATTCGCGAAACCGGCCGCTCGGTGCTCGACATGGCGAGCCGAATCAACGAAGTGTCCACGCAGGCGCAAGAGTCGGCCACTGTGGCCCGCCAATCGCTGCAAGCGGCCGATTCCGGTCTGCAGGCCGTGCAGAACGCCATCGGCGGTATGAACTCCATCCGCGACCAGATCCAGGACACCTCCAAGCGCATCAAGCGCCTGGGCGAATCCTCGCAGGAGATCGGTGAAATCACCGAGCTGATTTCCGACATTACCGAACAGACGAACGTGCTGGCCCTGAACGCCGCCATCCAGGCCGCATCCGCTGGTGAAGCCGGCCGCGGCTTCTCGGTGGTGGCCGAAGAAGTGCAGCGCCTTGCTGAACGTTCTGCAGACGCCACGCGCCAGATTTCGGCGCTCGTGAAAGCCATTCAGACCGACACCCAGGATGCCGTGGCCGCTATGGAGCGCTCCACGCAGGGTGTGGTGGAAGGGGCCCGGCTGTCCGACAGCGCAGGTACCGCACTGACCGAGATTGACCGCGTGTCGCGCCGCCTTGCCGAGCTGATCGAACAGATCTCGTCCTCGACCTCCCGCGAAGCCGTTCTGGCCAACGAAGTGGCCGACAACATCCAGCACATTTTTGCCGTGACGGAGCAGACCGGAGAAGGTACCCGCACGACGGCCCAGCAGGTGCGCGAACTGTCGCACATGGCCGAAGAACTGCGCCAGTCTGTCGCCCGTTTCAAGATCGCCTGAGGCGATCCGTAGTCATCAACCAGCTGGCTCATTGCAGCCGGGGACGAACCCATGCCATCTATTGATGTCAAAAATGCACCGGCCGCAGACTGGACCCAGGGAGATCAGGACCTGGGTCCTTTGGCTTGGGTGCTCGACGAACTGCGCAAATCTCTGGGCGGTGCCGTCAAGTCCATGCGCCGCTTCGTGCGCGACGTGGAAACCGCCAACGAATCCGATCTGGCCGCGCTCGACGCCGGTGCCCTGCGCATCGCACGCCAGCAGCTGCACCAGGCCAGCGGTGCGCTCGAAATGGTGGGCATGGGCCCGCCAGCGCTTGTGCTGCGCGCCATGGAGGCTGCAGTACAGCGCTTCGTGCAGCGCCCCGAGCTGTGCACCGACGAGGCCACGAACACCATCGAGAAGGCCAGCTTCGGCCTGATCGAGTTCCTGGAAAGCGTGCTGGCCGGCAAGTCCGTCTCGGCCGTGGCCCTGTTCCCCCAATACCGCGATGCCCAGGCCCTGGCCGGCGCCGAGCGCGTGCACCCGGCCGACCTGTGGCCCGTGGAGCGGCGCTTCCGTGAGCCCGAGGTCACCATCCCCGCGGAACCCCTGCCGTACGGACCCCAGGCGCGCGGCCAGCTGGACGCGGCCGTGCTGCGCATCGTCAAGTCGGGCGACCTCAAGGCCGCCCGCGCCATGTACGAAACCTGCCTGGGCTTCGTGTCTGCCCAGCAGGACCGCCAGTCGCGTGCGTTCTGGAAGATCTGCGCCGCCTTCTTCGAGGCCTTTGCCGGCGGCCTGCTGCCGCCCGACGTGTACGTGAAGCGCGTGGCCTCGCGCGTGCTCATGCAGTACGCCACCCTGGCCAAGGGCGATCAGACCATCGCCGACCGCCTGGTACAGGACCTGCTGTTCTTCTGCTCGCAGACCACCGTGCCAGAGGGCGCGGCAGCCAAGTTCCCCGCGCTGATGACGGTGCGCCATGCCTTCAGCCTGGACCGCTTCAAGCCCGTGGACTACGACACCGCGCGCTTCGGCCGGTTCGACCCGGCCGTGCTGGCCCAGGCCCGAAAGCGCATTGCCGCCGCCACCGAAACCTGGTCGGCCCTGGCCGGCGGTGACCGCAACAAGATCAAGCCCGCCGCCGACCAGTTCAGCCTGGTCTGCGACTCTCTGCGCAAGCTCAGCCCGGGCAGCGAGCAACTGGCCACGGCACTCACGCAGGTGATGGACGCCACCACCAAGTCCGGTGAACCGCCATCGGCCGCGCTGGCCATGGAAGTGGCCACCTCGGTGCTGTACCTGCAGGCCGCGTTCGAGGAACTCGACGCCGCCGAAGACCAGATGGCCGAGCGCGCCGCCCGCCTGTCCGAGCGGCTGGCCGCCGTGGGCGCCGGTGCCGAGCCCGAGCCCCTGGAAGCCTGGATGGAAGAGCTGTACCGCCGTGTCAGCGACAACCAGACCATGGGCAGCGTGGTGGACGAACTGCGCGCCACCCTGGCCGAGGCCGAAAAGTCGCTGGACCTGTTCTTCCGCGACCCCAAGGACACCGCGGTGCTGGCCCCCGTGCCGGGCCACATGGCGCAGATGCGCGGCGTGCTGTCGGTGCTGGGTCTGGACCAGGCTTCGCTGGCCGTTGTGCGCATGCGCGACACCGTCGACCGCCTGCTGATCAACGACATCCCCGAGGAAGAGCGCCAGCCCGCCTTCGAAAAGCTGGGCAGCAGCATGGGGGCTCTGGGCTTCCTGATCGACATGCTGAGCTACCAGCGTGCCATGGCACGCAAGCTCTTCGTCTACGACGAGGAGCAGGGCGAGCTGCGCATCCTCACCGGCCGCACCCGTTCGCGCGCCACCGACAACACCCAGGAAGTCACGCCCGCCAAGCTCGAAGAGCGCGCCGCTATTCCGCTGCCCGACGTGGTACCGCGCTTCCCGGTCGAAGAGCCCGAAAGCGCGCCCACCGATTTCTCGCCCCTTCCCGGCGAATTCGCGGAGCCGGCCCCCGCGCCCGCGCCGGTCGAGCAACTGGCCCCCGACATCGGCTTTGGCCACTTGGGCGCGGCCCCCGTGGCGCCCCCGGCCGCACCGGTTCCCGCCGTGTCGGGACCGGTGGTGCGTCCCCCGGTCGCGGTCGAGGACGAACTGCTCGAGATCTTCCTCGAGGAAGCGCGCGAAGTCGTCGCCACCGGCCTGACCGCCATCGCCACCCTGCGCAACGAGCCGGGCGAGCTGAGCGAGCAGACCACGCTGCGCCGTGCCTTCCACACCCTGAAGGGCAGCTCGCGCATGGTCGGCCTCAACGACTTCGGCGAAGCCGCCTGGTCGATGGAGCAGGTGCTCAATGCCTGGCTGGCCGAGCAAAAGCCCATGAAGGGGCCGCTGCTGCAGCTGTCCACCGACACCCTGCATGCCTTTGGCGACTGGGCGGACAGCCTGGCCTCGGGCAGCCCCACGCACTGGCAACCCGAGGCCTTCCGCAAGGCCGCGGAAGCCATGCGCCAGGATGGCACCCTGCTGTCCCTGACCTCGACCGCCGCCGAGCCGGCTGCTGCGCCCGCTCCTGAGCCCGCCGCCGAGGTGCCGCAGCTGATCGACGTGCCCGCCGAACTGCCCGAGGCCGTGCCCCAGGCGGTGGAAGACTTCGCGCCCGTGCCCGAGCTGATCGATGTGCCGGCCCTCTCCGAGCCTGTGCCCGAGGCCGTGGAACTGCCGCTGGAGGAAGAGGAAATCGTCCACGCCGACTTCGTCTCCACCGAAGTCCCCGAGGACGCCCTGGAGCCCGAGATCATCGCGGTCGAGGCCCCCAAGGAAGTGCCCGACACCAGCTCCACGGTCACCGAAGAGATCGATTTCGCGGTGTTTGCCGAGGCGGTCGCCCAGGTGCCCGACACCCCTCAAACGCAGCCTGCCATCGAGCTCCCCGTGGTGGCCGAGCCGGTCGCGGCAGCGCCTGCCGGGGTCGACTTCGACCTGCCGATGCTCGACACCTTCGAGATCGCGGCAGAACCCGCGCCGGCACCCGTGCCCGAGCCCGTGGTGGCGGCCGCGTCCGATGTGCCGTTCGAATTCCAGCTCGACGACCAACTGCTCGACGCCGGCGCCCCGGCCCCCGCACAGCCCGAGCCCGAAGCTCTGCTGGCCGTGGTTCCCGAGCCTGTTGCGCCCGCCGAAGAGCTGCCGCAGTCCCTGCCCGAAGTGCTGCCCGAGGTGTTGCCCGACGTCGCAGCCAGCCCCGTGGCGCCAGCGGTCACCCCGGCGCCGGCTCCCGTGGCCGAAGAGGCCTCCTTCGACGAAGCGGTCAAGGTCATCGAGACGCTGCGCATCGGCATCCCGCTGTACAACGTCTACCTCAACGAAGCCGACGAATGGTCGCGCCGCCTGGCCACCTGCCTGCAGGAATGGTCGCTGGAACTGCACGAGCCCCTGCCGGACACGGCCGTGGCGCTGGCGCATTCGCTGGCGGGCAGTTCCGCCACCGTGGGCTTCACCGCACTGTCCGATCTGTCCCGCGTGCTCGAGCATGCGCTGCAGCATGTGCAGCTGCAGACGCGCGGCACCAAGGAGCAGGCCCAGGTCTTCTTGGACTCGGCCGAAGACATCCGCCGCCTGCTGCACCAGTTCGCTGCCGGCTTCCTCAAGGAGCCGAGCCAGGAGGTGTTGGCCGCGCTGCGCCTGATCCTCGAGACCGAGGTCGACAACACACTCTCCCCCGAGGAAGAGGATGCCGAGGTGGGCATCGAGGCCGTGGCCGAGCCCGAACCAGAGCCCCAACCCGAGCCGGAGCCGGAGCCCGAGCCGGAGCCCGAGCCGGAGCCCGAGCCTGTCGTGGCGCCGGTGGTGGTGCCCACGGGCCATGTGGCGCCCGCGCTGTCGCCCGTGGTGCACGACGACCACGGCTACGAGCATGAGCAGGAGGTGGACGACGCCATCGCCCGCGCCGTGGAGCTCTCGTCCGACATCGACGACGACATCGACGCCATCGACGTGATCGACCCCGACCTCTTCCCGATCTTCGAGGAAGAGGCCCAGGAACTGCTGCCCCAGCTCGGCGGCGCCCTGCGCCAGTGGGCCTCGCGCCCCGACAACCTGGGTGCCCGCAGCGAAGTGCTGCGCGCCCTGCACACGCTCAAGGGCAGCTCGCGCCTGGCTGGCGCCATGCGCCTGGGTGAAATGGCCCACCGCCTGGAATCCGCCATCGAGCAGCTCGATGTGGAAACCGTCACCAGCGCCGAGATCGAGCCGCTGCAGGCCAACTTCGACGGCCTGCAGGCCAATTTCGCCGCCCTGAGCGCCATCGGCACCCAGGGTCCGGCAGATGCCGTCGTCGCGCTGCCCGTGCCAGCCCGTGCCGAAGCCCCTGTGGCCGAGGCACCCGCTACTGCTGCTGCTGTCGCCCCGGTGGAGCGGCCAGCCGCCCTCGCGGCCCCGGCCGTGCGCCTGCCCGCAGCCTCGCAACTGGCCCCGCTGCGCGTGGCGGCCAACCAGTCGGTGCGCGTGCGTGCCCAGCTGCTCGACCGCCTGGTCAACCAGGCCGGCGAGGTCATGATCAGCCGCTCGCGCCTGGACGTGCGCCTGTCGCAGTTCCGCTCCTCGCTGACCGACCTGTCGGGCAACCTGGACCGCCTGCGCCTGCAACTGCGCGACATCGAAGTGCAGGCCGAATCGCAGATGCAGTCGCGCCTGGCCCTGTCCAAGGACTCGGCGGCCGGCTTCGATCCGCTGGAGTTCGACCGCTTCACCCGCGTGCAGGAACTCACGCGCATGATGGCCGAGTCGGTCAACGACGTGGCCACCGTGCAGCGCAACCTGCAGCGCACCATGGAAGGCGCCGAAGACGACCTGATCGCCCAGGGCCGCCAGGCACGCGAACTGCAGCGCGACCTGCTGCGCACCCGCATGGTGGAGTTCGAAGGCATTGCCGAGCGCCTGTACGCCGTGGTGCGCCAGGCCTCCAAGGAAACCGGCAAGCAGATCAAGCTGGATATCACCGGCGGCTCCATTGAAATGGACCGCGGCGTGCTGGACCGCATGACGCCCGCCTTCGAGCACTTGCTGCGCAATTGCGTGGCCCACGGCATCGAGAACCCCGAGGCCCGCGTGGCCGCCGGCAAGCCGGCATCGGGCACCATCACCGTGGATCTGCACCACGAAGGCAACGACGTGTCGGTCGAGTTCCGCGACGACGGTGCCGGCCTGAACCTGCCGCGCATCCGCGAGAAAGCCATCGCCCAGGGCCTGATCGAGCCTGGCCTGGAGCTCAGCGATGGCGACGCCGCCAACCTGATCTTCACGCCCGGTTTCAGTACCGCCAGCGAAGTCACCGGCCTGGCTGGCCGCGGTATCGGCATGGACGTGGTGCGCTCGGAAATCAACGCCCTGGGTGGCCGCATCGAGACCACCACCGAAACCGGCAAGGGTGCCGCCTTCCGCATGGTGCTGCCGCTGACCACGGCCGTGACGCAGGTGGTGATGCTGCGTGCCGGCGACCTGTCCATCGGCGTGCCCGCCAACCTGGTGGAAATCGTGCGCCGCACCTCGGTGGCCGACCTGCAGGAAGCCTACAAGGCCGGCCACTTCGACGACGGCCTGGAGCAATTGCCGTTCTTCTGGGCTGGTGCGTTGCTGCAGTCGTCTGCCCGCAGCCATGAATCGGTCGGCAAGACGCGCCCCGTGGTGGTCTTCCGAAGCGCCTCGCAGCGCATCGCCATGCACGTGGACGAAGTGCTGGGCAACCAGGAAGTGGTGGTGAAGAACCTCGGGCCGCAGCTGTCGCGCCTGCCCGGCCTGGCCGGCATGTCCGTGCTGGCCTCGGGTGCCGTGGTGCTGATCTACAACCCGGTGGCCCTGTCCACGGTGTACGGCGACCAGGTGCGTAGCGCCAGCGCCGAGCTGCCGATGGTCAACGACCGGGTGGACGCCAAGGGCGCGGCCGTGGCGCCGCTGCCCTCGGGCGTCAGCCAGGTGCCGTTGATCCTGGTGGTGGACGATTCCATCACCGTGCGCCGCGTCACGCAGCGCTTGCTGCAGCGCGAAGGTTATCGCGTGGCCTTGGCGGCCGATGGCCTGCAGGCGCTGGAGCGGCTGCAGGACGAGCGCCCCACGGTGGTGCTGTCGGACATCGAAATGCCGCGCATGGACGGCTTCGACCTGGCGCGCAACATCCGCGCCGACGGCGCCCTGCGCGACCTGCCCATCATCATGATCACCTCGCGGATCGCCGAAAAGCACCGCGAGCACGCCATGGAGCTCGGGGTGAACCACTACCTGGGCAAACCTTACTCGGACGAAGAGCTGCTCAGCCTGATCCAGCACTACGCCCGCATCGCCGCTGCCGCAGAGGCCTGACAAACCACCCGACGCCTGCATCCCTCACCGGTGCAGGCGTTGGTGTTTGTGGGGACCTGCGGCTTTTTCGTGTCTGTCTGCCTGACCTGAGGTACCGATGGAGTCGACTTCACCTGCCGGCGACAGCCGGTTGCTGGCCTGTCTGGCCCTTGTGGCGCGCGAAGGCGCGTCCGACCTGTTCCTGCTTGCGGGCGCCTCGCCCACGGTCAAGCGCCAGGGCCTGTACGTGCCCATTTCGCGCCAGGTCATGGGCGCCGACGACATCCGCATGATGGCCTACTCGGTGATGCGCAAGGCGCAGCGCGAGGAGTTCGAGGCCACCATGGAGTGCGACCTCTCGTACACCACGCCCGATGGCGAGCGCTTTCGTTTCAACATCCACATGCAGCGCGGGCAGGTCGGCATCGTGGTGCGGCACGTGGTGTCCAACATTCCGCAACTCGACCAGTTGGGCCTGCCGCCGGTGCTCAAGCAGCTGGCGTTCCTCAACGGCGGGCTGATCCTCACCGTGGGCGCCGCCGGCTCCGGCAAGACCACCACGCTCGCGGCCATGCTGGACCACCGCAACGAGCACGCCAACGGGCACATCCTCACCATCGAGGACCCGATCGAGTACCTGCACAACCACAAGAAATCCCTGGTGACCCAGCGCGAGGTGGGCCTCGATACCCTGTCCTACGATGAGGCCCTGCGCCGCGCCATGCGCGAGGCGCCCAGCGTGATCCTGATCGGCGAGATCCGCGACCGCGCCACCATGCAACATGCGCTGCACTACGCGCAGTCGGGCCACCTGTGCGTGTCCACCCTGCACGCGCACAACGCCAGCCAGTCGGTGCAGCGCATCCTCAACTTCTTTCCCGAGACGGCCCACCAGCAGCTGCTGATGGACCTGTCGCTGAGCTTGAAGGCCGTGATCGCCCAGCGCCTGATCAAGAGCGTCAAGGGCACCCTGGTGCCCGCCACTGAGGTCATGTTGCTCACCCCCTTTGTCGCCGACCTGATCCAGAAGGGCCAGGTCGACGAGCTCAAGACCGCCATCATCCGCGGCACCGAGCAGGGCATGGGCAGCTTCGACCAGTCGCTGCTGGCCCTGGTGGAGGCCGGCGCCATCACCCCCGCCGAGGCCGTGGCCAATGCCGACAACCGCACCGACGTCACCTTGCGCCTGCGCCTGGCGTCCGGCAACGGGCTGGCCATCGACGATGGCGGCATGCAGATGGCCGAGAAGCCGCGCGACCCCATTTCGCGGTTCTGACCCTGCCCAGCGGGGCCAGGCCCCGCACCCTCAGTCCGCCGCCGCCTTCACCACCGCATAGCGTTCCAGCGTGCGCTGGCGTGCCTCGTCGTGGTCCACGATGGGGTGCGGGTAGGTGCTGCCCAGCACCACGCCGGCTGCCTGCAACTCCAGCGGCTTGGCCTTCCAGGGCGCGTGCAGGGCGGCGTCGGGCAGGGTGGCCAGCTGCGGCAGGTACTTGCGGATGAACTGGCCCCGGGCGTCGAACTTCTCGCTCTGGCTCACCGGGTTGAAGATGCGAAAGTAGGGCTGCGCGTCGCAGCCGCTGGAGCTGGCCCACTGCCAGCCGCCGTTGTTGGCTGCCAGATCGAAGTCGTTGAGGTGGGTGGCGAAGTACGCCTCCCCCCAGCGCCAGTCGATGCCCAGGTCCTTCACCAGAAAGCTGGCCACCACCATGCGCAGCCGGTTGTGCATGTAGCCCGTCTGGTTGATTTGGGCCATGGCCGCATCCACCAGCGGGTAGCCCGTGCGGCCCTCGCACCAGGCCGCGAACAGTTCCTGGGCCTCGGGGCCGCTCTCCCACGCGATGGCGTCATAGGCCGGCTTGAAGCTGTGCTCCACCACATGCGGGTGGTGCGCCAGGATCTGGTGGTAGAAATCGCGCCAGACCAGCTCGCTGAGCCAGGTGGCGGCACCCTGGTTGCCCTTGATCGCCAGGCCGTGCGCCGTGCGTGCCAGCAGGCGCGGCGAGATGGTGCCAAAGCGCAGGTGCACGCTCAGGTAGCTCGGCCCCTTCACGGCCGGGAAATTGCGCGCATCCTCGTAGCGGCCGATGCGCTGCTGGAAGTCCTCGAACAGCGCCTGCGCCCCGCTTTCACCCGCCGGCAGGGCCATCCCCGCCGGCTCGAACCCCAGGGCCGCGAGCGGGGGCACCGCGTGCCCGTGCGCCTTGGGCCGGGGCGCCAGGCGGTGGGCGTGGCGCTCCACGGGGTAGCCCTTGAGGTAGAAGGCATCCACCTTCCTGAGCCAGGCGTTCTTGTACGGCGTGAACACGCTGTAGGGCTTGCCGGTCTGGGTCAGCACCTCGCCGCGCTCGAAGACCGTGTGGTCCTTGTAGGTGTGAAACGCCCGCCCGGCCGCTGCCAGCCGCGTGCGCACCCGGCTGTCGCGCGCCAGGGCCTGGGGCTCGTCGTCGTGGTTGGTGAACACGGCGTCCACCCCCAGTTCCACCGCCAGGGCGGGGATGGCATCGCTGGCCACCGCGTGCAGCACGATCAGACCCCCGGTGGCGTGGCCCGACAGGGTGCGCAGGCGCTCGTCGAGCTCGGCCAGCGATGCGCGGATGAACTCCACGCGCCGGTCCTTTTTGGGCAGCGGATCGAGGATTTCCGTGTCGAAAACGAAGGCGCAGTGCACTTTGCGGCACTCGGTCAGCGCGTGGTAGAGGGCCGCGTGGTCGCTGGCGCGCAGGTCGCGCCGGAACCAGACGAGACCGGTGGAATAAGAGGGCTCCATGTTCACCGTTAAAATTGCGAGATATGTCTATCGATTCTGCGCCCATCAACCTGACGCATCACTTCCTGATCGCGATGCCCGGTCTGGAGGATGCGTCTTTCGCGCGCAGTGTGGTCTACCTGTGCGAGCACAGCGAGCGTGGCGCGCTGGGGCTCATCATCAACAAGCCCACCGACATCACCCTGAAGGGCCTGTTCGACAAGGTCGACCTGTCCCTGCGCCGCGAGGACCTGCGCGCCGCCCCCGTCTTCTCGGGCGGCCCGGTGCAGACCGAGCGCGGCTTCGTGCTGCACGAACCCATGCTCATGGACAGTGCCGAGACCGAGGAATCGGCGTACGCCTCCACCATGACCATCCCCGGCGGCCTGGAGATGACCACCTCCAAAGACGTACTCGAGGCCCTGTCCACCGGCGCCGGCCCGCGCCGCGTGCTCATCACCCTGGGCTACTCGTCCTGGGGCGAGGGCCAGCTCGAATCGGAACTGGCCGAGAACGCCTGGCTCACCGTGGCGGCCGACCTGTCGGTGATTTTCGACACCCCCGTGACTGAGCGTTACGACCGCGCACTGGCCCTCTTGGGCCTGCAGGCCTGGATGCTCTCGCCCGAGGCGGGGCACGCATGACCGGCTTGCCCGTTCAGCCTGCCGTTCCTGCGCATTTCCAGACCTTTCTTGCTTTTGATTTCGGCACCAAGCGCACGGGCGTGGCCACGGGCAACCGCATGCTGCGCAGCGCCAGCCCGCAGGAGACCATCAAGGCCGAGGGCGCAGACGCCCGCTTCGTGCAGGTGGCCCAGCGCATCAAGGAGTGGCAGCCCGACGCCCTGGTGATCGGCGTGCCCTACCACCCCGATGGCGCGAGCCACGAGAACACCGAGCGCGCCCTGAAGTTCGGGCGCCAGTTGCGTGGCCGCTTCGGCCTGCCGGTGTTCGAGGTCGACGAGCGCTACAGCACCACCGAGGCCATCGCCGGTGGCGCCAAGGATGCCGACGCCGCCTCGGCCTGCATCATCCTGGAACAGTTTTTGAGGAATCTCCCATGACGACGCCTACCACCTCTTCACCGTCAGGCAGCCTGGTGCTCGATGCCGAGGCCCTGTACCGCGAGCTGCTGCGCGGCGTGCGCAGCATGATGAACAACCCGGGCGGCACCCACCTGGCGGGCATCGCCTCGGGCGGCGCCTGGTTGGCCGAGCGTCTGCAGAAGGACCTGGGGCTCGATGGCGCCCCCGGCGTGCTTTCGTCGGTGATGCACCGCGACGACTTCGCCCAGCGCGGCCTCGCGGCCGGCGCGCAGACCGCGCTGCCGTTCGACGTCAACGGTGCCGACATCATCGTGCTCGACGACGTGCTGTACACCGGTCGCACCATCCGCGCCGTGCTCAACGAGCTGTTCGACTACGGCCGCCCCGCCAGCGTGCGCCTGGCCGTGCTGGTGGACCGCGGCGGGCGCGAGCTGCCGGTGCACGCCGAGTTCGCGGCGGCGCGCGTGGCGCTGCCGGCCACGCAATCGCTGGCCCTGGCGCGCGACGAGCAAGGTGCTTTCCAATTCCAAGTCCACCAAGCCCGGGAGGCCTGACCGTGCTGCACAAGCGCAACCCCCAACTCAACAGCCACGGCGAGCTGGTCCACCTGCTGTCCATCGAGGGCCTGCCGCGCGACATCGTCACGCACATCCTCGATACCGCCGCCAACTTCGTGAGCGTCAGCGACCGCGAGGTCAAGAAGGTGCCCCTCTTGCGCGGCAAGAGCGTGTTCAACCTCTTCTTCGAGAACAGCACGCGCACCCGCACCACCTTCGAGATCGCGGCCAAGCGCCTGTCGGCCGACGTCATCAACCTCGACATCGCGCGCAGCTCGGCCAGCAAGGGCGAGTCGCTGCTCGACACCATCGCCAACCTCTCGGCCATGGCGGCCGACCTGTTCGTGGTGCGGCACAGCGAGTCGGGCGCTCCCTACCTCATTGCCCAGCACGTGGCACCCCACGTGCACGTGATCAACGCGGGCGACGGCCGGCATGCCCACCCCACGCAGGGGCTGCTGGACATGTACACCATTCGCCACTACAAGAAGGACTTCAGCAACCTCACGGTGGCCATCGTGGGCGACGTGCTGCACTCGCGCGTGGCGCGCTCGGACATCCACGGCCTGACCACCCTGGGCTGCGCCGAGGTGCGCGTGGTGGGCCCGCGCACCCTGGTGCCGTCCGACATGTCGCAGATGGGCGTGCGCGTGTGCCATACGCTCGAAGAAGGCATCAAGGACGCCGACGTGGTGATCACCCTGCGCCTGCAGAACGAGCGCATGAGCGGCGCGCTGCTGCCGTCGAGCCAGGAGTACTTCAAGAGCTTCGGCCTGACGCAGGAAAAGCTGCAGCTGGCCAAGCCCGACGCCATCGTCATGCACCCCGGCCCGATCAACCGCGGCGTGGAGATCGACTCCGCCGTGGTCGATGGCCAGCAAAGCGTGATCCTGCCCCAGGTGACCTTCGGTATTGCGGTGCGCATGGCCGTCATGTCCATCGTCGCAGGGAATGAAGCATGAAGATACTCATCCAGAACGGCCGGGTGATCGACCCCGCTTCCGGCCTTGATCAGACCTGCAGCATTGCGTTGGCCGCAGGCCGCATCGTCGGCATCAACCGCGTGCCGCCCGACTTTGCGCCCAACCGCGTGATCGACGCCGCCGGCTGCTACGTGCTGCCCGGGCTGGTGGACCTGGCCGCGCGCCTGCGCGAGCCCGGCCACGAGCACGAAGGCATGCTCGAGTCCGAAATGGCCGCCGCCGTGGCCGGTGGCGTGACCAGCCTGGTCTGCCCTCCCGACACCGACCCCGTGCTCGACGAGCCCGGCCTGGTGGAGATGCTCAAGTTCCGCGCCGAGAAGCTGCACCAGAGCCGCCTGTTCCCGCTGGGCGCGCTCACGCGCAACCTGGCCGGCGAAGTGCTCACCGAAATGGCCGAACTCACCGAATCCGGCTGCGTCGGCTTCAGCCAGGCCGAGGTGCCGCTGGCCAGCACCCAGGTCACGCAGCGCGCGCTGCAATACGCAGCCACCTTCGGCTACACCGTATGGCTGCGCCCGCAGGAGCTGCACCTGGGCAAGGGCGTGGCCGCCAGTGGCCCGCTGGCCACGCGCCTGGGCCTCTCGGGTGTGCCCGTGGCGGCTGAGACCATTGCCCTGCACACCATCTTCGAGCTGCAGCGTAGCACCGGCGCGCACGTGCACCTGTGCCGCATCAGCAGCGCCGCCGGCGTGGAGCTGATTCGCCGCGCCAAGGCCGAGGGCCTGAAGGTCACGGCCGACGTGAGCATCAACTCGCTGCACCTGACCGACGTGGACATCGGCTTCTTCGACAGCCGCGCCCGCCTGTCGCCCCCGCTGCGCCAGCAGCGCGACCGCGACGCCTTGAATGCCGCCTTGGCCGACGGCACCATCGACGTGCTCGTCTCCGACCACACCCCCGTGGACGAAGATGCCAAGACCCTGCCGTTTGCCGAGGCCGAACCCGGCGCCACCGGCCTGGAGCTGCTGCTTTCCCTGGCCCTCAAGTGGTCGCAGGACAGCGGCGTGCCGCTGCAGCGCGCGCTGGCGGTCGTCACCAGCGAACCCGCGCGCGTGCTCGGCGGCGCCCTGGGCACCCTGCAGGCCAGCGTGGGCAAGATCGTCGAGGGCGGCGTGGGCGACCTGTGCATCTTCGACCCCGCGGCCGCCTGGACGGTGCAGGGCGGCGCCCTGCGCAGCCAGGGCAAGCACACGCCCTTCCTGGGCTACGAGCTGCCCGGCCGCGTGCGCACCACCCTGGTCGGCGGGCAGGTCGCCTTCGACCGCGGCGGTTGACCACGCCATGAAGGCCCTGCGCGCTGTCTGGCGCCTGTGGCGCATGCTGGGCCATATCCTCAAGGGCATGGCCATCGTGGCGCTGCGCTTTCCCGCGCTCTCGCCCGACCAGCAGCACGCCCGCGTGCAGGCCTGGTCCATGGAGCTGCTGGCCAAGGCCGGCATCTCGCTGCGCCTGCAGGGACAGCCGCCGGTCACCGGCCCGGTCATGCTGGTGGCCAACCACATCTCCTGGCTCGACATCCCCGTGATGCATGCGGCCCGCCACTGCCGCTTCGTCTCCAAGTCCGACGTCAAGGCCTGGCCGCTCATCGGCGGCCTGGCGACTGCCGCCGGTACCCTGTACATCGAACGCGCCTCGCGCCGCGATGCCCTGCGCATGGTGCACACCATGCAGGAGTCGCTGGAGCGCGGCGAGGTGCTCGGCGTGTTCCCCGAAGGCACCACCGGCGACGGCCGCGAGATCCTGCCCTTCCACGCCAACCTGATCCAGGCCGCCGTGGCCGCCAACGCCCCCGTGCAACCCGTGGGCCTGCGCTTCGTCGACCGCACCACCGGCGACCTGAGCTTCGCCCCCAGCTACATCGGCGACGAGACCCTGGTCGGCTCCATCTGGCGCACCCTGAGCGCCCCGGCCATCGAGGCCGTGGTGCACTATGGTGAGCCGCAACTGCCTGCGGGGCGGGACCGGCGGGTGTTCACGCAGGATTTGCAAGCTGCGGTGGATCGGTTGCGGCGCAGTTGAGGGCGGGGCGCTGCGCCTTCGCTGGCAAGCCGAGCTTGTGCAGGGCCGGTCCGCTGGCTAAACTTTCGCTCTTGAGTCGCTTCACTGCCCGCTCCCCCTTGTTCTTCCGGCAACTGGCACTGCTCGCAGTGCTGATGCTGGGCCTTGCCGGAGGTGCGCGCGCATGCTCCTGCAGCAGTTCCGTTTCAACGCAGGAACGCGTGGCGGATGCAAGCTTCATCTTCGTGGCCCAGGTCGTCGCGTCGGAGGCCACCGATGACATCAAGGAACCCCAGGGTTGGTCAGGCTTCGCTGCCCGCTACAGATTGTTAGAGCTGCTCAAATCTGATGTCCCACCGCCTGCCCAGGTCTACTCGGGTGAGGGAGGTGGGGATTGCGGCGTGCCCTTGTTTCCCGCCATCTCCTACGTCTTCTTTGCAGGCCCAGAGGGAAATATCAACCGGTGCTCTGGCACCGTGATTTTTATCGCGGGCAGCCGATTTTCGGAAGACTATCTGGCCTATGTGCGGGCCTTGGCGGGCCGGATCGTGCCCTTGAAGCTCCCTCCACTGGTGGTTGTCGATGACTGGTTCGACTTGGAAATCAACTTGGCGTTCAAGGAGTTTCGTTGGGATTAGAACGGGCCTGGGACAGCCAGCCTCCAACGGCTCGCATCCGAATCGTGCCGGATGCCGTTTCGTCAATGCGGCAGCACCATTGGGCAGCTCGTGCAAAACCCCCTTGGATCGCCATCCCCGCATCGATCAATTAGCGCAGTTGTCCGACTTGCAACCAGCCCCTCCCGCGCGACACTGGCCCCATCCTTGATGATGACGGAGGCACCCTCTATGCGATTCATTCAACAACTGGGCGTGTGGACGGTCCTGACCCTCAGCTCCGTGGCCGCCGTGGCCCAAGGCGTCAACACGCCCGCCATCGTGCCCGGGCTGCGGCCGGCGGTTCCCCCCGCATCCACCCCCTACCAGCCCCCGGTGCCATCGACCAGCACCACCCCGCAGCAGACCCCTGCGCCGCCACCCAGCCAGACCCCGGCCCAAACGCCCGAGCCGCCGCCCTCCCAGTCGCCTTCCGAGACACCGCGCGAGCCGGTGGCTGCGCCGCCTGTGCAGGGGTGAGGTAGTCGCACACCTGTGCATCCGGGGAGCCGTGTTTCAGCAGGCGGACTTGCCACCAGCTTCTGCGCCAGTACAGTGGCGCCATGCCCCACTTCTTTCCGCAGGCTTTCATGGAGCCTGCCGTGCCGTTGAGCGATCTCGTCCAGACCATGCACGCGCATGCGGCCCGGTTGCGTGCGTTGCATGCCCTCATCGGCGAAACCTACGCACAGCATTCGGCCTCGGCGGCGGCCTGCAAGCAGTGGCAGGACGCGTGCACCGATTTTCATGGTGCGTACGGCGACCTGTTCTTTCCGGGTGGGGAGTTGGCGTGGGAGCAGTTCATCGATGGCAGCAGCCCCGATGTGGGGTGCGCTCTGGCGTTCCTGCAGGCCGACCCGTGGTACCACCGGTCGGGTTACCACAAGCAGGTGGTGTGGCACCGTTTCAAGCGCACCGTGCTGACCCGTGATGACCTGCAACTCCTCGAAGAGGTGGCACTGGACTACCTGGGGCGGCTGGTGCGCAGGGAGTTCTGGCACATGGTCCGCTTTGTGCGGCTGCGGGCCGGGGCCCGCTTCTGGCAGCGTGTGGAGCAGATGGCGAGCGACCCGGTGCGCTCGGCGCCGGCCATCAAGGCCACCTGGCTCGTGCTGGCCCGGCAGAACAAGCCAGTGCACCGTGCCATTGCCAATGAGGTGCGGCGTGCACGCTACCAGCCGGGCTACCAAGCCGTGCTCGATTTTCGCAGCCGGCCCGAGGGCTGACTGAACACTGCCGGGCGTTCATTCTCCATGGACACCCGCCATCACAGCCACCAGCCGCTGCTCGAAGTGATCGAACACATGGCGAAAATCGAGAACGCCTTCCTGGTACAGCGCCAGTACGCGGTTGTCTTCGTCGGTCAGCCCTGGGCCCGACTGCAGGGACAGCGCCGATTTCAGGTGGGCGATATCACCGGCCCGCGTTGCCAGGGGCCGGTCGTCAAGCTGTTGTTCCAAATCGGCAACGCAGGCTTGCAGTGCCAATACTTCGGTCGGAACCAGCTTTCCATCCGTGTCATGGCTGAATTTCATGGCGCGCTCCATGGGCCGCCTTGCGCGGGACTGCCGGGCGGATATTCGGTGCCATCATAGCGTTCAGCGCAGCGCCTGCCGTCCCGTTGCCGTGCGTGCTACTGCCAGACAGCCGGAGTAGCCTGCCCGCCCGAAACCGTGCATATTCCACATTTGCGGCGCCACGGGTTTGTGCACCTGCGTGCAAGTGCTCCCAATTGCCTTATCGTCCGCACCAGTTGAAAGCCTGCCTGCATCCTATACCGGGGGCGCAAGGCTCCACTCACACTGCCGGGAGGGCACGACCATGAACCTGATCGAACGCGTCAAGAGCATTCTTCTCAAACCCCAGGAGGCCTGGGCCACCATCGATGCCGAGCCGGCCGATGTGGCGGGGCTGTACACCCAGTACCTGATGATCCTGGCGATCATCCCGGCCGTCTGCGGTTTCATCGGCATGTCGCTGGTGGGTTTTGGTGGCTTCGGCTTCACCGTGCGCGTGCCCATCCTGTCGGGTCTGGCCAACATGGTGATCTCGTACGTGCTGAGCCTGGTGGGCGTGTTCGTGCTGGGCCTCATCATCGATGCCCTGGCCCCCACCTTCGGCGGCCAGAAGAACTCCATCCAGGCGCTCAAGGTCGCGGTCTACGGCAGCACGGCGGCCTTGCTGGGCGGCATCTTCAGCCTGCTGCCGGCCCTGGCCATGCTGGGCTTTGTCGCGGCCCTGTACTCCATCTACCTGGTCTACCTGGGCCTGCCGGTGCTGATGCGCAGCAACCCTGACAAGTCGATCGCCTACACCGCCGTGGTGATCGTCGCGGGCATCGTAGTCGGCATCGTCATCGCGGCCGTCAGCTCGCTGTTCATGCCCCGCGGTGGCGCCATGTTCAGCGGTGCCGATGCGCCTGCGATCTCGGTGAACACGCCTGGCGGCAAGGTCACCATCGACACTGCCGGCCTCGAAGCCGCGAGCAAGAAGATGGAAGAGGCCGCACGCCAGATGGAAAAGGCCCAGAAGAGCCAGGACCCTGCCGCCATTGCAGCGGCCAACAGCGGTGCCGTGGCGGCTGCCGCCGGCATGATGGGTGGCGGCCAGGCCGTGGCGGCCCAGTCGCTCAAGGCCGCGCTGCCCGAGCAACTGCCTGGCTTGCCACGTACGGGTTTTGACGTGCAGGACGGCGCGGCCCTGGGCCTGCCCACCAGCCAGGCCAGTGCCTCCTATGGCAGCGGCGACAAGCGCGTGCGCATCGAGATCATCGACATCGGCGGCCTGGGCCAGATGGCGGCCCTGGCCATGGGCATGGGCCAAGGCGAGAAGGAAGACCAGAGCAGCGCCGAGAAGACCTGGCAGGAAAACGGCCGCACCCTGCACCAGAGCTACCAGAAGGACGGCAGCCGCGCCGAGTTCAAGACCGTGCTCAAGAACGGCCTGGTGGTCGGCATCGAGGGCGACCGCGTGGGCGTGCAGGACCTGCGCGGCATGCTCTCTCAGGTGGACCTCAATGCCCTGGAAGCCTTGCAGCGCAAGCCCAAGGGCTAAGGCCATCACTGGGGCATGCGCGGGCTACGGCCCGCATTTTTTTGCCTGTGCACCGGGGCGGGTAGACTGGACCAACCCAGGCCTTTGTCCTGGATGCAAGGTCCCATGAACGACACCATTGCCCCTGCCGCACCCGCCACGCTGTACCAGCGCGTGATGGGCGGCGACTTCGACCGGCTGTCCTCGCCGGTGGCGCGCTTTCACCGCCTGGCCGGCCCGCAGGTGCTGCATGGCCAGGTGCAGGTACAGGCCCCGGCATCGCTGCTGGGCCGTGTGCTGGCCTGGGGACTCGGGGCGCCGCTGCAGGCGGGGCGGGGCGCGATCCGCTTCGAGCTCGACGCCACGCCTGGCGCCGAGGTCTGGACGCGCATCTTCCCCACGCGCACCATGCGCTCCACCCTGCGCGAGGCGCCGGGCTTCGTCGAGGAGCACATGGGCGCGGCGCGGTTGCTGTTCGGCCTGTCGGCCGTGGAGGGCGGCCGGCTGGAGATGCGCCTGGTGCGCATGCGCTTTCTGGGCATACCCTGCCCGCGCTGGCTGCAGCCGGCCATCGTGGCGCGCGAGACGGGGCAGGGCGATGACGAACTGCACTTCGACGTGCAGGCCAACGTGCCCTGGATCGGCCGTGTCGTGGCCTACCAGGGGCATCTGCAGGTACCGGTTTCGCCACCATGATTGTCGTCTTCGACGCCCCAATGCCGTGATCGTCGTCTTCGACGCCAAGTGCCTGCTGTGCAATGGCTGGGTGCAGTTCCTGCTGCGCCACGACCGCGCGGGCCGCATCCGCTTTGCGTCCATCCAGGGGCAAGAGGGCCTGCGCCTGCTGCAGGCGGCCGGCTTGCAGGTCGATGGCCTGCAGACCCTGCTGGTGGTCGAGGAAAAGGAAGAAGGCGCTCGCACCTGGCAGCACACCGCAGCCATCCTGCGCATCCTGCACCGCCTGGGCTGGCCCTGGCGGCTGGCGTGGGTGGGCTGGCTGGTGCCTGCGCCGCTGCGCGATGCGCTGTACCGCTGGGTGGCGCGCAACCGCTACCGCATCTGGGGACGGTCTGAGGTGTGCATGGTGCCCGCCCCGGAGCATGCCGGGCGGTTTCTGGATTAGATTCGGGCCTTGACGTGGAACAGCGCGGTGCGGCCCTCGGTATCAGGGCTGGGCGCAAAGCTGTACTCCAGCGGCGCGCTCGCATCGCGGGCAATGGTCAGAAGGCCCAGGCCGGCGCCCTTGCTCAGGGTGTCATTCGCGTTGTGGTCGGGGTTGCGCAGCTGCTCGCGGTAGCTTTGCTTGATCTCTTCCAGGCTCATGGCGCGCAGGGCGTCGAGCTTGTCGGTCAACCGGGGCACATGCGCCACATCGACGGCATTGCTGCAGACGATCCAGTACTGGGGAGCGGCCTCGGCCTCCTGGCCGCCTTCGGGCAGGTCTTTGCCCACACCGATGGCACCCTTGGGTCCGGTGGCCGCATCAGCGGCCAGCGGCGCAACGCCGCCCTCTTCGGGCGGCACCGCGTAGTGCAGGATGTTGTGTGCCATCTCCACGAAGGTGGAGAACAGCTTGCGCTTGGCCGGGCCCGAAGCGTCCTCGGTGGCCAGGCGCTGCTTGAGCGAGTCGGCCGCCGCGGCCACCACGGCCGGGGTGAACTCACCGGCGTAGTAGAACAGCACGCCGCAGTCCTGCGCGTTGGCCTGGAAGCGTTCGAAATCGGGGCCGTTCATACGGCGGCTCCGCGCGTGGAAAAGGGGGCGGGGGCGGCGCAGACCCCTGTGGCCGGGCACCTGTCGAGGAAAGGCATGCGGGAAGAATCGGTGGTATTGCTACGAATTGCAACCGATTCTTGCCGCCTTGCATGACGGCGCCGTGACGCTTGCGTGAAGCGTTTCAGGCCACCCGGGCTTCGGCCTCGCGCGGGAAGGTCACCACATGGTTGGCCTCGGCGCGGATGCCGATCCATTCGCCCACCGCGTGGTCGTGGTGGCTGGGCACATGGGCCACAACGGTCTGTCCGCTCGCCAGGCGCAGGGTGTACAAAAACTCCGAGCCGCGGAACGACTTGCGCACGATCTGCGCCTGCACCGCCGAGGCGTCGTCGTGCACGATGTCGTCGGCGCGCAGCAGTACGTCGCACTCGCCGCCGGGGTAGCTCGCGGGCAGGGGGCACTCGGCCAGGTCGGTGAGCTCGCCCACGGGCGTCTGCGCCACCACGTTGCTGCCGCGCTGCACCAGCGTAGCGGGCGCGAACACGCCATGGCCGATGAAGTCCGCCACGAAGCGTGTGGCCGGGCGGTGGTACAGGGTATAGGCGTCGTCCCACTGGTGCAGCTGGCCCTCGTGCATCACGCCGATCACATCGCCGATGGCAAAGGCCTCGAGCTGGTCGTGCGTGACGAACAGGGCCGTGGCACCGGCCGCCTTGAGGATGCCGCGCACCTCGTGCGCCAGGCGCTCGCGCAAGTCCACGTCGAGGTTGGAAAACGGCTCGTCCAGCAGCATCAGTTGCGGACGCGGTGCCAGCGCGCGTGCCAGCGCCACGCGCTGCTGCTGCCCGCCCGAGAGTTCGTGCGGAAAGCGCTGCTCGCTGCCCGAAAGGCCCACCAGCGTGAGCACCTCGGCCACGCGCGCGGCCTGCTCGGCGCGCGGCAGGTGGTGGATGCCAAAGGCCACGTTGCGCCCCACCGAGAGGTGCGGAAACAGCGCATAGTCCTGGAACACCATGCCGATGCGCCGCTCTTCGGGCGGCACGCTCACGCTGGCGCTGCTGACCACCTGCTGGGTCAGGCTGATCTGCCCTCCCGACACGGGCTCGAGCCCGGCCACGGCGCGCAGCAGGGTCGTCTTGCCGCAGCCCGAGGGGCCGATCAGCACGCCGATATCGCCCGCGCGCAGGCCCAGGGACACGTTCTGCACGGCGGCGCGGGGGCGACCTGCATAACGCACTTCAAGTTGGGAGACCTCTAGGAACATGGCCCCATTTTAGGTGGGCGGAGGCAAATGCTTAAAATTCGCATTTGCATCTCCGATCTTCCCTGGTGTCTTGCCCGGGCCGGCGTGCGTTCTTTCTTCTGCCGAGCCCCCCTGCCTTGCGCCGCACACCCTTTCGCCTCCACACCCTTCCCCTGGTCCTGCTCGCCGGCATCCTGGTCCTGCCCGTTCTGGCGGTGCTGGCCTCGTGGCTGCCGATCGGGCAGGCCGATGCGCTGGCCGGGCCCATCCTGCGCGAGATGGCCTCCACCGTGCTGCCCGGCTATGTGGCCACCACGCTGTGGCTGAGCGTCCTGGTGGCGCTGGGCGCGGCCACCGTGGGCACGGCCGCGGCCGCGGCGGTGACGCTGTTCGACTTCCCGGGCCGGCGCACCTTCGAGTGGTTGCTGCTGCTGCCGCTGGCCATGCCGGCCTACGTCACGGCCTATGCGTACACCGACTTCCTGCAGTTCAGCGGCCCGCTGCAGGTGGGGCTGCGCGCCACCTTCGGTCTCGAAGGCCGGCTGCTGCCCGAGGTGCGCAGCCTGGGCGGCGCGGTCTGGGTGTTCATCTTCTCGCTCTACCCCTATGTCTACCTGCTGGCGCGCACCGCGCTGGGCGAGCGCGCCGCGCACCTGATGGAGGCCGCGCGCCTGCTCGGTGCGCCGCTGCCGCGCCGCATCCGCGCCGTGGCGCTGCCGCTGGCGCGCCCGGCCGTGGCCGCCGGCGTGGCCCTGGTGCTCATGGAGACGCTGGCCGACTTCGGCGTGGCCAGCTACTTCGGCATCCAGACCTTCACCACCGGCATCTACAAGGCCTGGCTGTCCATGGACAACCGGCTCGCCGCCGCGCAGCTGGCCACCATGCTGCTGGTGGTGGTGATGGCCCTGTTGCACCTGGAGCAGCGGGCGCAAAAGCGCATGCGCTTTGCGGGCGGCCTGGGCCGCGCCGGTTCGGCCGAGGCGCAGCCCCTGGCGCTGCGCGGCGGGCGCCGGCTGCTGGCCTGGGCCGTGTGTGGCCTGCCGGTGCTCATGGGCTTCGTGGCGCCCGTGGTTTTCATGCTGCGGCCGCTGGCGGCCGACTGGTCGGTGCTGCCCTGGGGGCGCTTCATCGAGTGGGCCGGCAACAGCGTGCGCCTGGGCGCCATCACCGCCGTACTGGCCGTCATCGTCGCGCTGGCCCTGGCCTTCGCGGTGCGCCGCAGCGCCGACCGCGTGACGCGCGGCGTGGTGCAGCTGGTGAGCCTGGGCTACGCCGTGCCCGGCGCCGTCATCGTGGTCGGGCTGCTGTTGCCCGTGGGCTGGCTGCAGGCGGCCATGCCGCAATGGGGCGTGGGCGCCCTGGTCACGGCCACGGCCGTGGGCATCGTCTGGGCCTATTTGGTGCGCTTTTGCGCCGTGGCGCTGCAGTCCATGCAAAGCGGCTATGCGCGCATCCCGCAAAGCCTGGACGACTCGGCGCGCATGCTGGGCACCGGCAGCGTCGGCCTGCTGGCGCGCGTGCACTGGCCCTTGCTCAAGCGCTCCACCGCCGCCGCCGCGCTGCTGGTCTTCGTGGACGTGATGAAGGAGCTGCCCGCCACCATGGTGCTGCGCCCCTTCAACAGCGACACCCTGGCCGTGGTGGCCTACCAGCTGGCGCGCGACGAGCGCCTGGGCGAGGCCGCGCTGCCCTCGCTGGCGCTGGTGGCCGTGGGGCTGGTGCCAGTGATCTTGCTCAGCCGCACGCTGAGGTCGAGCAAGCGCTAGTAGTCCGCTGGTCGCAGCACCTTGCGGCAAACCGGGTAACCTGCGCGCCATGCACGCCCGAGTTCTCCGCTACCTCGACGAAGTGGTCCGCCGCGGTTCCATCCGCAAGGCGGCCGAGCACCTGCACGTGGCGCCCACGGCGGTCAACCGGCAGATCCTGGACCTGGAGGCGGAGCTGGGCGCGCCGCTGTTCGACCGCATCCACAACCGGCTGCGCCTGACGCCACTGGGCGAGATGGTGCTGGCCCATGTGCGCAGCACCCTGCGCGAGCATGCCGCGCTGCGCGAGCGCATTGCCGAGTTCAAGGACGAGCGCCGCGGCGAGATCACCGTGGCCACCACGGCGGGTCTGGCGGGCTCGCTGCTGCCCTCGCTGGTGCATGCCTTCCGCCAGCGCTACCCGGGCATCGCGGTGCGCATCATCGACCTGCCGATTGCCGAGATACCGGCCGCCGTGGAGCGCGGCGATGCCGAGCTGGGCCTGGGTTACGACCTGTCGCTCAAACCCGCCGTGCGCACGCTGTCGGCCAGCGAATGGCCCATCGGCGCCGTGGTGCCGCCCAAGCACGCGCTGGCGCGCCATTCCTCCGTGTTGCTCAGCGACTGCGTCGGCCATGCGCTGATCCTGCCGGCGCCGCAACTGACCATCCGCACGCTGCTCGACGCGGCCTTCGAACGCAATGCCATCAAGGTCACGCCCGTGGCCGAGTCGACCTCGATGGCGCTGATCCTGCGTCTGGTGGTGCTGGGCGAGGGCATCGCCCTGCTCAACCCACTCGATGTGATGGAGGAGCGCGCGCGCAACGCCCTGGTCTTCGTGCCGCTGCGCGACCCCCACCTGGCGCGCCAGACCCTGGTGCTGGCGGCGCGCGCGAAGGGCCAGCTCAGCCCCGCGGCCGAGCTCATGGCGGCCAACATCGGCGACGCCCTGGCGCGGCTCTTCGCCACGGCACGGTAAGGCAGGGCAGGGCCTTGCGGGTGTCCACATTTTGTGGACACCATTGGCGCAAATCGGCGCTATCGCGGATGCAGCGGCGTTCCTAGACTGGCGCCATCGAATTGCGACCCAGAGAAGCCGCCCCCATGACCACACAGACCGCCACGACCCCCCTGATCGCCCTGAACGCCGATGTCCTCGTCACCATGGACGCGCAGCGCCGCGAGATCCGTGATGGCGCCCTGGTGGCCGATGGCCCCGCCTTGCAGTGGGTGGGCCCCACGGCCGAGCTGCCGCTGGAGTACCGCCGCATGGCCGACGAGGGCCGGGCCCGGGTGCTCGACATGCGCGGCCGGGTGCTGCTGCCCGGCCTGGTCAACACCCACCACCACATGTACCAGAGCCTCACGCGCGCCGTGCCCGCGGCGCAGGATGCCGAGCTGTTCTCCTGGCTCAACAACCTCTACATGCTGTGGTCGCACCTCACGCCCGAGATGGTGCATGTATCCACCCAGACGGCGATGGCCGAGCTCATGCTCTCGGGCTGCACCACCACCAGCGACCACCTGTACCTGTACCCCAACGGCGCGCGCCTGGACGATGCCATTGCCGCCGCTCAGCAGATGGGCATGCGCTTTCACGCCGCGCGCGGCTCCATGAGCCTGGGCCGCAGCAAGGGCGGCCTGCCGCCCGACGTGGTGGTGGAGGAGGAAGAGGCCATCCTGCGCGACAGCCTGCGGTTGATCGAGCAGTACCACGACGCCTCGCGCCACGCCATGCTGCGCGTGGTGCTGGCGCCGTGCTCGCCGTTCTCGGTGACGCGCGACCTGATGCGCGAGTCGGCCCTGCTGGCGCGTGCGCACGGCGTGTCGCTGCACACCCACCTGGCCGAGAACGACAACGACGTGGCCTTCTCGCGCGAGAAGTTCGACATGACCCCCGCGCAGTACGCCGAGAGCCTGGGCTGGGTGGGCCGCGACGTCTGGCATGCGCACTGCGTCAAGCTCGACCCCGAGGGCATCGCCCTGTTCGCGCGCACCGGCACGGGCGTGGCCCACTGCCCCTGCTCCAACATGCGCCTGGCCTCGGGCATTGCGCCCGTGCGCAGCATGCGCGATGCCGGCGTGCCCGTGGGCCTGGGGGTGGATGGCAGTGCATCCAACGACGGCGCCCACATGCTGGGCGAGGCGCGCCAGGCCCTGCTGCTGCAGCGCGTGGGCCACGGCCCCGCCGCCATGGGCGCGCGCGAGGCGCTGGAGATCGCCACCCTGGGCGGCGCGCGCGTGCTCAACCGCGACGACATCGGCGCGCTGGCGCCCGGCATGTCGGCCGATTTCGTAGCCTTCGACATGTCTTCGGTGGGCTTTGCCGGCGCGGGTCATGACCCGGTGGCGGCCCTGGTGTTCTGCACGCCGGCCAACGTGGACACCAGCGTCATCAACGGCCGCGTGGTGGTCGAACGCGGCCGCCTGCTCACGGCCGACCTGCCCGTGGTGCTGGGGCGCCACAACGCCCTGGCGCAAACACTGTTCGAGCGGGCCGCCGCCGGCCACTGATTCCCTTTCTTCACCCCACCACTCACCACCGGGCTGCCCCTTCGCGGGCGGGCCCGGTTCGACCTGGGCGCCTGCCGCCCACCACCGCACGCAAGGAGCCACGGCAACGCGCCCCACCAGAGACTGCATTCCTCACATGACGACAAGTGCCTTTGCATAAAAAAGGCCAACGGACAAGGAGACAAAGACAATGGATCAACAACTGCTTTACCAGGTGGAAGACCGGCCCCCGATGCTGGCCACCGCGGTGCTGCTGTCGCTGCAGCACCTGCTGGCGGCGCTCGGCGGCATCATCGCCGTGCCGCTGGTGGTGGGCGGCGCGCTCAAGCTGCCGGCCGACCAGATCGTGGCCCTGGTGAATGCCGCACTGCTGGGCTCGGGCATCGTCACCATCATCCAGTGCAAGGGCGTGGGTCCCGTGGGCATTCGCCTGCCCTGTGTCATGGGCACCAGCTTCGCCTTTGTCGGTGCGGGCATCAGCGTGGGCCTGGAGCATGGCGTGGCCGGCATCCTGGGCTCGTCGCTCGTGGGCTCGCTGGTGATGATCGTGGGCAGCTTCTTCATGCCGGTGATACGGCGCTTCTTTCCGCACACCGTGACCAGTGTGGTCGTGACCCTGATCGGCCTGTCGCTCACGCCCGTGGCGGTGGACTGGGCGGCCGGCGGCGTGGGCGCCAGCGACTACGGCGCCGTGGGCCACCTGGCGATTGCCGGATTCGTGCTGGCGCTGGTCATCGGCTTCGTGCAATGGGGCAAGGGCATCGTCTCGGCCAGCGCTGTGGTGCTGGGCATCGCCAGCGGCTATGTGCTGTGCCTCGGGCTGGGGCTCATCGACTTCACCCAGGTGCGCGAGGCGCCGGTGTTCGCCATCCCGCAGCCGCTGCACTTCGGCATGGCGTTCCCGGTCTCGGGCATCCTTGCCATGTCCATCGCCTTTTTGGTCACCATCGTCGAGACCACGGGCACCTTCATGGCCCTGGGCGCGGCCACGCGCACGCCCATCCCGGGCAAGCGCCTGGCCAGCGGCATCCTGTGCGACGGTGTGGGCTCGGCCTTCGCGGCGGTGATGTCCAGCCCGCCGCTGTCCACCTTTGCGCAGAACGTGGGCGTGGTCTCGCTCACCGGGGTGGCCAGCCGCCACGTGGTCACGCTCACGGGCGTCATGCTGCTGCTGGCCGGGCTGTTTCCGGTACTGGGTGCGCTGGTGGTGACCATTCCGCAGCCGGTGCTCGGCGGCGCGGGGCTCATGATGTTCGCGATGATCGTCTCGGCCGGCATCCGCATGCTGGCCAGCACTGCGCCCTCGCGCCGCAACACGCTGATCATCGCTGTCTCGCTGGGCTGCGGCCTGGCCGTCACGGTGCGGCCCGACCTGCTGGCGCGCATGCCGGCCTTCGTGCGCGAGGTCTTCGGCTCGGGCATCACCGTGGGCGCGCTGGTGGCCGTGGGCCTGAACCTGCTGCTGCCCGGGCGTGAGCGCGAGGAAGACGAGCCCGCCTGAGCCCGCCCATGAAAAAGCCGCCCGAAGGCGGCTTGCTGTGTGCTTGCCCAGTGGAGGGCGAAGCGGCTCACTCGTGCCAGTCGGCGTGCTTTTCGCAGAGCTTGTTGGTCTCCTTGCCCTTGCGCGTTTCGGCAAAGGTCACGAGGTTGCCCTTGAAGTCGTCGGGCGTCTCGTTCCACATGCAGGTGCACCAGGCCTGGGCCTTGGTCTGGCCGCGGACGGGGCTCTTTTCGTCACCGCCCTCGTAGAGCTTGGCGGCATGGCTCAGGCACTGGCGGTACTGGCCATCGCCTGCGGGTGGGCTGTTGTAGTCGGTTGCGGCCAGGGCGGACGTGCCTGCGGCCAGGACGAGGAGGGCGCCGGTGAGCGCGGTGCGGATCGATTGCATGAAAGACCTCTGCCAGGTGGTTTTTGGCGTTGAAGATGGCGGGGCCTGGGTGCGTGCGGCAAGGCTGCCCGCTGCGTGCCACCCAGGTGTTACGCAGTGTATCCTCATGAAACAAAAGGTTTCAATCTTATTTTGCATGTGATCTGGCTATCTGCACCGAGCCACGCCACGGCCGCACCAGCCGCCGCCAGCCCACCACCACGCCCGTGGCGCTCAGCACCAGACCGCCCAGGCTCAGCACGATGAGCAGCGCATCCCACAGCGGCCGGTGCGCCAGCAGCGGGCCCCAGTCCCAGCTGTGCAACAGCGCAAACAGCCAGCGGCTGGCGCGGCGGTGGTTGTCGCTCTTGTCGAGCACGGCGCCGGTGTGCGGGTCGATGTGCACCCAGGTGGCAGGGGCGTCGGCAAACACCACGCGCAGCACGGGCAGGGGCTTGTTGTCGCCGCCGCCGGTCATGGTGTGGGCGGCGCGGCTGTAGTAGTGCAGGTCGTAGCCGTGCAGCAGTTCGGTGTGCGCCACCGGGTCGGGCAGCAGGCGTGCGGCGGCGGCCTGCAGTTCGGCCGGATCTGGAGTGTGGGGCTGCGCCGTGGCGGCGTCGCGCACGGCCGGCGCGCCCGTGGGGCTGGCCGCCAGCACCAGTGTGTGGCCGGCGTGGCGCACCCAGCGCAGTTCGCGCGTGTTGGGCGATGCCGCCGCCAGCAGGGCCTGCACGCTGGCGGCCTGCGCGGGCAGCCGCAGCGGGCCGCCGTGCATGGCATGGCTGCGCAGGGCGGGGGCGCCGCTGTCGAAGACCTTCCAGGGGTTCATGGACATCAGGCCGCTGAAGATCCAGGTCAGCGTCGCGGCGGCGAACAGCAGGCCGAAGACATGGTGCCAGCGCATCATGAAGCCCCGGTAGGGTGAGCGTGAGCCGCTCTTGTAGCGCCGCGTGAAGCGCCAACGCAGCACGCCCACCACCGTGCCCGTGAGTGTGAGCACGATGCCCGCGATGGACAGCCAATTCACGATGTCGGCCCACCAGCCGTCGAAAACGTTGCCGCGAAACGGGTAAAGCCAGTGGATCCAGGCGCCCACGTAGTTCCAGCCGCGCTCGCTGCGCGTGGCGTCGCGCACCACTTCGCCCGTGGTGCCCGAGATATACACCTCGGTGCCCGCCGCGTCGCCCAGGGCCACGTGGTGCAGGGGGCGGTGTGCATCGAGTGCACGTGAGTGGGTGAAGGCGTCTTCGTCCAGCGTGCCCAGGTGGCGCAGGGCGTTCTCCGATGCGCCCGCGAAGGCCTGCGCCGTGGCCATGGCCCAGGCCGCATCCACACCGCGCAGCACCTCGCCGGTGGTTGCATCGACCACGGTGGCCGGCCGGCGCTTGGGCGCGCCCTCGGGCTGCACCAGGTACACGGCGCGCCCGCCGCTGGCTGCGGCCAGGCGCAGGTCGGCCAGGGGTTGGCCCTCCATTTCCGCGGCGCGCAGCGCGTCGGCGGGTTCCAGCGCGATGGATGCGCCGCGCAACGGCGCCAGGTGCTCCAGGCGCTCGGTGGCCGTGAGCTTGGGGTAGCCCACGTACATCATCACCACACCCGAAAAGAACCACATGGCGAAGAAGGCGCACAGCACCACGCCCGCCCAGCGGTGCACGAGGTAGAGCCAGCGCTTGGCGTGCTGCTGCATGCTGCGGCCCCCGTCAGAACGCAGTGTGCAGCGTGAGGTCCGCCGTGCGCGGCGCACCCAGGTAGACCTGGTCGCGCACTTCGGCCGCGTAGGTGCGGTCGGTGGCGTTGCGGATGCGCGCGGTGAGCGTGGTGGCGGGGCTGAGCTTCCAGCCCAGGCCCAGGTCGAGCAGGGTGTACGACGGCCAGTATTTCGTGTTGGCCGCGTTGCCATACACCTTGCCCACATGGCGCAGCCCCGCGCTGGCCGTGACGGTGGGCGTGATGGCGTACGACACCCAGAGGTTGGCCACGGCCTGCGGCACCAGGGCCGGCACCTTGCCCGCCATGGACACGCCGCCCTGCACAAAGTTCTCGTAGCGCGCACGCGTAAGCGCCAGGTTGCCCTGAAGCTGCCACTGCGCGCTGGGGCGCAGGCCGGCCGACAGTTCGATGCCGCGCGAGGACTGCTCGCCCACCAGCAGCGTGAGGTTGGGGTTGGCCGGGTCCTGCGAGGCGATGTTCTGACGCCGGATCTCGTACACCGCCACGGTGGCACTGCCCTTGCCGTTCCAGAAGTCGAACTTGCTGCCCAGCTCGACCTGGCGACCGGTGGTCAGCTCGCTGTTGTTGCGCACGTCGGCAAACGAGGCCGAGGCCAGCGAGCCCGAGGGCGGGTCGGCCGCGTTCGAGGCCTGGGCGTACAGATTGGCGCCGGGCGCGATGTCCCACACCACGCCCAGGCGGCCCGTGGTGGGGTGGTAGTCGCGGCTGAAGGTGGCGGGCGCGGTGGCCGTCACGGCGCGGCGGTTCACCAGGTCCAGGCCGATGCGCTCGTGGCGCAGCGCGGTGACCAGGTTCAGCCCGGGCACCAGCGCCGTGCGGTTCTCCAGGTACAGGGCGGTGGTCGTGGCCTTGTTGTCCTTGTCGGCGCTGTAGACCGGCGAGGTGCCCGGGATGTCGAAGAAGTTCTCGGTCGTGAACTGGGTGGGGTTCACTGTGCTGACGGTGGTGGAGAGGCTTTGCGGAAAGCGCGTCTGCCTGTTCACGCTCACGTCCAGGCCGAAGGCCCAGTCGCTTTTGCGGCCCGCCAGCTGGCCCTGGTACGTGCCTTCGATGCGGTTGCCTAGCAGCGTCTGGTCGTGGCGCTGCAGGAAGGGCGAGGTGCGCACCACGGCGGTGTTGGCGGCGTTGAAGGTGTAGATCTCCACGTTGCGGTAGTCGCGCAGCGCATCGTAGGCATAGAAGGTGTTGCGCAGCTGCAGCGCATCGGACACGCGCCACTGCGCCACCGAGCGCAGCCACTGCGCGCGGTGCTCGTACAGGCCGTCGGCGCTGTTGTAGTTGGCAAAGCGCGTGGCCGGGTCGATGCGCAGCGCGCCTACGGCCGGGTTGAGCACCGGCGTGCCCCAGTAGGGCCGGTCCACATGGTCCTTCTGGTATTCATAGGCCAGGGTGTGTGTGAAGCCACCGCCCAGGTCCGACAGCAGCGAGGTGGCCAACTGCGTGGCCTGCGTCTGGGTGCCCGTGGTCCAGCTGCCCACGTCGCGGTGGTTCAGGTCGATGCGTGCGAAGTGCGCGGGGCCGGCCCCTTCGCTGCTGCCGGCGCTACCTGCGATCTGCCGGTTCAGCCCCACCGAAGCCTCCTTGAGCCCGTAGGAGCCCAGCCGCAGCTGGCCTTCGGCGAAGTTGCCGCGCTCGGCCGTCTTGGTGAGGTAGTTGATCGAGCCGCCCACGCCGCCCGAGCCGTAGAGAAAGCTCGACGCCCCGCCGATGGCCTCCACGCGGTCGTAGATCCAGCTGTCCACCGCGCGCGTGGCGCTGCCGTACTGCGGGTTGATGCCGTTGTACAGCTGCGCCACCGAGTTGGCTGTGAAGCCGCGGTAGCTGGCGGCCATGGAGCCGGGCGCGTTGTGCGCGCTGACGCCGGGCACGGCGCGCAGGATCTCCTGCGTGTCCTGCGCGCCGCGCGCGTCGATGGTGGCGCGGTCCACCAGGGTCACCGAGGCCGGCGTCTCGCGCACCGTCAGGCCCAGGCGGCTGCCGGTGGCCACCGGCGCATCGAGCTGCAGCCGGCCGTTGGGCTGGGCCGCGGCGTCGATTACGTCGACCGCCTGCAGGGTCGGGGCGGCCTGCTGAGCGGCCGCGCACAGCGGCACCAGGGCGATGAGGAGGGCCGCATGCAGCGGCGACAAGGTGAACAGGGCGGCGGGTGCGGCAACACCAGTCGAAAGGGAACGGGACATGGCACAACTCTCTGGCGGACGGCGGCACCTGGCGACAGGTGCGTGCCGTCCGCAACACGGACAGGAACGAAGGCCGCGCAGCCCTGGCGTCCAGGGGCCTGCGCGAGCGGCGGTCGGGTCAGAGGGCGGTGGGGGGCCCGCGTGCGGGCAGGGGGGCCGCGGTGATGGCGGCGATGCGCGCCGCCTCCACGGGCTGCACGGCGTGCGCCAGCGGCTGCGGCATGGGGACAAAGGCCGTGGGCACCGAAGGCGGTGCGCCCACGGTGCTGGCGCACAGCGGGCAGTCCATGCCCATGCTGCCCATCTCCACGGTGCCATCGTCGGTCTGCACCAGCAGCTTGATGGTGCCCGCGCCCGAGCAGATCACCTCGATGGGCTGCGGGTTCACCAGCGGCGCGGCAATGGCTACGCCCATGGACGCCATGAACCAGGCCAGCACCAGGAGGCGCAGGGCGGCAAAGGTTCGAAGGGCGTGCATGGGGCGCAATTATGCAGGCAAGCCGCCAAAAGCAATCGGGCGCCCAAGGCGCCCGATTGCTGTGCGCCAAGCCAGGACGGATCAGGCCTGCGTGTACGCCGTCTTCACCGTGGTGTAGAACTCGGCGGCATAGCGGCCCTGCTCGCGCGGGCCGTAGCTGCTGCTCTTGCGGCCGCCGAACGGGACGTGGTAGTCCACGCCGGCCGTGGGCAGGTTCACCATCACCATGCCGGCCTGGGCGTGGCGCTTGAAGTGCGTGGCGTGCTTGAGGCTGGTGGTGGCGATGCCGCTGGCCAGGCCAAACGGGGTGTCGTTGGCCAGGGCCAGCGCTTCCTCGTAGTTCTTCACGCGCTGCACGCTCACCACGGGGCCGAAGATCTCTTCGCGGTTGATGCGCATGCCGGGCGTGGTCTCGGTGAACAGGGCCGGGCGCAGGTAGAAGCCGGGTGCGCCGTCGGCGTTCTTCTCCAGGGCTTCGCCGCCAAAGGCAAGCTTGGCGCCTTCCTGCTGGCCGATGCCGATGTACTCCAGGTCCTGCGCCAGCTGGCGGTCGTCCACCACGGGGCCGATGTCGGTGCCGGCCTTGCGTGCGTCGTCCACCTTCAGGGTCTTCATCTTCTCGATCACGGCGGCCACGAAGCGGTCGTGGATGCCTTCGGTCACGATCACGCGGCTGCTGGCCGTGCAGCGCTGGCCGGTGGAGAAGAAGCCGCTGTTGACGGCAGCGCCCACAGCCACGGCCAGGTCGGCGTCGTCGAGCACCACGAAGGGGTTCTTGCCGCCCATTTCGAGCTGCACCTTGGCGCCGCGCGGCACGCAGGCCGCCGCCACGCGCTGGCCCGTGCCCACCGAACCGGTGAAGCTCACGCCGGCGATGCGCTCGTCTTCCAGCAGCACCTGGCCCACGTCCGAGCCGCGGCCCATCACCAGGTTGAACACGCCGGCCGGCAGGCCCGCGCGGTGCAGGATGTCGGCCAGCGCCCAGGCGGAGCCTGGCACCACCTCGGCGGGCTTGAACACCACGCAGTTGCCGTAGGCCAGGGCCGGGGCGATCTTCCAGGCCGGGATGGCGATGGGGAAGTTCCACGGCGTGATGATGCCGATCACGCCCAGGGGCTCGCGCGTGATCTCGATGCCCACGCCGGGGCGCACCGAGGGCAGCACCTCGCCGCCGGGGCGCAGCGCCTCGCCGGCGAAGAACTTGAAGATGGCGGCCGCACGGCCCACTTCGCCAATCGCCTCGGGCAGGGTCTTGCCCTCTTCGCGGGCCAGCAGGTCACCGAGCTCGGCCTTGCGCGCGATGATCTCGTTGCCCACGGCATCGAGCACGTCGAAGCGCTGCTGCGGGGTTGACAGGCTCCACGCCGGGAAGGCCGCGTGCGCTGCCGACACGGCCTCCAGCGCCTGCTCGCGGCTGGCCACGGCGTAGTCGCCGATCACGTCGCGGGTGTCCGAGGGGTTGGTGTTGCGGTAGCCGCGGACGCCTTCGGTCCAGGTTCCGCCAATCAGGTTTGCATGCATGGTGTGGTGCAGGTAGTGGGAAAGTGGTGGCAACGGTGCCGAACAGGCCGCCGGCCCGCCGCACGGGCCTGGCCGCAGCAACAAGGCGCCTGCGCGGAGCAGTGCATTGTGCAGCGGTTGCCGGTGTGCGGTGGCAGGGGACCCATTCTGGCGTGCCTTAGAAAGCCGTGCGCACGCCGACCTGCGTGACGCTCTTCTGGCTGATGAAATCCTTGAGTCCGCCGGTCGATTGCGAGGCCGACGCATACAGGAAGGTGTTCTTGGACAGCGCGTAGCGCGCACCCACGGCGACCTTGCCCAGGGTGTCGTTCTGGCCGGCCGCGTTGGCGTACTTCACACGCGTGTAGTTGGCGCCCAGCAGCACGAAGGAGCCCACGGGCACCTCCACGCCGATGGTGGTGCCGTCGCTGCGGTCCATGGCGAAGGTGTTGGTGCCGGTCACGGTCAGGTTGTTGCCCGTGAAGGCGCCGTTCACCGAGGTGGTGGCCAGGTCGCGGTTGCGCTGCACGCCGCCCAGCACCTTGACCACGCCGAAGTTGTAGTTGGCCGCCACCGTGAGCGACTTGTTCACGTTGTCGCCCGTGGTGCGCGAGCGGTTCCACTCGTACGACAGCGCGCTGTTGAACGGGCCCTGGGCGTAGCTGAGCTTGACGCCGTAGAAGCGGTCGGCCGTGCCCTCGCCGGGCGCCACCTGGGCCGCTGCCTGGAAGCCGCTGTAGTTGACGGTCTGCACCTGCAGCACATTGTCGGCGCGCGGCGCGTTGAGCCACAGCGGCAAGGCCTTGCCGGCGTTGGTCACGCCGGTGCCGGGATTCAGCGTCAGGGCGTTGGTGAAGGGGTTGCTCAGGCCCATGACCGAATCTTCCAGGATGTACTGGCGGCCCAGGCGCAACTCGCCCACCGTGGACGAGGACAGCCACACGAAGCCCTGGCGACCGAAGGCGCGGCCGCCCTGGCCGAAGGTGCCGTTGTCGGCATTGAAGCCGTTTTCCAGCAGCACGCCGGCCTTCAGGCCGCCGCCCAGGTCCTCCACGGTGCGGATGCCCCAGCGCGAACCGTTCAGGCCGTTGGTCGTGCCGTCGTTCATGGCCGTCACGCTGCCGCCGCCCGAGCGCGAGCCCGCGCTGTAGTGGCTGACGTTGAGGTCGACCAGGGTGAACAGCGTCACGCTCGACTGGGCCTGGGCGGCCGGCGCAGCGGCCAGCAGCGCAGCGCAGGCGGCCAGGGACAGGTGGGAAATTTGCGTCTTCTTCGTCATGGTTTTGTCTCTCTCTCGTTCTCGTCTCTTGTTTTCTTCAGGGTTGATGAAAGCGGGGATGGAATGGATGGGGCGGGCGGGCTCCTCGGGTGAATGGGCAGGGCACTGCGCCGGTACGGCGCAGCGCGGTATCGGGTGTTGGCGGTGGTGCGGGGTCGACCCGCGGGCGGTGGGGCTCCGCGGCGCTCAGCCGGCCGCGGCTACCGGGGCCGCCGGGGAGTCCGGCAGATGTCTGACCTCACAAGGTCCCATGCCGGTCGGCGGCGCGCATTTCGGTGGGGTCATTGGACAAAAACTCCCAGGCAATAAGGCGTGCGCTGGGGCGCGCCAGGGCTTCGGGGCCGGGGCAGCGGACACAACGCGGTGATTTGTTGTATGTCATCGTACAACAAAATGCGAAGTCATGGCTTCGGGTTAGTACGGACACGGCCCGAGGGGCCGCGCTCCGGGGAAGCAGTGGAGCAGGGTGAGGGGGGCGGGGGCCAGGCCCCCGGGGGTCAGCCGGCCTCGGCCTGGGCGCGGCGACGCCGCTCGCGGCTGTTGGCCAGGTGGGTGCGCATGGCCGCGCGCGCGCCATCGGGGTCCTGGCCGACGATGGCGTCGTAGATGCTCTCGTGCTCGCCGTTCACGCGGCGCAGGTACTGGCGCAGGTCGCTCTGGCTGTCGCCGGCCTCGAGCCGCGCGCGCGGGATGATCATGCTGCCCAGCGTGCCCATCAGCTCGGCGAAATGGCTGTTCTGCGTGGCGCGCGCGATCTCCAGGTGGAACTGGAAGTCCGACGCCACGGCGTCGCGCCCTTCGTCCACGGCCTTGGTCACGGCATCCAGCGCCACGCGCATGGCGGCGATGTTGGCGTCGGTGCGGCGCTGCGCGGCCAGCGCGGCGGCCTCGGTCTCGACGCCTATGCGCAGCTCCAGCACGGCGATCACGTCGCGCAGCGTGCTGAACTGGTCGGGGGTGATCTTGAAGCCCGGCGCCTGCCCCAGGCCCAGCACGAAGGTGCCGATGCCGTGGCGCGTTTCCACCAGACCCGAGGCCTGCAGCTTGGAGATCGCCTCGCGCACCACGGTGCGGCTGACCTCGAACTCGGCCATGATCGCCGCCTCCGTGGGCAGCTTGTCGCCCAGCGCCAGGCGCCCGTCGCGGATGCGGTCGCCCAGGGATTCAACCAGCTCCAGGGCCAGGGTGCGGGGCTTGCGGCGAAGGGCGATGGCGGTGTTCATTTCTCGGTGTTATCCCTATGTGATCGGGGGGCGCTTGGGAGTACATTGCATTCGCGTTGTACGACAACTGATGACGTGCAACGAAGCATACCGCCACTGTACCAAGAACATTCCGAATTTCCATGCCTTGTCACCCGACACCGATCCGATTCAACCGCCTGCTGCTCACCGGTGCCGCCGGCGGTCTGGGCCGTGAACTGCGCACCCGTCTGAAGGCCTACTGCACCACTTTGCGCCTGTCCGACATCGCCGAACTGGGTGCCGAGGCCGCTGGCGAGGAAGTGCACCCCGCCAAGCTGGAAGACGCCGCCGCCATCCACGAACTGCTGGCCGGCGTGGACGCCGTGGTGCACCTGGGTGGCGTGTCCACCGAACAACCCTGGGACGCCATCCTGCCGGCCAACATCGTCGGCGCGTACAACCTGTACGAAGCCGCGCGCAAGCAGGGCGTCAAGCGCGTGATTTTTGCCAGCAGCAACCACGTCACCGGCTTCTACCGCCAGGACGAGGTCGTGGGCCTCAAGGACCCGGCCCGGCCGGACGGCCTGTACGGCCTGTCCAAGGCCTTCGGCGAAGACCTGTCGCGCTTTTACTTCGACCGCTACGGCATCGAGACCGTGTGCCTGCGCATCGGCTCCTCCTTCCCCGAGCCGCGCAACCGCCGCATGCTCGCCACCTGGATGAGCTACGACGACCTGGAACGCCTGGTCGTCGCCAGCCTCACCGCGCCCGTGGTGGGCCACAGCACCATCTACGGCATGGGCGACAACACCACCACCTGGTGGGACAACACCCTGGCGCGCCACATCGGCTACCGGCCACAGGACAGCTCCGAGCCCTTCCGCGCCAAGGTGGAGGCGGCCGACCCGTCGCCCGACCTCTCCGACCCGGCCGTCATCTACCAGGGTGGCCCCTTCGTGCGCACCGGTCCCTTCGAGTGAGTACCCCCGCCATGGAACTGCTGCTGCCCGACCACCGCGACCAGGTGGGCGAGAGCCCGCTGTGGTCTGTCACCGAACAGGCGCTGTACTGGGTGGACATCGAAGGCCGCGCGCTGCGCCGCCTGCGCTGGGCCGACCGCCAGCTGACCAGCTGGGCCACGCCCGAGCGCCTGGCCTGCATCGCCCTGCATGCCGACGGCGGCCTCATCGCCGGCATGGACACCGGCCTCTTTCACCTGCGCCCGGCCGATGACGGCACGCTGGCCTGCACCCTCATCTCGGCCGTGCAGCACCCGCAGGACGGCATGCGCTTCAACGATGGCCGCTGCGACCGCCAGGGGCGCTTCTGGGCCGGCACCATGGTGCGCGACATGGCGCTCGCCCAGCCCGCCGGCGGCCTGTACCGCCAGGATGTGCGCGGCCTGTCTGTGCCCCAGGTCGAAGGCCTGGTCACGCAGAACGGCCTGGCCTTCAGCCCCGACGGCGCCACCATGTACCTGAGCGACAGCCACCCCAGTGTGCAGAAGGTCTGGACGCTGGACCTGCACGACGATGGCAGCCTGGGCCCCCGGCGCCTGTTCGTGGACATGCGCGAGCTGCCCGGCCGGCCCGATGGCGGCGCCATCGACGCCGATGGCTGCTACTGGATCTGCGGCAACGATGCCGGCGTGGTGCACCGCTTCACGCCCGAGGGCGTGCTTGACCGCTCGCTCAGCGTGCCGGTCAGCAAGCCCTCGATGTGCAGCTTCGGCGGGCCCGACCTGGACCTGCTGTTCATCACCTCCATCCGCCCCGGCCAGCCGCAGGGCAACGACATTGCCCACGGCGGCGCGGTCTTCGTGGCCCGCCCCGGCGTGCGCGGGCTCGCAGAAGCCCCGTACCGCGCTGCCTGAGCAGCGCAGCACCGCACACCCCTTTTCAACCCAGGAGACAACCACCATGAACGTTCCCCACCTCTTTGGCCGCGTGGCGCTGGCCGCCGGCATGCTGCTGGGCAGCCTGGCCGCGCAGGCCACCGAATTCCGCTCGTCGGACATCCACCCCGAGGACTACCCCACCGTGCTGGCCGTGCGCCACATGGGCGAGACGCTGTCCAAGGCCACGGGCGGCAAGCACAGCATCAAGGTCTACGCCAAGGGGTCCCTGGGCATCGAGAAGGACACCATCGAGCAGACCAAGCTGGGCGCCATCGCCATGACGCGCGTGAACGTCGCGCCCATGAACAACATCTGCCCCGCCACCATGGTGCCCACCATGCCCTTCCTGTTCCGCGACAAGGAACACATGCGCAAGGTGCTCGACGGCGCCATCGGCGACGAGATCCTGAAGGACTGCGAATCGCAGGGCTTCGTGGGCCTGGCTTTCTACGACAGCGGCGCACGCTCGATCTACACCGTCAAGAAGCCCGTCAAGACCCTGGCCGACGTCAAGGGCCTGAAGGTGCGCGTGCAGCAGAGCGACCTGTGGGTCTCGCTGCTCGAGGCCATGGGCGCCAATGCCACCCCCATGCCCTTCGGCGAGGTCTACACCGCGCTCAAGACCGGCCTGGTGGATGCTGCCGAGAACAACTACCCCAGCTACGAGAGCTCGCGCCACTTCGAAGTCGCCAAGTACTTCAACAAGACCGAGCACTCGATGGCGCCCGAGATCCTGCTGTTTTCCAAGCGCGTCTGGGACACCCTGAGCGCCGATGACCAGAAGGCCATCCGCGCCGCCGCCAAGGAGTCGGTGGGCTTCATGCGCAAGATCTGGGACGAACGCGAAGAGAAATCCCTGGCCACCGTGAAGGCCGGCGGCGCGCAGATCGTGGAAATCGACAAGGTCGCCTTCAAGACCGCCATGAAGCCGGTGTACGACAAGTTCCTCAAGGACCCCAAGCTGCAGGACATGGTCAAGCGCATCGACGCCGTGCAGTAAGAAAAAGCAGAGCCCTGAGGGCAGGCGGTACCGGGACGCAAGCGCCCGCCGCCTGCCCCTTTCCAGTTGTTGTTATTGAATGTCCACTATGTACACGCGACTCTGCGCTTTCATCGCGCGCACCTGCCTTCAACTCGGGGTGGGAGGGCTCGTCCTGCTGGTTTGCGCCGTGCTCTACCAGGTCATCGGCCGCTATGTGTTCAACGACACGCCCACCTGGGCCGAGAGCGGCGCCGTGCTGCTCGTGCTCTACGTGACCATGCTCGGCATGGCCGTGGGGGTGCGCGATGCGGGCCACATCGGCCTCGAATCCTTTCTGGTGCTGGCGCCCGACTGGCTGCGCACCAAGCTCGAATTGCTGATCCACGCGCTGGTGCTGCTGTTCGGCGTCGTCATGGCCTGGAACTGCGGCGTACTGGCCGAGTCGGTCGCGCCCTACAAGATCCCCACGCTCGGTATCTCCGAAGCCTTCAAGTACGTGCCGCCCGCCATGGCCGGCGTGCTGGTGGCCATGTTCTCGCTGGAGCACATCATCGCCATCCTGCGCGGCGTGGAAGTCGAGCCGGCCTGGCATTGATTCCCCGCCCCCGAGCCGTTCTTTCGCACCCTCACGTCCCTACAAAGATTCCACCACCATGGCGTTGACCATCCTCTGCGTGACCTTCACGCTTCTGCTGCTGCTGGGCGTGCCCGTGGCCTTCTCGATCGGCCTGTCCTCGCTGGCCACCATCCTCTACGAAGGCCTGCCGCTGGCCGTGGGCTTCCAGCAGATGATTTCGGGCATGAACCCGTTCTCGTTCCTGGCCATCCCGTTCTTCATCTTTGCCGGTGAGATCATGATGTACGGCGGCATCGCCGACCGCATCGTCAACTTCGCCAAGAGCGTGGCCGGCCACGTGCGCGGCGGCCTGGGCATGAGCAACGTGCTCGCCTGCACGCTGTTCGGCGGCGTCTCGGGCTCGCCCGTGGCCGACGTCTCGGCCATGGGGGCCGTGCTCATCCCGCAGATGAAGAAAGAGGGCTACCACACCGACTACGCGGTGAACGTGACCACGCACGCTTCGCTGGTGGGCGCGCTCATGCCCACCTCGCACAACCTCATCATCTTCACGCTGGCCGCCGGCGGCAAGGTGAGCATCGCTGCGCTGATCCTCGCCGGCATCGTGCCCGCGCTGCTGCTGACCATCTGCAACCTGGCAGCCGCCTACCTCGTGGCCGTCAAGCGCGGTTACCCCGCCGGCACCTTCCCCGGCTGGGAGATCGTGTGGATCTCGTTCCGCGCCTCCGTCCCCGGCCTGGCCGTGGTGGTGATCATCATCGCGGGCATCCTGTCGGGGGCCTTCACGGCCACCGAGTCGGCGTCGGTGGCGGTGCTGTGGGCGCTGGTGCTCTCGGTCTTCGTCTACAAGAAGCTCACGCGCGAGCAGTTCCTCAAGGCCGCGTCCAAGGCCGTCAAGACCACGGGCACCGTGCTGCTGCTGATCGGCATCTCGTCCATGTTCGGCTACCTCATCGGCCTGTACGGCGTGGCCGAGCTCACGGGCGATGCGCTCAAGTCCATGAGCACCTCGCCCTGGGTCATCTTCCTGTGCGTGAACATCATCCTGTTCATCCTGGGCACCTTCCTCGACATGGCGGCCACCATCCTGATCTGCACGCCGATCTTCCTGCCCATCTGCCAGCAGTTCGGCATGAGCACCGAGCAGTTCGGCATCGTGATCCTGATCAACTGCGCGCTGGGCCTGAACACGCCGCCCGTGGGCACCACGCAGTTCATCGGCTGCACCATCGGCGGCATCTCCGTGGGTGAGGTGATGAAGACCATCTGGCCGTTCTACAGCGCGCTCATCGTGGCGCTGATGCTCGTGACCTACGTGCCGCAGTTCTCCATGTGGCTGCCGGACCTGGTCCTCAAGGGTGGTGGGTGAAGCGCAGGGGGCCTGGCGGCGAGGCCGGCCCCCTGCGTCTTTTTTTCTGCACTGAGCGATAGCATTCATGAGGCGCCCTCGGGCGCCTCGTTTTACTTTTGACTGAAAGATTTCCGCATGGGGGCTGTTTCCCGTTTCGCCGACCGCAAGGTCCTCGTCGCCGTGGCACTGCTGTGCTGCCTGCTCTGGGGCAGCTCCTACCCCGCCATCAAGACCGGCTACGCCTGGTTCGGCATCGCCAAGGGCGACATCCCCACCCAGCTCGTCTTCGCCGGTTGGCGCTTCGTGGGCGCCGGCTTGATCCTGCTCGCGTGGGCCGTCGCCAGCGGCCGCAGCATCGTGGCCCTGGGCACTGGCGCACCGCGCCAGCTGGTGGTGCTGGGCCTGGCGCAGACCGCGCTGCAGTACGTGTTCTTCTATGTGGGCGTGGCGCATACCACGGGGGTCAAGGCCTCCATCATGAACGCCACCGGCACCTTCTTCAGCGTGCTGCTGGCGCACTGGGTCTACCACAACGATCGGCTCAGCCACGCCAAGCTGTGGGGCTGCGTGGTGGGTTTTGCGGGCGTCATGGTGGTCAACCTGGGCCGGGGCAGCCTGGACCTCGATTTCACCCTGCTCGGCGAAGGCTTCGTGGTGCTGGCCGCCCTGGTGCTGGCCGCCGCCAGCATTTACGGCAAGCAGGTCTCGCAGCGCATGGATTCGGTCGTCATGACCGGCTGGCAACTGGCCATCGGCGGCGTGGCCCTGCTGGCCATGGGCTGGGGCGCGGGCGGCTCGCTCACCGGCTTCACCCCCGCATCCACCGCCTTGCTGGTGTACCTGGCCCTGCTGTCCTCGGCCGCCTTCTCGCTGTGGAGCCTGCTGCTCAAGCACAACCGCGTGAGCCAGGTCACGGTGTTCAACTTCACCGTGCCGGTGTTCGGCGCCGGCCTGTCGGCCATCTTCCTGGGCGAGGCCCTGCTGGAGTGGAAGAACCTGGTCGCGCTGGTGCTGGTGTGCGCAGGCATCTGGCTGGTGACGCGCGATGCGGGGCCGGGTGGGGCAGGGAAGTGAGGGCGGCCAAGGGCGTGGCCTTGGGTCCGCGAGCGCTCCCATGCGCAGTGCTGCGCCTCGCCGCCCCCGGTGGGCGCTATCGGGGCAGGCGGACTATCCCATAGGGGTTGAACTTGAAATCGTCCTCCTCATACGTGGAGGCGAGCGTGTGGGCAGCACGACGCTGCTGGAGCACCTGCGCCAGCCCGTGCTGTGCCATCTCATCCGCTACGGCATCCATCAGCGCCACCACCTGCAGCTCCGATCCAAGCGATTGCGGCGCATACACCTCCGGCAAGCCGACCAGGTGAAAGCCCACGCTTTGCAGGTAGCCCTTGTCCGATATCGGGCGCCGGGCGAAGGCCAGGCGGCCCACCCGTTGCTGCGCCAGCAGGTCGCCCGACTGCTGGGCCTGGGCACCCTGGCGCACCAGTTCCCGCCACCGGTCGATCCCGTGCGCGACGCCTGCGCTTTCGCCCTTGGCGGCCACCGCCCCGGCATCGAGCACGCGGCCCACCAGCTGCAGTGCGGCCATCGAGACCTTGACCGTGTCTTTGCGGTCCATGGGCGGTCCCAGCACGTAGAGGACGGAGCGGTGGCTGGCGACCGCCTTTTCGTCCGCCGCGGTCCACGCATTGGGTACCACCCGGTCGCGGTTCACCTCGAAAGACCGCTGCATGCGCCCGTCGGGCTCGGAGAGGGAGTAGTCCTCGTCCGCACTGAACCCGGTCGCGAAATCACGCACCGCGCCCGCCACTGCGGCCTTCAATGGCGCCAGGTTGCTGCTTTTTCCGAGGAAGCACAGCACGTGGCGGGGCTGTACTGACGATGGTGGTTCAGGCGTCGGGGCCGTGGCCTTGCCGCTGGGCGGGCGCTCTTCGGGCTTCTGGCCCCAAGCCCCTTTCCAGCCCACGGTGGCTGCAATGCCTGCTGCAATAAGGCGGCGCATGGTGTTCATTTGTCTGTACCTGCAGGTTGATGATGGCGGCGCTGTACGCGTTGCGCCCGGTTTCGCAGCGCATCTTACGGCCGCCACGCCGTGAACAACGTTGCGGCAAAAGGCGCACTAAGCGCCTCACCCGCCCCCCATCCGCTGCGCACAGAAATCCCGCACCACTTTCAGCGCTGGCGCCTGCGATATGCCCTCCAGCGTGACAAAGGCGAACTGCGAGGTCAGCCGCAGCGGGCGGGTCAGCCGCAGCTCGGCCAGTTCGCCCTGGTCGATGAGCGCGCGGGCGGCTTCGATGGTGCCCAGGAACACGGCGTCGGTGGTGCGCACCACGTCGAGCAGGCAGGCCACCTCGTCCGACTGGATCTGCAAGGCTTCGCTGAAGTGCGCGGTGCGCCCGAAGTGGGCGTTCAGGCTGTGCACGGCCTCGTCGCTCAGGCCCGTGCCGGCCAGCGGGTACTGGCGCAACTGGGCAAACGCCACCTGGGCCGCGCCGTGCAAGGGGTGGCCGCTGCGGCAGACAAAGCCCAGGCGCATGTCGGGGAACAGCTCCACGTCCAGGTCGTCGGCCGGGGGCAGGGTGCGTCGGTGGATTACCAGCGCATCCAGCGTGCGCGCGCGCAGGCTCTGCAGCTGCAGCTCGGCCGGCCCGCTGGAGAGCTGGATGTGGATGCGCGGGTGCTGCGCCAGCATGTGCTGCAGCAGCGGCACGGCCAGCATCGCCGTGGGCGCGGGGCCCAGGCCGAGCTTGGCGCTGCCGATCTCCAGCCCCGCCAGCAGGCTGGCGCTGCGCTTGAGCTCCGACACCTCCAGCCCGATGCGCCGGGCCCGCGCCGCCACCAGCACGCCCAGCGGCGTGAGCGCCTTGCGCTTGCCCGCGCGCTCGATGAGCGGGGCGCCCAGCTCGTCTTCCATGGCCAGGATGCTGCGGCTCAGCGCAGGCTGCGTCAGGTACAGCTGCTCGGCCGCGCGGCTGAAGGAGCCGGTTTCGGCCACGGCGAGCAAATGCTCGAACTGCTGCAGGTTCATGGCGGGGCTCCGATGGGAATTGTCATGAGTAGCGGTAATGCGTTTTCAAATAATTATGCATTGGACGTACTGCCGTCCGGTGCCTAGCATGGCCTGGCATCCACTCATTGCGAAGGCAGCACGCACCATGGCTTCATCGACACATCCTCGCTTCTTTTCTGGGCTGGCTCTGGCGCTGGCCGGCCTTGCGGCACTGGTGGCCACGCCCTTGCAGGCGCAGCAGGCCTACCCCACGCGCGCCATCACCGTGGTGGTGCCGGTGGCCGCCGGCGGAGCCGCCGATGGGCTGGCGCGCGCCTGGGCCGACCACATGGGCCGCTCGCTCGGGCAGCCCGTGGTGGTGGACAACAAGCCCGGCGCCAACGGCGGCATTGCGGCCAGCTACGTGGCCAAGCAGCCGGCCAACGGCTACACGCTGCTGTTCGGCAGCACGTCGAACATGTCGCTCAACCGCTTTTCGTACAAGACGCTGGCCTACGACCCGGTGAAGGATTTCGACCCCGTGCTCATGCTCGCAGGCACCTCGCAGGTGCTGGTGGCCAGCCCGGCCTCGGGGATCAAGTCGCTGGACGACCTGGTCAAGCTGGCCCGCGCCAAGCCCGACACGCTCAACTACGGCTCGGCCGGCAAGGGCAACTCCACGCACCTGAACGTCGAGTTCCTGCTGCAGCACTTCGGCCTGCAGATGACCCACGTGCCCTACAAGGGCGCGGCCCCGGCCATGGTGGGCCTGATCGGGGGCGAAACCCAGCTCACGGCCGATGCCATCACCAGCGTGGTGCCCCAGGCCAAGGGCGGCAAGGTGGTGCCGCTGCTGGTGTTCGGCAGCCAGCGCTCGCCCGCGCTGCCCAATGTGCCCACCGTCTACGAAGCCGGGCTCAGGGACTTCCCCGCCGGCGGCTGGTACGGCGTGATGGTGCCCAAGGGCACGCCCCGGGAAGTGGTGGACCGGCTCAATGCCGAGACGAAGAAGTTCTGGGCCGACCCCGTCGTCAAGGCCCGCATGGACACCCTGTTCATGGACCCGCCCACCGCCCTGGGCCCGCAGGCCGTGGCCAAGACCATGCAGGACGAGGCCGCCGTGTGGGGCCCCATCATCGCCCGCCTGGGCATCCAGAACGAATGAGTGAATGGGCGAACGGCCAGCAAGCACCATCCATGCAGCGCGACACCATGACCTCCAACCCACCCCCTGACTCACTGCCCATCGCACCCACCCGCACCGCCGAGCCCCGCGTGCATCTGCCGCGCAGCGAAGACTTCCTGCTGTGGTCACCCCCCTTGCAAGCCTACGGCTACCGCATCGTCGACCAGCTCTTTGCCACGCGCACCATCCGCCGTGGCAGCGCGCCCCGGCCCGTGGTGCGCGGGCCCGAGCTGCAACTGCCGCACTACACCCATGGCGGCGAGCCGCGCACGGTCGAAGACTTCATGGACCGCAACGCCGTGGCCGGCCTGCTCGTGGTGCGCGATGGCCAAGTGGTGCTGGAGCGCTACGGCCTGGGCCTGCAACCCGGCGAGCGCTGGAGCACCATGTCCACCGTGAAATCCATGACCGCACTGCTGGTGGGCGCGGCCGTGCGCGACGGCGCCATCGCCAGCGTGGACGACCCCGTGGTGCGCTACCTGCCGCAACTGCAGGGCAGCGGCTACGCCGGCGTCACCGTGCGGCAGCTCATGACCATGTGCTCCGGCGTCGCCTGGTCCGAGGTTTACACCGACAAGCAATCCGACGTGAACCGCTACAGCAAGTCGCTGGCCGACAAGGTGCCCGGCGGCGTGCTCGCCATGCTGCAGGCACTGCCCTCCGAGCACCGCCCCGGCAGCCACTGGCACTACAACACCGGCGACACCTATTTGCTGGGCTGCGTGCTGTGCGCCGCCACGGGGCAGACGCTGGCCGACTACATGGCCGCCAAGGTGTGGCAGCCCTGCGGCATGGAAGACGACGCCTACTACACCCTCGAATCCGACGGCGGCCAGGAGATCGCCGGCAGCCGCGCCGGCATGTCGCTTCGCGACATGGGCCGCCTGGCCGCCCTGGTGGCCGCCGATGGCGTGGTGGACGGTCAGGCCATCCTGCCCCCTGGCTGGGTCAATGCCATGGCCACGCGCGCTTTCGACATCCCCGAAGACTTTCACCCCGCGCGCCGCTCGCTGGGCATCACCGGCTACGGCTACGGCTGGTGGCTCACCGACGACGGCGCCATGCTGGCCATGGGCCACTCGGGCCAGCGCATTTACATCCACCGCGCAGAGCAGCTGGTGGTGGTGAATTTGGCGGTGTATCCCGAGCCGCGCTATGTGGGGGCGCATGAGCATGATCGGGATGGGGAGTTGAACAGCTTCATCCAGGCGTGCAGGGGTTAGGGGGCGGTGCGATCGGCTTCGTTGATGGCCGCATCTCCCACCCGAGAATCATTTCGACAAGTAGACGACGTCTCGGTGGTGTTCCATGTACGGCTGGTGTTTCGGCTGAAGTGCAACACGCATACCTGGCACGATGCCGATTTTTTGGGGCTCGCTTAGGAGTGGCGAGACTTCCATGGCTCCGTCCTTATCGAAAGTGATGAAACCTCTGTCGAACGCTCGGTCCAGGTTTGGACTCAGGAGCAGTCCATTGAACGGGTCCAGCCTTTCAGCGTTGGACGATGCACTCCAGGCCTTGACGTGCGAGGCCACCAGCATCGTCAGTTCCTTGTACCCGGTGACTGCACATCCGTCCCAGTGCAAGAGAAGCTTTTGTCGGAATGCGCCCTGGCCGATACGGGCCTTCACCAATTCGACTTTCTCTGTCGCCCCGACGGCCGGATCGTTCATGATGATCTCGATATCTTGTCCAACGTCACCATGAATGCCTTCATCGAGATAGCTTGCAAATCTCGCGAGGGCATTGCTGTACATGTTGTGGCCGCGTGCATTGCGTTCGATGAAGATGGGCAGCTCTGCCAACTGAGAGCGGACTACTGCATAGCTTGCAGGGGAGTCCATGGCTACAAGTGGGCCCGAAAGAACGCCTGCAGCGCTGCCCCATTGCGTGAGAGGTCCGTTAATGGCCCCCGCATATTTTTCTGCACTGGACTTCGACAGCCCACGGTGCAACATACAGTCTTTGAAGTTCATGTCAAAAGTCGAGTGGGCATGGCACAGCTGTGCCACCTAGCAACCTGCCTTGCGTTCCCGCCTCCCTGGGCACCCAGGGTCCGAAGCGAGCATCTGCGCTACGCCTGCGAATAGCGCAGTTCACCACAAACAAATACTTTGGCTTCGTGGTACGGAAGCACGTGGTGCTCACAATGCTCGGTGAAGATGGCGATGGCGCGCTTCGCCTCGCTCACCACGAACAAAGCGTTCCTGAACTCGACTACCGACTGATCCATCAGTTCGACGCGAACGGTGTCATGCGGGAAGGGGATCGACTCTGTATTCCGATGGAGGTCGTCGGCGCTTTTGCCAATCTGGGCTGCAAGTTCGGGCGCCCATTCGATAACAGTTGCTTGTGCGTTCCGCGGAACAGGGAATTTTTGCATTGGGGGATGCTAGTGTCAGACCGGTAGCCACCATCGTAGCAGCGCATGTTTCGGAGCCCAGGCCTTTCCAAACTGACCAGAAGCAAGCTGCCGCCCCGCATAAACTCCCCCATGTCCCACGCATCCACCGCGAGGCATTCCAGCAGATCTGGCACGGCCAGTGCACCGACTTGTTCACCCTTCGGGGCGAAGGCGGGCTAGTAGACGTGGCGCTGGGCGCCGACAGCCTGCAGGACTATTGACGGGAGATGACATGCATGAATTTGACCTGAAGCAGAAGATAGTGAACTCCTCCTGCATCTTTGAAGAAAGCGGTGGCCTTCAAAGTTTCAGTGAATCGCGCGTCATTTCACTGGGGTTCAAGCGGGGTAACTACAGCCCGGACATGGGTGGCTTTGAAGATCCTGTCATAGAGGCTTCTCTGGAGTTTTCGCACGAGGACCCACCTTACGTACTGGACATGGTATTTTTTGAATGCTCCTCCATTGATATGAGTTACTTCAACCATGACAACGTGATTGAAGCGTTGTCTTTCGATGTGGAGGCAAGGGGTTTCTATGCCGATGGAACAACCCCTTTGCCACCTTTCATTTGCGTGGAAATCGGCACCCGTGGACAGACGGTCCACGCTTCGTTCAAGTGTTTCACTATTGAGGTGCTGGGGAAAAGAGAGATCTTGAAGCCGCCGGAAATCGCCCCCGCATAAACTCCCCCCCCCATGCCCCACACCCTCCACCGCGAAGCATTCCAGCAAACCCTGCACGGCCAGCGCACCGACCTCTACACCCTGCGGGGCGAGGGCGGGATGCAGGTGGCTGTGAGCAACTACGGTGCGCGGCTGGTGCAGATTGCGGTGCCCGATGGGCAGGGCGGCCTGGTGGATGTGGCGCTGGGGTACGACAGCCTGCAGGGCTACCTGGATGGGCAGCTTTCCATGGGCGCCCTCATAGGCCGCTGGGCCGGGCGGGTGCGCAGCGGGCAACTGGCGCTGCCCGGCGGCACGCTGACGCTGCAGCTTCCCACCAACAGCGGCCCGCACCACCACCATGGCGGGCCGCGCGGCAGCCGCTTTCAGGTGTTTGCGGTGGACGAGGTGCAGGCCGATGCCCTGGTGCTGAGCCATGTGTTCCGCACCGAGGACGATGGCGTGCCCGGCACGGTGCGGCTCACGGTGCGCATTGCCGTCACGCCCGACAACGCGCTGCAGATGGCCTGGACGGCCGAGGCTGGGGGCGATGCGCCCACCATCGCCAACATCACGGGCCATGCCTTCTTCAACCTGGCGGGCCATGGCAGCACGCACCGCCACCAGTTGCAGGTGCCGGCCAGCCACTATGTGCCGCTGGCGCTGGACCTGTGCCCGCTGGGCCAGGTCGAGGAGGTGCAGGGCACGGTCTTCGATTTTCGCGAGCTGCGCACGGTGGGCGAGGCCATTGCCCAGCCGGCCAACCCCTCCAGCGACCGGTTGGCCCTGGCCGGCGGGCTGGACCACTACCTGGTGCTCGACAGCGGCGTCTCGGCCCGCGCACCCTTTGCCCTGCCGGCTGGCACCCCGGGCCTGCGCCTGGCCGCGCGCCTGCGCGAGCCCGTGAGCGGCCGCAGCATGCAGGTGTGGAGCACCGCGCCCGGCGTGCAGGTGTACGCGGGCCACGGCCTCAAGGCCGACCCGGCGCGCGACCGGGGGCGGGGCGGCAATGCCGAGGGCACGGACGGCTGGCTGTGGCAGCCCGGCGACGGCATCTGCCTTGAGCCCATGGAGTACCCCGACGCACCCAATCACCCGGCGTTTCCCAAGCGCTGGCTGGCGCCGGGCGAGCTGGAGCACGGGGCCATCGTGTACCGGTTCATGTAGTGATCCGCGGGCCTGGCGGCCAGCCATCGCGCTTGCGTTGGCATGGCCCCCGGCGCGGAGATAGCAAGGGCGTGGATGAAGATGTCCGAATTCGGCGAGTCAAACCGCCAGCTTTTGCGCACACTTCGCCTGTCCAATCAAAGCGGAGGCAGTCGTGGCGTACTTCTCTCACAGCATTTTGCTCAATGTCGGAGCTGACAAGGCCTGGGATGCACTTCGTGACGTAGGCAACCTGCACACTCGCCTGGTGCGAGGCTTCGTGGTCGAGTGCGAGTTCGATGGCAGTGCCCGCCTCCTGACGTTCGCCAATGGGGTCAGAACAACCGAGCGAATCGTCGCCATCAGCGAGTCGAACCGGCGCGTCTCCTGGTCGGCGATCAGTGAGCGCATTGCACACCACAATGCCTCTGCCCAAGTGGTGCCGGAAGGTCCGGGGTCTTGCCGGTTCATTTGGTCCGTGGATGTGCTGCCCGATTCAATAGCTCCAAGCATCGAGGCAATGGTGCAGGCGGGCCTCCAGTCCATCAAGCTGACTCTTGAGCAAGAAGGTGCCGTCTGACCCCGTCGCTGTGGTGACTCCCATCCTGGCCGATTGCGAAAGTCTGGCTGGTCGTTCATGGCTCTGGATCACCCCCAAAAGCCGACCTACTGAGCTTGAGAAATGACCTGTCCGCAGCAGGCCTTGGCTTGGTTGCCTGCGCGCCTCGCGCACCCACCGTGCCAGCGTGCACAGGTCCAGCAGCTGGCCAGCGCCGATGGGCCGGTTGGGGTCAACCGCCTAAGTTTCGCCTAAGTGTCCGCCGGGAAACTGCCTTCCATCACAGCAAATCTCTTGCTAGGAAAGGCAGACCACCATGAACACCTCCAGCTTTGTCGCATCCACCCCCCGCCGCCTGATCGCCGCGCTGGTGGCCGCAGGGGCCCTGGGCGCCGCGAGCGTCGGGCTCATCAGCGGGCACCAGGCGCGGGCCTCGGCTCCGGTGCCGGCACCCGTGGTGGCGCAACAGGCCGCCTTGCCTTCGGGCGCGGCGCTGCCCAGCTTTGCGCAGATCACCGCGCAGAACGGCCCGGCCGTGGTCAACATCAGCGTGACGGGCAGCACCCGCACCTCCATGAACGGGGACGACGATGACGAGCAGCCCACCGCGCGCCAGCAGCAAAAGCGCCAGGCCCCTGGCCTGGACCCCGATGACCCCTTCTACGAGTTCTTCCGCCGCTTCGGCGTTCCCGGTGCCGGTGGTGGCGCGCAGCCCAATGTGCCCACGCACGGCCAGGGCTCGGGCTTCATCGTCAGCGCCGACGGGCTGGTGCTGACCAATGCCCACGTGGTCAAGGGCGCGAGCGAGGTGATGGTCAAGCTCACGGACCGGCGCGAGTTCCGCGCCAAGGTGCTGGGCGCCGACCCCAAGACCGATGTGGCCGTGCTCAAGATCGACGCCAAGAACCTGCCCACGGTGCGCCTGGGCAGCACGCGTGACCTGCAGGTCGGCGAATGGGTGCTGGCCATCGGCTCGCCGTTTGGCTTCGAGAACAGCGTGACCGCCGGCGTGGTCAGCGCCAAGGGCCGCTCGCTGCCCGACGACAGCCTGGTGCCCTTCATCCAGACCGACGTGGCGGTGAACCCCGGCAACTCCGGTGGCCCGCTGTTCAACGGGCGTGGCGAGGTGGTGGGCATCAACTCGCAGATCTACAGCCGCTCGGGTGGCTACCAGGGCGTGTCGTTCGCCATCCCTATCGAGCTGGCCGACAAGATCAAGTCGCAGATCGTGGCCACCGGCAAGGTGCGCCATGCGCAGCTCGGTGTGGCCGTGCAGGAGGTGAACCAGGCGTTTGCCGAGTCCTTCCAGCTCGACAAGCCCGAGGGCGCGCTGGTGGCCAGCGTCACCAAGGACAGCCCGGCCGACAAGGCCGGCCTGCAGGCGGGCGACGTGATCCGCCAGGTGGACGGCCAGCCCATCGTGGCCTCGGGCGACCTGCCGGCCTGGGTGGGCCAGGCCCAGCCCGGGCAGAAGGCGCGCCTGTCGGTGTGGCGCCATGGCAAGCCCGTGGAGCTGACCGCCACCCTGGGCGATGCCAGCGACAAGGGCAAGGCCGTGGCCAAGGCCGACGATGCCGTGGGCAAGGGCCAACTGGGCCTGTCGCTGCGCCCGCTGGACGCCGATGAGCGCCGCGAGACGGGCCTGGGCGCGGGCCTGGTGATCGAGCAGGCGCGCGGCCCGGCCGCCGCCGCCGGCGTGCAGCCCGGCGACGTGCTGCTGGCCATCAACGGCGCGCCGGCCAAGGACATCGAGCAGGTGCGTGCGGCCATGGCCAAGGCGGGCAAGTCGGTGGCGCTCTTGATCGAGCGCAACGGCGACAAGATCTTTGTCCCTGTGCGCCTGGGCTGATCGTTCCCGCATGAAAGGGGCTGCTTCGGCAGCCCCTTTTTCCATCCATCTTTCTTTCGCTATGCTTGCCGCACCATGCGCCTGCTCCTCGTAGAAGACGACCCCATGATCGGCGAGGCCGTGCAGGACCTGCTGCGCGCCGAGGGCTATGCCGTGGACTGGGTGCGCGATGGCGATGCCGCCGACACGGCCCTGCGCGCCAACGCCTATGACCTGGTGATGCTGGACCTGGGCCTGCCCAAGCGCGACGGCATCGCCGTGCTGCGCGACCTGCGCACGCGCAAGGACCGCACCCCCGTGCTGGTGGCCACCGCGCGCGACGCCGTGGCCCAGCGCATCGAGGGGCTCGACGCCGGGGCCGATGACTACGTGCTCAAGCCCTATGACCTCGATGAGCTGCTGGCCCGCATCCGCGCACTGCTGCGCCGCGCTGCCGGCCGGGCCGAGCCGGTGTACGAGCACAAGGGCGTGAGCATCAACCCCAGCACCCGCGAGGCCAGCGTCAACGGCGTTCCCGTGGTCCTCTCGGGCCGCGAATGGGCCGTGCTGGAGCCCCTGCTCGCGCGCCCGGGCCTGGTGCTGTCGCGCCAGCAGCTCGAAGACAAGCTCTACGGCTGGGGCGACGAGGTCAGCAGCAACGCGGTGGAGGTGTACATCCACGGCCTGCGCAAGAAGCTGGGGGCGGACATCCTGTTGAACGTGCGCGGGGTCGGCTACCTCGTCCCGAAAGCATGACGATGACCACAACGCAGCCCAGGTCCTGGCGCACGGCGCTGCTGCCACGCTCCCTGCGCGCGCAGCTGCTGGTCTTTCTGCTCGCGGCCATCCTGCTTGCGGGCGCGGTGCAGGGCGTGCTGGCCTACCGCAGCGCGCTGGACGAGGCCGACTCGCTGTTCGACTACCACATGCAGCAGACCGCACTGGCCCTGCGCGCCGGCCTGCCGCCCGATGCGCGTGAGCTGGGGCAGGGCCTCTCGGGCGAGGACGAGAACCACGAATTCATCGTGCAGGTGTGGACCAACGAGGGCCTGCGCATCTTTGAATCCGCCGTGGGCGCGGCGCTACCGCAGATCGCGGTGCTGGGCTTCACCAATGTGCAGGCGCGTGGCGGCACTTACCGCGTGTTCTCGTTGCAGACGCGCGCGCAGGTCATCCAGGTGGCGCAGAACATGGCAGTGCGCAGCGGTATGGCGCGCGCGCTGGCCCTGCGCACGCTGGCGCCGTTGGCGGTGATGGCGCCGCTCTTGGTGCTGGCCGTGTGGTGGGGCGTGAGCCGATCCCTCGCGCCGGTGGAGGGCGTGCGCCGCCAGCTCGCGCGCCGCCAGGCGGACGACCTCTCCCCCGTGAGCGACGAGGAACTGCCCGACGAGGTGCAGCCCCTGGTGACCGAGCTCAACCTGCTGTTCGAGCGCGTGCAGGGCGCCTTTGCCGCGCAGCAGCACTTCGTGGCCGACGCCGCGCACGAACTGCGCTCGCCCCTGGCCGCGCTGCGGCTGCAGTTGCAAGGGCTGCAGCGCGCGGGCAACGACGATGCAGCGCGCGCCGTGGCCGTGGAGCGCCTGTCCGCCGGCATCGACCGCGCCACGCGCCTGGTGGAGCAACTGCTTACCCTGGCCCGGCAAGAGGCCGCTGCCGCCAGCCCGACCGAAACAGTGGACCTGCGCGCCGTGGCCCAGCTCGCCCTGGCCGATGTGGCCCCTGCCGCGCAGGCCCGCAGCATGGACATGGGCCTGCTCGAATCCGACCCCGCCCCCGTGCCCGGCCGCCCCGAGGCCCTGCGCATGCTGGTGCGCAACCTGCTCGACAACGCCGTCAAGTACACGCCCCCCGGCGGCCAGGTGGACCTGCAGATCCAGCGCGCTGCTGATGGGGCGGTGGAGCTGGTGGTGGAAGACAGCGGCCCGGGTATCCCCCCCGAGCACCGCGAGCGCGTGATGCAGCGCTTCGTGCGCGAAACCGCCGACAGCGCCCCCGGCAGCGGCCTGGGCCTGGCCATAGTGCAGGCCATCGCCCAGGCGCATGGCGCCACCGTGGCGCTCGATGCATCGCCCCGGCTCGGCGGGTTGCGGGTGGTGGTGCGGTTTCCTGTCACCGCCACGACTCCGGTCGCATAGGCAGCACACGCGGCGGCTGCATGGCCGCACAATGCGCCTCAACATCAAGGGGGCTGCATCGTATGAACTTCATCGTGTTGGGCGCGGGCGCCATTGGCTGCTACGTCGGGGGGCGCCTTGCGGCGCAGGGCCAAAGCGTCTGCCTGGTCGGCCGCCCCCACGCCATGGAGCCCCTGGCGCGTGAAGGACTCACCGTCACCGATCTCGACGGCTACCGCGCCCATGTGCCAGCCGCGCAACTGCGTGTGGCCGGCACGTTGGCCGAGGCCGCGCCGGGCCCCGACTCCGTGATTTTGCTCTGCGTGAAAAGCGGCGCCACCGAGAGCGCCGCGCGCGAGCTGGCTGCGGCGTGCGCGCCCGGCACACCCGTCATCTCGCTGCAGAACGGCGTGGACAACGTGGCCCGCATCGCAGCGCAGGCCCCCGCCTTGAAAGCCCTGGCCGGCATGGTGCCCTACAACGTGGTGCTGCGCGGCGCCCAGGTGCACCGCGCCACGGCCGGCGCCATCCAGCTGCAGCGCGATGGCGCCACCGAGCCCGTGGCCGCAGTCTTCAACGCCGCCGGCCTGGCCACCGTGCTGCCCGATGACATCCGCGCCGTGCAATGGGGCAAGCTGCTGCTCAACCTCAACAACCCGGTCAATGCCCTGTCCAACCTGCCCCTGCGCGAGGAACTGCTCGACCGCGATTGCCGATACGTCTTCGCCGCCCTGCAGGCCGAGGCCCTGGGCGTAATGGCGCGCGCCGGTATCACCCCCGCGCAGGTCACCGCCGTGTCGCCCCAGATGCTGCCCAAGGTCATGCGCCTGCCCAACTGGCTGTTCACCCGCCTTGCCAAGCGCATGCTGCAGATCGACGCGAGCGCCCGATCCTCCATGTGGGACGACCTGGAGGCCGGGCGCGTGACCGAGATCGATGCGATCTGCGGCGCCGTGGTGCGGCTGGCTGCGCAGCATGGGGCGCAGGCGCCGCTCAGTGCGCGGATGTGTGAACTGCTCAGCGGGCCGAGGCTGCGGCTGACGGGGGTGGAGATGAAGCGGGCGGTGGGGCTGGGGTGATGCGCCCCCAGTGAGGCGGCGCTATGGCGGCGTGCCACCATCTGCCGCTGCAATCTCTTCAGCCTGCTTGCGCAGCGTATCCAGCATGCTGAAACCCATCAGCCCGCAGAACAGGGTGAAGGCCCAGAAGCCATTCATGCCCGCCTGCCGCACGCGCTCGCGCACGAGCTTGTCGGCGCGGGAATTGCTTTTAATCTTGTGCAAAAACCAATCGAGATCGGCCAATTCCTGGGCGGTGAACCTTCCTCGGTCGATGTAGTGGTGTTCAATGGCCTCCAGCGTCACTTCCGTGCTGCTCTTGTAGAGGGGTACCTGCACAAAACAGTAGGCGCTGAGGCACAGCGCCACGATAGCGAGAAATAGGTATCCAAAGGCGAATCTGCGCATCGAGAAATGGTGTGAAGAGGGTTCAGGAAGAAGACTGCGATGGACTCAAAGCAGGCCCCAGTATGCCGGCTGGATCACCTCCAAAAATCACGGTGCCGACCAGCAAGATCATCCATCCAGATTGGTTGTCGCGTACTTGACGTGGCTGTTGCGCCAGCGCCTACCTCGGTGCGGCGAGTAGCACGTGCTTGCCTGTCACGTTCCACGCCAGTTCAACGTTGTGCTGAAATCCATGGTGCCAGCCCACCCAACTTTTGACCATGCGCCCATCCCTGCTCCTTGCCGCCACGCTGCTGGCGCCATCGCTGCCCGCCCTCGCCGCGCCACCGCGCATGGACACGCTGGTTGTCGTCAGCCAGTCCGACAACGGCGTGGCGCGCGCGTGTGCGCCCGACCAGCTGTGTGTCGACATCGCTCCCTCCCAACCCGGCTGCGAAGGCCAGGCCTGCACCATCGACGTGGGGCTCCTGCAGCTGCCTGGCGGCCCGCGTGATGCGGCCCCTGCGGCCTATCGGATGGCGGGACTTGCATCCGCTGGCGACGGTGCGTCGATGGAGCTGTGGCCCAGGCTCATCCGCTTCGAGGGCGGTGTCCTGGTCGGGGTGCAAACGCGCGAGAGCACCATGTATTCCGGCGGCGGGGCCAGTGCCACCACGCTGCACCTCATCGCCTTTGTGCCGGGCCAGCCACCGGTGGAGGTGCTGAGCGTGCCCCAAAACGGCAGCGCGACGATCCGGGCGTGCTTCAGCGAGCGCCACATGAAGCAGCGCGCCGGCGCCTGCCACGACGAATACACCTTCGAGGCCACCGTGGCCCTGGCGGGCGCATCCGCCGCGGGCATGCCGGTGCTGCGCTACCGCAGCAAGGCCACCTCGTTTCCGGGGCGTGTGTCGCGGTCCAGGGACTCGCTGGCCGCGCGGCCCCTTCGCCAACGCGACCTAGTGACCGTGACCGACCCCCAATGCAGCTACCAGCGGCTGTACCGCTTCACCCCGCAGGCCGGCACCTATGTGCCCGATGCGCCGGTGCCCGACTGCTCGAACTACACCGTGCCCTGAGCGTCGGGAGGCTCATCGGGGGGTGTAGCACTTGCCCCCCGCAATCGCCGCGGTGACGGCCAGCCCCAGGCTGGTCACATCGGGGTAGGACGATGCGGCCGCACTGTCCTCCAGCAGGCACAGGTGGTTGGCCTTGCGCACCAGCACCACCGGGCGCGGCATGCTGACGGCCCTGGAGCTGTAGGTTCCCCAGTAGCCCACCAGCTCGCGGCTGGCGCTGGCTGCGCTGCGCAGGTCGGTGATCGAGAAGGCGCCGGCCAGGGGGCCCGTCATGGGGGTGCCCGGGCCGCTGCACTGTGCATTGCGGTAGCTGACCCCGCCAGCGCCTATCGACAGCGATGTCGGGGTGGCGTGGGAGACGCGCCACATGTCCGTGAGGGCGGTCCCGTCCGGCGTCACGCCGCATTGGTCGCGCTCCCATCCCCCGTCGGCCAGGGCGCCCTCGGGCACGCAGCGCACGGCCACGGTGTCCACCACGGCTCCGGTGACCGTGCCCGCGCCATTGCGCACCACACAGCCCAGCCCATCGGGCCGGGTCTTCACCGTGATGGCATAGGCCGCGCCGGCTGCCAGCGGTGTGGCAAAGGTGAAGCTGCCATCGGCCTGGACGGCCAAGTCCTCGCTGCCGTTGCGCAGCACCACCGCCTGGCCTGCGGGCACACCGCTGATGGTGCCGCCGAGCGTGTTGCGCTCGCCCGGCAGCACCACACAATCGACCAGCACCGAGGCGTTGGCCGTGGCCAGCGTGCCCGTGTTGCGCGCCGCCGTGCAGCGCTGGCCCGTGGGCTGGGTCTTGACCGTGACCGCGTAGGTGCTGCCCAGCGGCCAGCTCGCCGCCGTCTGCACGAAACCGTTGGTGCTGACGATGAAGTCGTCCGACCCATTGTTTTGCAGCACCAGGCTCTGGCCCGTGGCCAGCCCGGTCACCGAGACGCCCAGGGTCCGATAGTTCTCGCCGGGCACTGGCGGCATGGTGGTGTCGGGTCCGTCACTGCCGCCGCAGCCAGCCAGGGCCAGGGCCGCCGCCAACCCCAGCGGCGCAAGGCGCCAGGTCGTGGGGGCGGCGGGGATGGGTAAACGGCGGGCAGCGCGGGGCATGCGGCAAGCAGCAACAACGGGCATGGAAGGCTCCTCTCGAAGTGGTGGACATGTCGAATAGCGCATGGCACCTGGTTGGTATGCTTTCAGTGTGTCGCTGAATGGCCGTGCAGGCTTGTGATGGGTGTCACCGGGTCTGCCCCGGGGCGCCACCTTCAAGGTATCGAGATGTGTGCGGCGCGGCAGCGGGGGGTGGCCGCCCGAACGCGTGCATGCACCACCTCACGGCTTGTGCACCCGCGCCACCCGCAGTCGCCTGGTCCTGGCCCAATGCGATGGCGGCGAGCAGCCACGGACATCCCGCCCGCTCAGAAAATATTTGCCGGCAGCATGTCGAAGTCCGGCCCTTTCGCTCGTCGTAGAAAGGGCAGGCAGCCGCAGGGGCGCCCCACCTGCCCCCAAAATGCCATCCACCAAGGAGTCCATCCATGCCAGAGTCCAGCGCCAGCAAGAACGCCGCCCCCGCCGTCAAGGGCCCCGCCTCGTACTTCCCGTCCATCGAGGCCAAGTACGGCCAGCCCATCAGCCACTGGATGGAGGTGCTGCGCGCGGCAGGCGCGCGCAAGCACATGGAGTACGTCGCCTTGCTCAAGACCGACCACGGCATGGGCCACGGGCATGCCAATGCGCTGGTGGCGGTGTTCCTGGCGCAGGGCAGGTAGCGGGTCGGTAGGGGGCGGGCTGCCGTCGTACTCCACGATGGCATGGGTGCCCCTGCCGCTCACGTTGCACCTGCCGCCCAGTTAGGGCCTGATGCCGTCCATCTGTGCCAGGCTTCGCTCGGCAGGACAGGCACCCATTTGGGTGAGGCATGCGCATACCCGGTGGGCTGTGGCACAGTGGAAAGGCCCCTCACCACCTTTTTTGCCTGCCCATGTCGCTGGTATCCGCCCTCGCTGTGCGCACCGTTGCCTGCAGCGACAGCCGACGTCACCATCTTCCGCACCAGCCGCGCGTCGGTCGACTGTCCCGTTGCCGTGGAGTCGGGGTGGGTGCGGGCGCCAGCGTGCCCCGGCCTGCCGGCCATCACCTGGGATGAAGACTTGAATGCCACTGCCCCCTGTCCTCGACCGATTCCTCGCGGCCCAGGAGCCTGTGTACGAGCGACGCGTGCTCGCCGAACTCACGGCCGGCAAGAAGCGCTCGCACTGGATGTGGTTCGTGTTCCCCCAGTACAAGGGCCTGGGGCACAGCGAGATGGCCGCTCGCTACGCCATCCAGTCGCGCGCGGAGGCCACGTCCTACCTCGCGCACCCCGTGCTGGGCAGCCGGCTGCGCGAGTGCTGCCAACTGCTGCTGGGGCTCAGCACCAGCGCGGCCACCGAGGTTCTGGGCAGCCCCGACGACCTCAAGCTGCGCTCCAGCATGACCCTGTTCAGCGCGGTGGCGCAGGCCGGGGCGGACCCGGTGTTCGATGCCGTCCTGGCCAAGTACTTCGCCGGCGAGAAGGATGCGCGCACGCTCGAACTGCTGGACGCCTAGGCTTTTTCAGTCCCGTGCGCATGCGCGCCGTGGCGCGGCCGCCGCTGGTGGGCTGAACGGGGCCGTTGGTCAGGCGCGTGCGCGCAGCCCCCGGCCCTGCGCAGACAATGCCGACCCATCGCTACTGCATGGAGACTTTCGATGAGCTACGTGGTCCATATCTGGGAGCACCCCCAGCCCGCCAGCCTCACGGCAGCGGAGCGCGTGCACCAGTACCTCAGCGACCGGGCTTCGCCGCCGTACGCGAAGTGGCAGCAACTGCGCGAGCAGATCGAGGCGCGCATGGTGGCGCAGGGCACGCCCAGTGAGTGGATCGAGTACCCCATCGACCCCGGGCACTGCGAGCGCAGCTACGGCCTGGATTTCCACGGTCCCGAGAACTACCAGGAGGTGGTGGTGCAAAGCGCCACCGAACTCGGCTTCAGCGTCTACGACGACCAGGCGGCGCGGCTGTACCTGCCCTTCGGCTATGTGCTCACCTTCGACGGCCTCACGCGCTTTGACCGGGGCGACCGGGGCCTTGCGCCGCCCCGCATCGGCGCCGCAGACCGCGACGCCGTGATGGCGCGGTGCGAGGCGGCGTGGCGGCCGCGCTTCGAGGCCCTGGGGTTCAGTTTTCACCGCGGCGAGCCCGTTCACTCTGAAATCCCGCTGCTGGCCGAGCGCGTGGTGCCGATCGGCAAGCAGACCATCGCCATCAGCTTCCTGGACTTCAAGGAAGGCCTGTCGTTCGAGGTGATCGCGGCCATCGTGCCCGACCTGCCCCCGGCCGCGTTCGAGACCTGCGGCGGCGCCCGGCGCATGCAGGTGCGCGGCCGCGAGTACCGCGGCATCGCCGCCTTCATGGTCGACCATGGGCGCGGTCCGGAGTGGACGAGCATGGGCGGCTCCCTGCGCAGTGCCGAGTACGTGGACCGGCTGATCCCGGGGCTGTTCGAATACCTGGACAACGAGATCCTGCCCACGCTGCAGGCCTGCACCACGGTCGAAAGCATCTTGCACGCCGCCACCCACTCCGACGAAGGGCCCGGCGAACTGCTGCCCAGCCGGCTGCCCCTGGCCCTGGCCTGGCTGCAGGGCGACAGCGCGCTGGAAAATTTCTACGCGCAGTACGAGCAGGTGCTTTCGCACTGGGACAAGGACTGGGCGCGCGAGGCCTGCGATGCCCTGCGCGCTTTGCCGCGCGGCGCGGGGTAGATGGCCGGCGAACTGCGCCCAATCGAACTTGTGCGGGCCAGGAATCCCATCGTTCGCCTTGGCGGACTTGGTGTCCACCCATGCCTCCAATTCCTTGTGCGCCCGCTCTGCGCTCCGGTAGTTGGACTTGCATGCATGGAGCCATTGCGGCGTCACGTCAACGCCCGAGCCCCAGGCAGCGCTGATGAATCTGAAGAATCCCTGCAGCGAGGCTTCACTGGCCTTGCCGCGAAGAAGGGTGCTCGCCTCGATGTTCGCGGAGAAGGCCGACCTGCGAGAGGTCCGCCCGTGGAACCTCTTCAGGCTTCACCAGGTGCCGCCGTTGCATGAAGCAGGGAGTGCGCGGCGAGGCAGCCAGGGTGAGGATCGATAGCGCTCACCAAGCGGCTAGACTGTCGCGGCCGGCCAGCACGGGCCCCGGGATAGCACCATGGAAAAGTTCATCAAAAGGGTTCGCAAGGACATCGCCGCCTTTGGCTGCTCCGTTATCGCCGTTGGGGACGAAGACCCGCCTTTCGCCTATACCGTGGGGCTGTGGTCGCGCTTCAAGCACCCTGAACTCATTTTGTTCGGTTTGCCCACAGAGCTCACTGCGGACATTCTGAACGCCATCGCCGCGAAAATTGAGGCGGGAGCCGAGTTCAAGGTGTTCAGCCAGCTTCACGACGTGGGCGGAAAGTTCGGGCTGCACGTCAAACCCCTGCATGGCGTGCACCTGGACCGCTACTTCGGCTTTGGGCTGAGGTTCCACGGGCAGGAGTTCCCCATTGCCCAGGTGGTCTGGCCCGATCGGGCGGGGCGGTTTCCCGAAGAGCCTGGCCATGACCGGTCCTACGCGGCCCTGCAGCCCGTGCTGTCGGGCGCGCCCCATGTCCCTGACCAGGACGCATGATTCAGCAGGGCATGGCTTGCGGCTGGAGCAGCGCGATGTCCGATATCGGGTTTGCTTTCGCGCACGATGCGGCCTGCGAGCAACGGGTGCGGCGCACGCGCCCCCTGGAAAACTGGATAGAGGGCGTATCACCTCCGGTTCTGCGCGATGCGATGCGATGCCATGCGATGCCGCGCCATCGCCGTGACATTCCCCCATGTACACGCGGCACACCAGAAACGCACCCGGCGACTTCTACGTGGAGGATGGCTGTTGCACCAGTTGCGAGATACCATTCGCAGAGGCGCCTGGGCACTTCGAATACGCTGCAGATGGGCACTGCTTTGTCTGCAAGCAGCCCTCCACACCCGAAGAAGCAGACCTCATGGTCAGCGCGGCCTGGGCGTCTGAGGTGAGCTGTATTCGCTATGCAGGCAATGACCCGGAAATTCTGAAGAAATTCATCGCCGTGAAGGAGCAAGGTCTGTGCGACGTACTGCAACAAAAGACGGAGCCCGAAGCGCCACAGGACATGCCGGAGCGCAAGGCGGGCCCCCGCAAGGTGTGGTGGGCGGTGTGGCGCCGCTGATGCGGCAGGCCGCATGCAGCGGTCCGCGCCGATGATGAACGCACTCCTTGCCACCCTCCAGGCGCTCGAGGTGGAACTGCACCACCCCGGCGTGCGCTGCGATGCCCAGCGCCTGGCGCAACTGCTGCACACCGATTTCCATGAAGTGGGTCGCTCGGGCCGGCAGTATGACCGGGCCACCGTCGTGCGCTTTCTGGGCGAGCAGGTGGCGCCTCCCCCGGTCCTCTCGGACCACTTCGCGGTGCAAGCACTGGGGCCGGGCATCGCCTTGCTGACCTACCGCTCGGCGCTTCGTCGGCCAGATGCCACGCTCGAAAACCATACCCTGCGCTCTTCGGTCTGGGTGCAGCAGGATGCCCTGTGGCAGCTCCTCTACCACCAGGGCACGCCCGCTGCCGAGCTCTGGTAGGCGACCAGCCGGCACGCCGTGGCGACCCGCTGATGCGCTGAACGCCGAGCGCGCCGCCTACGCCGGCCCACCATCCCCCAACGGCACCTGCAAGCCCGCCTTCAAGCACCCCAGCGACACCGACGTGCGAAACCGCCGCACGTTGTCATCGCCCTCGAACAGGCGGCGCGTGAGGGCCTCGTAGTCGGCCATCGACGCCACCGTCACCACCAGCAGGTAATCGGCCTCGCCGGTCACGCAGTAGCACTGCTGCACGGCAGCCTCGGTGGCGATGCGCGCGCGCAGCGGGGCGGTGCGGTCGGGGCGCTCGTTCTCCAGGTGCACCTCGACCATGATGGTCAGGGGCAGGCCCACCTTCTCGGGGTCGATCACGGCCACGTTGGCGCGGATCACGCCGGTCTGCTCCAGCCGCTGGATGCGCCGCTGCACCGCCGGCGCCGACAGGTGCACGGCCTGAGCGATGGCGCGTTGGGGCGTGGTGTTGTCGCGCTGCAGGATGTCGAGGATGGCCAGGTCGAAGGCGTCGAGGGCAGGGGCTGCGGGCATGGCGGTCTGATCCTCGGTAAGGGCAGGCGGGGGTTTTTGGTATGCGGGCGAGCGAAAATTGCGTGGCGCGGACGAATTTCGAGCCAAAAGCACGCCACACTCGCACTATATTTTCAGCCATGTTCTCCTCCCTGTTGCACCGCTACCAGCGCTTCGTTCCCTTCCTGGCCGTGCTCGGCGCCGTCACGGCCCTTGGCATCGGCACCTCGTGGGCCAAGCACTACCTGTTTCCGCTGGTGGGCGCGCAGGGCACCACGGCCGTGCGCGTGGGCTTCTCGGCGCTGCTCTTGCTGCTGCTGTGGCGGCCCTGGCGTTGGCAGCTGTCGCGCACCGACCTGCGCGCCACCATGCTCTACGGCGCCATGCTGGGCGCCACCAACCTCACCTTCTACATGTCGCTGCGCACGCTGCCCTTCGGGCTGGCCGTGGCCATCGAGTTCTCGGGCCCGCTGCTCATGGCCGTGCTGTCCTCGCGCCGCGCCATCGATTTTGTCTGGGTGGCCCTGGCCGTGGTGGGCCTGGGCATGCTGCTGCCGCTGGGCATGAACGGCAGCACCCTCGACCCCACGGGCGTGGCCTACGCAATGGCGGCCGCCACCTTCTGGGCGCTGTACATCGTGTTCGGCAAGCGCGTGGGGCATCTGCACGCGGGGCATTCCGTCTCGCTGGGCCTGTTGGCCGCGGCCGTGGTGGTGGTGCCCGTGGGCGTGGTGCATGCCGGCACCGCGCTGCTGTCGCCGTATGTGCTGCTGGTGGGCCTGGGGGTGGCGGCGGTCTCCAGCGCCATCCCCATCTCGCTGGAGATGATGGCCCTCAAGCGCCTGCCCAAGGAGGCCTTCGGCATCATGATCAGCATGGAGCCCGCCGTGGCCGCTCTGCTGGCCCTGCTGCTGCTGGGCGAGGTGCTCACGTTCAACCAGTGGCTGGCCATCGCGCTGATCATGTCGGCGTCGATGGGGACGGCGATGACGGCGCGAAGGCCCGCGCAGAGCAAGGCGGGGGCGCAGGAAGCCGTTGCCACCTGAGGCGCGAGCGGCCAACCATGCAAGGCCTCATGGCTTTGCATCACGCCCCCGGCCGTGGGCCGCGACAATGGTGCAATGATCTCCCATGTGCTCCTGATCCTGGGCCTGCTGTTCCCGCTTCTCAGCTGGCTCAGCCTGGCATCCGGCAACTGAACAGGCCTGGAGGGCAAGATGAAGCTCCATCAATATTTTGTCTGGCTGTTGCTGCTTTTCCCGGTGCAAGCATTTGCTACGCGGGAGCGCCAGTCTTTGGAGGCATTTGATAGGGAGTCCTTGGTAGTTAAGGCGATCTATTTCAATAAATCCAGGGGATATTCATATGCCGTAGTAAGGGATCCTGGTGGCTATATCCATCGGGCTTATAGAGGGGACTACCTCGGAAAAGATTTCGGCCGGATCGTTGAAATCTCCAGGAAAAAAGGGGTTCGCGCCCTGGAGGCTGTGCAGGACGCAGATGGCGAGTGGGTGCAGCGCGAAGTCTGGATTCCTTTTGAGAAGCGGTTAGGTAGCGCTCATGATGTCGCCGGCCGCGACCATGCTGCAATGATCTCCCACGCGCTCCTGATCCTGGGCCTGCTGTTCCCGCTGATCAGCTGGCTCACCCTGGCGGGCAGTTGGTGGACGGCGCGGCGCTCCGGTGGCCATTCCTCGCCGGTGTTGGTGCCCTTCGTCGGCCCGCTGGTGCTGACCTGGTGGCTTTGGCAGCAGGGGGCCCAGGGATGGGTGTTTGCCCTGCCGTGGGTGCTCGATATCGGAACCGTGATGTTCCTTTGCGTGCTGCCCCGGCTGGTGGCCGCGGAATGGCGAACGAGCCGTTTTACGTGCGTCTTGGCATTGACGGGATCGCAGGTCGTGGCGCAGGTCCGCATCTCGCTGCACTCCGGCGGGCACTACCACTTGAAAAAGCGGTGGACCCGGGCCCCAGGTGAACTGGGGACGATCGCGCTGAGTGAGTCAGGGACCTATGTCCAAGGTGCGGCGGGCTCGCTGGAGTTGCGCTGCCATGCGGGCAAGGTCAGGCGGTTGGCGCTGGACGCAGACCACGGGTACCTGGTGTCCGACCCGGGCGATCCAGGTGATTGGAGCCTGGACGGCTGGCGGCTGCAGGCCAGCGAAGCGCGCAGCCTGTGAGCACTGCCGGCGGCGCTTGGGGGCGGGGATGGCGGCAACGCTGGGCAGGCGTCCATAGCGCCCCCGCATCACTCCACCACCAGCAACACCTTGCCAATGGCCTGCCGGCCCTCCAGCGCGCGGTGGGCCTGTGCGCCGTCGCGCAGGGCAAAGCGCTGGGCGATGTGCAACTGCAGCTCGCCCGCCCCGATGGCCTCGAAGAGCTGCGCCGCGCGCGAACGGCGCTCCTGCGCGCTGGTGAGAACGTTCCACAGGTCGCCGCCCACCAGCGCCAGCGAGCGGTCCATCAGCAGGCGCGGGTCCACCGGCGCCGGGTCGCCCGCCGCCATGCCGTAGAACACGATGGTGCCGCCGGTGCGCGCAGCGGCCAGGCTGTCGGGCAGCGTGGTGCCCACCGAGTCGTACACCACGTCCGCCCCGCGCCCGCCAGTGATCGCCTGCACCGCCTGCAGCCAGCCCTCGGTGGGTATGACGGCCACTGCATCCACGCTGCCGCCGGCGTCCGCGCCCAGCACCTCGCGCACCGCCTGGCGCTTGGCCTCGGTCGATGCGATGGCGACAACCCGCGCGCCCAGGCCGCGCAGCATCTGCGCGAGCAGCAGCCCTACGCCGCCCGCCGCTGCATGCACCACGGCCCAGTCCCCTGGGCGAACCGCATAGCTGTCACGGCACAGGTACTGCGCCGTCAGGCCCTGCAGCAGGCTGCCCGCGGCCGTCTCGAACGAGATCGCGTCGGGCAGGGGTATCAACCGGTCGACATCCACCGCGCACAGCTCGGCATTGGCGAACGGGCTGTCGGCAAAGCCCACCCGCTGCCCGGGCTGCAAGCCGCTGCCCGGCGGCGCGCTGATCACCTCGCCCGCGCCCTCGTAGCCCAGCACCCATGGCGGCGACCCGGCGAGGTGGTAATTGCCCTTGCGCCGGTACACATCGGCAAAGTTCAGCCCCACGGCCCGCATGCGCACCAGCGCCTGGCCGGGCGCCGGGGTCGGCTCGGGCACCACTTCATGGCGCAGGACGTCGGCATCGCCGAACTGGTGGAAGACGAGTGCGTACATGGCGGGGCCTTTCTGTGGCGGGCGGACGGGGGAATGGCAACGAAGCGAATTTTTCTCCTGCCATGGGCTGGGGGCAGCCCACCGGGCACCGCTGTGGCATGGCGGGCCGTGGCATGTGAAGGCAGTCAGGTTAGCACCGGCAGGCCGGTGCAGCGAGGAGCTTGGGCTGCATTCAGTCGGTAGAAAAACTGCTGGCTTGGCGGGGGTGGCGCCAGCAATAAGATGGGTATATATTGAACTTAATGGTTCAGTATTCGGATGCCCACCTCGATGCCGCCTTTGCTGCGCTGGCCGACTCCACCCGGCGTGGCGTGCTGCAGCAGCTCGGGCGCGCCGATGCGTCCATCACCGAGCTGGCCGCCAAGTTCGGCATGACCCTCACGGGGATGAAAAAGCACATCGGCGTGCTGGAGCAGGCCGGGCTGGTCACCACGCAGAAGCTCGGGCGTGTGCGCCACTGCCAGTTGGGCCCGCACCCGCTGGAGGCGCAGGCGCTGTGGATCGAGCAGCACCGCCAGCTCTGGCATGCCCGCTTCGACGCGCTGGACCAGGTGGTCGAGGAATTGCAACACCAGGAGAAAACCGATGGACGCAGGAAACACAACTAGCCAGCCCGCCTCTCCGCAGCACCGCCTGTCGGTGGAGCGCAAGTCCGAGCGTGAACTGGTCGTCACGCGCACCATCCAGGCCCCGCCGCGCACAGTGTTCAAGGCCTGGACCGATGCCACGCTGTTCCAGCGCTGGTGGGTGCCCCAATCCTTTGGCCTGGTGCTGCTGTCCTGCGAGCTTGACGTTCGTGTGGGCGGCAGCTACCGCCTGGTGTTCAGCCACCCCGACGCGCCGCAGGGCATGGCCTTCCACGGCCGCTACCTGAAAGTGGCACCGCCCTCGCGCCTGGCCTGGACCAATGACGAAGCCGGCGGCAGCGGCCAGGTCACCACCGTCACCTTCGAGGAACAGCCAGCGGGGCACACGCTGCTCGTCGTGCACGACCTCTACCCTTCCAAGGAAGCGCTCGACGCCGAGATCGCCGCCGGCAGCACGGGCTGGAACGACGAGACATTCGACCAGCTTGACGCGCTGGTGGGCAGCATGGGGTGAGGTCGAAAGGCCGGCAGGGCAGGCAGGTCCTGCGGGGTGCTTGCCGAAGGCAGAACCCTGCCGCTTCACCAGCCGCTGCCGGAAAAGCGAACAGCAAGGCCAGCAAGCGGCGCGGCAGGCCGACAGCCAGGCGGTGAAATCCACAGGCCAAAAAGACCTGGGCCGGCAATGCGCAATGTGCAAATATCCGCTCGGGCAAAGACGGCAGGGATCCTTGTCCAGACCAACAAGCCTGTAGAGTCAATATCCATGAAATCTCTCTCGTCAGTGCTTGAGCTTCAGTTCTATATCGGATTCTTTGGAACGCTGGCACTGATGCCGGTGTTGTATGGTGTGCAAGCCATCTGGGGTGTCTTCGATGATTCGGGATCTCCTGTCTGGGTGGACCTGATCATGGTTCTTGTGGCACCACTGATATGTGGTATCTCATCTTCCTTGACGGGTATGGCCGCCTATCCGGTGCTGCAGCAGCTGCAGCGCCGAGGCATCGTCAAAGACATTCTGTAGGCGTGCCCCATCAGCGGCAAAGTGCCGGCATGCCGAATGCGACTTCGGCGTGGTCGAGCCCCGGCGCTTGTACATTGGCCCGTCCAACGAGTCTGGTCGCAGCCCCCTCCCTACCTAGGTCTGCAACGGCGAAGGCATCAGGCTGTGGCTGAACGCCAATCCGTATTGGCTGAAAGCCGACGCCTCTTCACCGCCCTCCACCCGCCCCTGTTCATTCCTTGATATTGACGCTCTGCACCACCTTCTGGTTGCGGGCGTACTCGGCCTGCACGAAGCGGGCAAGGTCCTGGGCCGAGCCGCTGCCCGGCAGCGCGCCCTGTTCCTGCAGCTTGGTGCGGACTTCGGGCGTGTTGAGCACCGCGTTGAGCTCCTGGTTCAGGCGCGCGACGATGGGCGCGGGCGTTTGCGCGGGGGCGAACAGGCCGGTCCAGGCCACCGGGGCGTAGCCTTTGAGGCCGGGCATTTCGTCGAAGGTGGGCACGTTGGGCAGCGATTCGAGGCGCTTGGTGCCGGTCACGCCCAGGGCCTTGAGCTTGCCGCTTTGCACATAGCCGGGCATCGCGCCGGCGCTGATGAGCATGGCGGTGTCGACCTGCTCGCCGATCACGTCGGTGGCGATCTGCGCCGCGCCGCGGTAGGGAATGTGGGTGACGAAGATCCCGCTGCGCTGCTTGAGCAGTTCCATGGACAGGTGCAGCACCGTGCCCACACCCGAGGTGGCATAGCTGGTCTTGCCGGGCGAGGCCTTGGCGAGCTTGACGAAGTCGGCATAGCTCGCCACGCCCAGGCCGGGCCGCGCCACCAGCACCATGGGGGCCGTGTTCACCATGCCCACGGCCACCAGGTCCTTGAGCGGATCGAACTTGTACGCGGCGGGGTTGACCAGCTTGCCGATCGCAATCGTGCTGTCGGGCGCGGCCACGATGGTGTAGCCGTCGGGCGACGCCGCCGCCGCCTTGGCCACTCCGATCGCGCCGCCGGCACCGCTCACGTTCTCGATCACCACCGACTGCTTCAGGCGCTCCGCCAGCCGCGTGGCCACCAGGCGCGCCACAAAATCAACGCTGCCGCCGGCGGAGTACGGAACGATCAGCGTGATGGGCTTGGCGGCAGGCCAGGCCGGTGCCTGGGCTTGCGCATGCGCCGTGCCCATGGCAAGCAGGGGCAGGGTGGCGAGCAAAGGGGCAAGGTATCGCATGGTGTTGGTCTTTCGGGGTCGGGTGGCTGTGCGGGGTCGTCAGGCCAGGCCGTGCGCGGCACGCAGCGCATCGAACTGTGCGCTCCATTCGCTCGCCCAGCGGCGGCGCTGCGTGTCGTCGATCCAGGCGCCGTCCAGGCCGTTGTGCATGAAGCCGCGCAAGTCGTCCAGGCCAAAGCCGAAGTCGCGCGCCATCTTCAGCCAGGCCCCGGTCGGCGTGACCTGGTGCAGGGTCGGGTCGTCGGTGTTGGGGTGGATGCGCAGGCCCAGTGCCGGCATGTGCCGGATGGGGTGGTCCAGTGCCCAGCGCTCGGGCGCCAGCGTGCGCAGGTAGTAGGAGTTGGTGGGCACCACGGTGAAGACCACGCCGCGCTCGGCGCACTCACGTGCGAACGCCGGGTTGTCGACGACCGTGTAGCCGTGGTCGATGCGGTCGACCTGGAGCACGTCGAGCGCGGTGCGCACATTGGTCCAGGGCATGCCGAACTCGCCGGCGTGGGCGGTGGTCTTGAGGCCCGCGCGCTGTGCGTCGCGGTAGGCCTGCAGAAACAGCTCGGGCGGCCGGTCGTTCTCGCGGTAGTCGATGCCGATGCCGATCACCTCGTCGCAGCGGTGCGCCGCCACCCACTGCACCATCTCCACCGCGGCCTCGGGCGAGGCCTCGCGGTCCACCGCCGCAATCAGCCTGCCGGCGATGCCGAACTGCTGCTCGGCATCGCGAATGGCGCGCACGATGGCGCCTTGCGCCAGCGGGTAGGCGATGCCCGAGGCGTGCACGGTGCCGGTCGGGTTCCAGAAGAACTCGGCATGGCGCACCGCGTGGGCCGCCGCGTCCTCCAGGTATTCGATGGTCAGCTGGTACAGGTCATCGGCCGTGCGCACCAGGCGCGCGTCAAGCGCGCGCAGCACGCGCAGCACGCCCACGGGCTTGTCGCCGCGCGTGTAGAAGCTCTCGACCTCCTCATCGGCCAGCGGCGAGCCGGCCCGGCGGTTCAGCGCGGCAAAGGTCGCATGGCGCACCGTGCCGAACAGGTGGCAGTGCAGTTCCACCTTCGGCATGGCGCGCAGGAAGGCCTCCAGGGGCGCATCGGCGGGGGCGGGGTTCGGGCTCATGCGGAAAGTTTAGGCAAGCCCCGCAGATAAGGAAAATTTCAAATATCTATATATTCATTCATCGGATCTATAACCGTCGAGGGAGAACCAGGCCATGGGCACCACCGCACTCCATGCGCTCACGCTGCGGCAACTGCGCTTTTTTTCCGTGCTGGTCGAAGAGGGGCAGTTCGGCCGGGCGGCGCGCCGGCTGTCCATCACCCAGCCGGCCCTGAGCAATGCCATCAAGCAGATGGAGCGGCTGGTGGGCGCCGAGCTGCTCACGCGCTCCACGCACCAGCTACAGCTCACGCCGCTGGGCGCCGAAATCCTGGCGCGCACCGACTTCGTGGTGCACACGGTGGACAGCGCCCTGAAGGACATCGACAACACCGTGCAGCGCGGGCGGGCGCTGGTGCGCATTGGCGTCATTCCGTCGGCCAGCGCGCGCGTGGTGGCAGCGGTGGGTGAGTTCCTGCAAGAAGAAGACCAACAACAAAGAGCTGGGGCGCCGGCGCAGCGCAGCCGCATGGACCTGGCCTGGCGCGACGCCCCCTCCACCACGCTGCTGGCCGAGGTGCGCAGCGGGCAGCTCGACCTGGCCATCGCCGCCATCACCGAGCCCCCGGGCAGCCTGGTGTGCACCGACCTGTTCCGCGACCCGCTGGTGCTGGTGCTGCGCCGCGACCATGCGCTGGCCCAGGCCAACAAGCCGGTCGCCTGGCAGGACATCGGGCACGAGCGGCTGGCGCTGTTTGAAAGCGGCAGCATGCCGGCGCTGGGCGAATCGGCCCGCGCGCAGTTCGCGCAGCATGCCGAGCCCCACCGCGTGAGCTATGCCGAAACGCTGTACGCCCTGGCCCGCGGCGGCATGGCGCTGGGCCTGATGCCGCGGCTGTACACCGCCGCGCTGCGCGACCCGGATCTGGTCGTGCTGCCGCTGGTCACGCCACACATCGAGCGGCGCGTGGTGCTGGTGTACCAGCCGGGCCCCATGCGCAGCGAGGTGGTGCAGGCGCTGCGGGCGTTCTTGCAGCAGCGCTTTGCCGCCGCTCCTGCGCCCAACAAGCCGGCGCGCCGGGCGAAGCGCACGCAGTGACTGCGGTGGCCCCGCGCCGCTGGAGGAAGAAGAAAGAAAAAAAGTGTTTCTTTCCGGGCGCTTCCTGTCGATCTGGCGGATCCTCGTTCGTCGAATGCTTAGAACGTGTTTGCGATCTTTTCAGGGCCCCGAAAAGATCGCAAACACGTTCTTACGGGGTGCCCATGGCGGGTACGCCGCATGGTCGTCAACCCAACAGGAGTCAAGACATGTCCTACATCGATGGTTTCGTGATCGCCGTCCCCACCGCCAACAAGCAGAAGTTCATCGAGCACGCGCGCCAGCTCGACCCGATCTTCATCGAACTGGGCGCCATCCGCGTGATCGAGGGCTGGGGCGATGACGTCCCCGACGGCAAGGTCACCGACTTCCGCCGCGCAGTGCAGGCCACGGCCGAGGAGACGGTGGCCTTCTCATGGGTCGAGTGGCCGGACAAGGCCACGCGCGACGCGGGCATGAAGAAGATGATGGAAGACCCGCGCATGGACCCTTCCACCCCCAGCAACCCGCCCATGCCCTTCGACGGCAAGCGCATGATCTTCGGCGGTTTTGAGCCGGTGGTGGAAGTGAAGGCTTGACCAGGGTGTGGGATAGTCTGTCGCCGGGACCGTTGCGCACCCCGCCGCCCCGAGATCCGAAGCCCATGACCGCCGACTCCCACGCCAGCAGCAATACCCCCACCGCCCCGCCCCTACAGGGCCTGCCCTCCCTGAAGGCGCTGCACGCCTTCGAGGCCGCTGCGCGGCACCTGAACTTTCGGCTGGCGGCTGAGGAGCTCGATGTGACGCAAGGCGCCGTGGCGCAGCAGGTGCGCGCGCTGGAGGCCGAGCTCGGTATTCGCCTGTTCGAGCGGCGCGCGCGCGGCCTGGCACCCACCGAGGCGGGTGCCACCTACGCGCTGCGCGTACGCCGCGCGCTCGAAGAGATCGCCGACGCCACGCGCCAGCTGCGCCCGGGCGAGCGGCAGGTCACCATCAGCGTGGCGCCCACGCTGGCCGCCAAGTGGCTGCTGCC
>NZ_AKJX01000096.1 GCF_000276605.1 Acidovorax sp. CF316 | reverse complement strand
CCACCGCTGCGGCCACCGCCGCCGCCATAGCCACCACCACCCCCACCACCGCCAAAGCCACCGCTGCGGGGAGGACGGGGTTCCATGGGACGTGCTTCGTTCACCACGATGCTGCGGCCGCCGAGGGGCTGGCCGTTCATGCCGTTGATGGCAGCCTGGGCTTCTGGGTCGCTGCCCATTTCAACAAACCCGAAACCCTTGGAGCGGCCGGTGTCGCGCTCCATCATCACTTTGGCACTGGTCACTGCGCCAAATTGGCCAAAGGCCTGCTCCAGATCGCTGTCGCGTACCGAGTACGGCAAATTGCCAACGTACAGTTTGTTGCCCATCGAGGGACTCCTCAAAAACACATGGATAAAGCGATGGAGTCCCGATACCGCAGCCAGCTAATCTCAATGACGCTCTCAGCGCGAAACTGACGGATCACCGCAAACTTGAGACGGGCAAAACCCGCCAAGCCATTATGCGCCACAAATTTCCCAAAAAAGCAAGCCTCATGGTCTGGCGGGGTACGGTGTGGTGGCATGGTGACAAATGCCACAGCGAGGGGAGAAATGGCCCCTCGCAGGCCCTTACGGGCATAAAAAAAGGAGCCCGAAGGCTCCTTGTTTTTGTCGTCAGCAGGCCAGGCCTGCCGGGACGGGTGTGCGCTGCTTAGTAGCTGCCACGGCCACCGCCGTAACCACCACCGCCGCCGCCGCCGGAACGGCCACCGCCGTAACCGCCGCCGCCGCCACCACCGTAGCCGCCGCCACCACCACCGCCGCCACCGAAGCCACCGCTACGGGGAGCGCGGGGCTCCATGGGACGGGCTTCGTTGACCACGAGGTCACGGCCGCCGAAATTCTGGCCATGCACGCCTTGGATGGCGGCTTGTGCTTCGGCATCGCTGCCCATTTCGACAAAGCCGAAACCCTTGGAACGGCCGGTGTCACGCTCCATCATGACCTTGGCACTGCCAACCGAGCCGTACTGGCTGAAGGTTTGCTGCAGGTCTTCGTCGCGGAAGCTGTAGGGCAGGTTGCCCACGTAAAGTTTGTTGCCCATGAAAGGACTCCTGAAAAAACATGAAAACGCGATGGAGCCCGACGCAATCAACAAACCTGTGACGACTTCAAAGACGCGAAACTGACCAATCACCGCTAACCATCTGCCTTGCTGCTGGGCAGTAAGGCGAACCCATTATCAATCACTTTATGCGGCTTGTGGGGTTTTATTTCAGCAAGGGCAAACCCGAACTGCCTTTTGTCAACCGCCCGCGGCATCGGGTTTCTCCCTAGATTTTCCAACATTCGTATACAATTGTGATGTCTTTGGGGAGTAGCCCGCCCGGTCGTTCCATGCGCCGGGGGCATGCGTCAACACACTTGGGTTCCTTGCAACCCATGGCGCATGCGGTTTTTCATTCTTTCTTGAATGAGCTGGGCAAGACCATTGACTGCATGCCGATCCAATGGCCGGAGTCGGGGTGCAGTCAATGCGTTCGCACAACAATCCGGCCGGATTGACCCCACCCCATGGAAGCCTTCTTCGTTTCGACCGCCCTCGTCGCCCTCGCCGAGATGGGCGACAAGACCCAACTGCTGGCGCTGGTACTCGCCGCCCGTTTCCGCAAACCCTGGCCCATCGTCCTCGGGATCCTGGTCGCCACGCTGGCCAACCACGGCCTGGCCGGCGCACTCGGCGCCTGGGTCACCACCATGCTGGGCCCGCAGATGCTGCGCTGGATCCTGGGCGCCTCCTTCATCGCCATGGCCATCTGGATGCTGATCCCGGACAAGCTCGACGAAGAGGAAACCGGGGGAGCCCCGCGCTGGGGGGTCTTCGGCACCACGCTGATCACCTTCTTCCTGGCCGAGATGGGCGACAAGACCCAGATCGCCACCGTGATGCTGGCGGCCCAGTACAACGCCTACCTCTGGGTGGTGACGGGCACCACGCTCGGCATGATGCTGGCCAACGCCCCCGTGGTGTGGCTGGGCGAGCGCATCACGCGGCGCGTACCCATCAAGGCGGTGCACATGGTGTCGGCCGGCATTTTCCTGGTGCTCGGCGCCATCGCACTGTTCGCACCGGTGAGCTGACTCCCCCTGAGTCGCTTCGCGCCTTCCCCCATAGGGGGACGCCACCCGTGGCCTGGCAAAGCCAGTTCCACGGTGGCACTGGCATGAGGCATGCCAGTTCCCACGGCCTGCGTGCGGCGCGCAGGCCCGTTGGTCACCGGGGTGCGGCCGGCGCCCGCCTTTGGTATAGTCGTGCCTGCGCCGATTTGCCATAGCTTGCGGGCGCTTTATAAATTCTGCTAAAGACCCGACCGACACCCAAACCCCGGCCTCGTTTTTAGCGATGCCGGGTTTTTTGTTTATGTCGTTCATTGCCACACCCCAGTCCATGCATTTCGAGGAGGCGCTGCCGCTGCAGAGCGGCGCCTCCATCCGCGACTACGTGCTGGCCTACGAGACCTACGGCACGCTCAATGCCGAGCGCTCCAATGCCGTGCTCGTCTGCCACGCGCTCAACGCCTCGCACCATGTGGCCGGCGTCTACGAAGGCCAGCCGCGCAGCGAGGGCTGGTGGGACAACATGATCGGCCCGGGCAAGCCGGTGGACACCAACCGCTTCTTCGTGATCGGGGTGAACAACCTGGGCTCGTGCTTCGGCTCGACCGGGCCCATGCACACCCACCCGGACACGGGCGAGGTCTATGGCGCCGACTTCCCGGTGGTCACGGTGGAAGACTGGGTCAACGCCCAGGCCCGCCTGCTCGACCGCCTGGGCATCACCCAGCTGGCCGCCGTGCTTGGTGGCAGCCTGGGTGGCATGCAGGCCCTGGGCTGGACGCTGCAATACCCCGACCGCATGCGCCATGCCGTGGTGGTGGCCAGCGCCCCCAACCTCACGGCCGAGAACATCGCCTTCAACGAGGTGGCGCGCCGCGCCATCGTGACCGATCCGGACTTCCACGGCGGCCACTTCTACCGCCACGGCGTGATCCCGCAGCGCGGCCTGCGCATCGCGCGCATGATCGGCCACATCACCTACCTGAGCGACGACGTGATGAACGAGAAGTTCGGGCGCCAGCTGCGCGAGGGCCTCACGCCCAAATACAGTACACAGGACATCGAGTTCCAGATCGAGAGCTACCTGCGCTACCAGGGCGACAAGTTCAGCGAGTACTTCGACGCCAACACCTACCTGCTGATCACGCGCGCGCTCGACTACTTCGACCCGGCGCTGCAGTACGGCGGCAGCCTCACGCAGGCGCTGGCCCGCGCCACGGCCAAGTTCCTGCTCATCAGCTTCACCACCGACTGGCGCTTCTCGCCCCAGCGCAGCCGCGAAATCGTCAAGGCCCTGCTCGACAACCGCCGCCGCGTGAGCTATGCCGAGATCGACGCGCCGCACGGGCACGACGCCTTCCTGCTCGACGACCCCCGCTACATGGACACCATGCGCTCGTATTTCGACAGCATCGCCAAGGAGGTCCACGCATGACCGAGAAAGCCACCATGGAGGCGCTGGCGCGCCTGGTCCCCACCGGCTCGCGCGTGCTCGACCTGGGCTGTGGCGATGGTGCCATGCTGTCCTACCTGCAGCGCGAACGCGGCTGCAGCGGCTACGGCGTCGAGATCGCCGACGCCAACGTGCTGGCCTGCGTGCGCCGCGGGGTGGACGTGATCCAGCTCAACCTGGACGAAGGCCTGGCCATGTTCGGTGACAACAGCTTCGACGTCGTGCTGCAGATCGACACGCTGCAGCACCTGCGCAATGCCGAGGTGATGCTGCGCGAGACGGCGCGCGTGGGCCGCACCGGCATCGTCGCCTTCCCCAACTTCGCGCACTGGCCCAACCGCCTGTCCATCCTGCGCGGGCGCATGCCCGTCACGCGGCGCCTGCCCTACCAGTGGTACGACACGCCCAACATCCGCGTGGGTACCTACAAGGATTTCGAGGTGCTGGCGCACAAGAACGAGCTGCGCGTGCTCGAATCCTTCGGGCTGCAGGACGGGCGCGAGGTGCGCGTGCTCCCCAACGTGATGGCCGGCACCGCCGTCTTCCACTTCGAGCACGCCTGACGGGCGCCATGCACCTGTCACGCAGGCGGGTTATGGTGGCAGGTTGGCAAACACCACCGCCCCGGAGACCCCCATGCGCCTCGTGCCCCTGAAATCCGCCCTCGCCATCGCCCTGGCCACCCAGGCCCTGGGCGCTGCCGCCCAGCAGGCCTGGCCGCCCACCCCCACGGTGATCGCCCACCGCGGCGCCTCGGCGCTGCGCCCCGAGCACACGCTGGCGGCCTACCAGAAGGCTATCGACGATGGCGCCGACATCATCGAGCCCGACCTGGTGATCACCAAGGACGGGGTGCTGGTGGCCCGGCACGAGAACGCCATCGCCATCCTCAACGCCGATGGATCGGTGAAGGAAGCCACCACCGACGTGGTCGACCGCCCCGAGTTCGCCGCGCGCAAGGCCACGCGCAGCATCGATGGCCAGGCCATCACCGGCTGGTTCACCGAAGACTTCACGCTGGCCGAGCTCAAGACCTTGCGCGCGCGCGAACGCATCCCGGCGCAGCGCCCGGCCAACGTGGCCTACAACGGCCAGTTCGAGATCCCCACGCTGCAGGAGGTGATCGACCTGGCCAAGACCCAGAGCGCGAAGACCGGCCGCACCATCGGCATCTACCCCGAGACCAAGCACCCGACCTACTTCCAGTCCATCGGCCAGCCGCTGGAAGCCCCTTTGCTCGCGGTACTGGAGAAGAACGGCTGGAACCACAAGCAGGCACCGGTGTTCGTGCAGTCCTTCGAGGTGGCCAACCTGCAGGCCATCCGCAAGCTGAGCACCGTGCGCCTGGTGCAGCTGGTCGCCCCCTCGGGCCGGCCCTACGACTTCGTGGCCCAGGGCGCGGCCAACACGCGCAGCTATGCCGACCTGGTCACGGCCGAGGGCCTCAGGCAGGTGGCCAGCTATGCCAACGCCGTCGGCCCCTTCAAGACCCTGGTGGTCCCGGTGAAGGACGGGGTCCTCGGCGAGCCCACTGCGCTCGTGGCCAACGCCCGTGCGGCCGGCCTGTCGGTGCACATCTGGACGCTGCGGCCCGAGAACAGCTTCCTGCCCACCAGCCTGCGCAAGGCCCCGGCCAGCGACGCCACGGCCCGCGGCGACAGCATCGCCGAGATCACCGCCTACCTGCGCGCAGGCGTGGACGGTTTCTTCACCGACGACTCGGCCGTGGGCCGCGCCGCCGTGCAGGCGTTCACCGCGAAATAAGCCGTCAGGACGCCGCCACCGTGGCCGGGGTGCGGCCGCCATGCCGCGCGCCGAGGGCGCGGGCCTGTGCCACCCATGCGCCCAGGCGCTTCGCGTCGGCCGTGCGCACCGGCCCGAAGCTGTGCACTTTCACGGGCCGGATGCCGCAGAACTCCAGGATGGCTTTCTTCATCTGGTGGTGGCCCGGCATGCGCGTAACCCAGCGAAAGTACCAGGGCGGCGAATCCATGGTCACCAGCAGCTCGGCCGAGCGACCGGCGAGCAGCTTGTCCCACAGCGACGAGCCCTGGCGGTACTTGAAGGCATAGCCAGGCAGCAGGACCCGGTCGATGAAGCCCTTCAAGAGCGCGGGCATGGCGCCCCACCAGATGGGGTAGACCCAGACCAGGTGCTCGGCCCAGGCAATGTCCGCCTGCGCGGCCAGCAGGTCGGGTTCCAGCGGCTGTTCGCCATAGTGGCCGGCATGCAGCAGGGGATCGAAGTGCAGGGTGGAAAGGTCCAGGCGCCGCACTTCGGCGCCAGCGGCCTGCGCGCCCTCGGCGTAAGCGGTCGCCATGCCTGCGCACAGGCTGTTGAGGGCAGGGTGGCCAAGGATGACCAGGATGCGTTGCGCCACGAGAACTCCCGAAAAGTGTTGAGTTCCCCATGCTCACCTTGCCCCACGGGGCAGAGTCAAGCAGCGGGATCAGGCTTTCCGCACAAAGAGCCGTCAGGCGGTGGCGCTGGCGCTGGCGAGGGGGACGAGGTGGCGCGAGGGGCCCACCGGCCCCTGCGGCGCCGCGCAGGCCTGCGGCGCGGCGGGGAGGGCCAGCGCATCGCAGGCATGCAGCTCGGCCTGCAGTGCGGCCAGTTGCCCATCGAGCGCGGCCAGGCGCGCCTGTTCCTGCGCCACCATGGCGCGCCGCTCGGCCAGCAATCCGGCCATGCGCGCCCAGCCGGCGCTCTGGTGCAGGTCGGGCAGGCCGTCGAGCTGCGCCAGGCTGAACCCCAGGCCCTGGGCCTGGCGGATCAGTTGCACACGCGCCACGTCCGCCTCGCCGTAGTGGCGGTAGCTGCCGTCGCGCGCCACCGTGCCCAGCAGCCCGCGTGCCTCGTACAGGCGAATGGCCTTGGGCGTGGTGCCGGTGCGTTGGGCCAGTTCTCCGATGCGCATGGGGCGGTTCCTGAAGGGGGGTGGGCGGTGGAGGGCTGGCTCCACCGCAAAATAGTAGCCTACGCACGTCCGGCCTTCCACCTTTTGCCCACCGCCATGCCCCAGTTCGCCGCCAACCTGAGCCTGATGTACACCGAGCTGCCCTTCCTGGAACGCTTTGCCGCCGCCGCGCGCGACGGCTTTGCCGCGGTGGAATGCCAGTTCCCCTATGCCTTCGCCCCGGCCGAGCTGGCGGCGCGGCTGGCCGACAACGGCCTGGCCATGGTGTTGTTCAACGCCCCGCCCAGCGGCACCGACCGCGCCAGCATGGCCACGGCCTGGGAGCAGCAGGCGCGCGGCACGGCCGCGCTGCCGGGGCGCGAGGCGGAGTTCCGCCGCGGCGTGCAGGAAGCGCTGGAATATGCCGCTGCCCTCGATTGCCCGCGCATCCACGTGCTGTCGGGCATGGTGCCGGCCGGGGTGGAGCGCGAATCGCTCAAGGGCCTGTGCGTGGACAACCTGCGCTGGGCCGCGACCGAGGCGGCGCGGAGCGGGCGCGAGATCCTGATCGAGCCGATCAACCTGCGCGACATGCCGCGCTACTTCCTGAACCGCCAGGACCATGCGCATGAGCTGCTCGACGCGGCGCAGATGGACAACCTCAAGGTGCAGATGGACCTGTACCACTGCCAGATCGTGGAGGGCGACGTGGCCAGCAAGCTGCGCCGCTACCTGCCCACGGGCCGCGTGTCGCACCTGCAGGTGGCCGGCGTGCCCGAGCGCCAGGAGCCGGACCGGGGGGAGCTCCACTACCCCTACCTGTTCGACCTGATCGACAGCCTGGGCTATGCCGGCTGGGTGGGCTGCGAGTACCGGCCGGCCGCCGGCACCTCCGAGGGCCTCGGGTGGCTGGAGCGCACACAGTCGGGTCACTGACCTGCGGCGCATGCTTGGGCGGTACGCAGCTCTGCGTAAGGGAATGCGTGAATAAATGTAACAAGCACTCGGGCTTAGAGTGAATGCAGACCGGCACAGCCGGCAGCAGTGCGCATTCACTTCCAGGAGACAAGCCCCGTGCCAGCCCCCCTTGCCAACAACCGTTCCGTCGCGCGCCAGGTCACGCTCATGGCCATTGCCCTGGTGGCACTGGTCATGGTGCTCGTGGGCCTGGCCATCGCCGTGCTGACCGAGCGCAACACCCGCACGCAGCTGATCGCCAGCGTGGGCGACACGGCACAGAGCGTGGCCCAGTCGCTCGACGCGGCCGACAACACCAACCGCGAGCTGGTGCAGCTCACGATGAAGGGCTTCCAGCGCTACTTCGATGCGGCCATGCACCTGGACGAGGCCACGGGCGAGCTGCGCAGCTACGGCGCGCTGGTCAACGAAGACTATGGCTCGGTGGACAAGTTCGCCAACGAGACCGCGGGCATCGCCACGGTGTTCGCGCGCAAGGGCGAGGATTTCATGCGCATCACCACCTCGGTCAAGAACGCCCAGGGCGAGCGCCAGCAGGGCACGCCGCTGGCGCGCACCGACCCGGCCTATGCGGCCGTGAGCAAGGGCGAGACCTACACCGGCGTCACCGTGGTGAACGGCAAGCCCTACATGGGCCACTACCTGCCGACCAAGGACGGTGCCGGCAAGGTCACCGCTGTGCTGTTCATCGGCAACGACATCAGCGTGTTCCACGCCATGCTGCAAAAGCAGGTCGCGCAGACGCGCTTCTTCGAGCATGGCGGCACCTACGTGGTCAACCCCGGCGCCGGGCTGGACAAGGCGAATTTCGTCTACCACCCGAGCGCCGGCGGCAAGCGCGTGCTGGAGGCCTATCCCCAGGCCGGCGCGTTCCTGGAGGCGCTTGCCGCCTCCCAGGACGGCTATGTGCGCGAGGCCCTGCCGCTGCTGGGCCAGGGCGCCGAAGACCCCTTCGCCCTGGTGCGCAAAACCGCCGGCGGCTGGTGGGTGGTGGCCGAGGTGCCCTACGGCGAGGCCATGGCCGGCCAGCGCCGCGTGACCCTGGCCGTGTGGGCCCTGATGGCGGTGGCCGTGGCGCTGCTGGCCGTGGGCCTGTTCCTGGTGCTGCGCCGCGGTGTGAGCCGGCCGCTGCGCGACCTGACCCAGGCCATCACCCTGGTGGCCCAGGGCGACCTGACCCAGGCGTTTCGCACCACGCGGCGCGACGAGATCGGTGCGCTGGTGCAGGAGGTCGAAGGCATGCGCCAGCGCTACACGCAGATGCTGCAGCAGGTGCGCACGGCCGTGGACAACATCGGCACGGCCAGCGCCGAGATCGCCAGCGGCAACCAGGACCTGTCGGCGCGCACCGAGGCCACGGCCAGCAGCCTGGCGCAGACGGCCCAGAGCATGGACCAGCTCACCGCCACCGTGCGCCAGTCGGCCGACGCGGCACGCCAGGCCAACCAGCTGGCCAGCAGCGCCGCCGAAGTCGCCGCGCGCGGCGGCCAGGTGGTGGGCGAGGTGGTGACCACGATGGGCGAGATCAACCAGAGTTCGCGCAAGATCGCCGACATCATCGGCGTGATCGACTCCATCGCCTTCCAGACCAACATCCTGGCGCTCAATGCCGCTGTCGAGGCGGCCCGCGCCGGCGAGCAGGGCCGGGGCTTTGCCGTGGTGGCCAGCGAGGTGCGCAGCCTGGCCGGGCGCAGTGCCGAGGCCGCGCGCGAGATCCGCACGCTGATCCATGCCAGCGTGGAGCGTGTGCAGCAGGGCAACCAGCTGGTGGAGCGCGCCGGCAGCACCATGCACGAGGTGGTGGCAGCCATCGGCCGGGTGAACGACCTCATGGGCGAGATCAGTGCCGCCAGCCACGAACAGTCGCTGGGCGTGACCCAGGTCGGCGAGGCCGTGACGCAGATGGACCAGGCCACGCAGCAGAACGCCGCCCTGGTCGAGGAGATGGCGGCGGCCGCGGGCAGCCTGCAAAGCCAGGCCGAGGAACTGGTGCAGGTGGTTTCGGTGTTCCGCATCGGCGATACGGTCCCTGCGGCACCCTCCATGCCGCGCCTGCGCTGAGCAGGCCTCGGAACCTGTTCCAGAGCTCAGGCCGACCGCGGCAGCACCAGCCGGGCGCGCAGGCCGGCGCCCGCGGCGCTGTGCAGCTCCAGCGTGCCGCCATGGGCGCGCGCCACCCTTTCCGCGATGGCCAGGCCCAGGCCGGCCCCTGGGGTGCCCGAACGCGCCGCCCCGCCCCCACGGGCAAAGGGCTGGCGCAGGCGCTCCAGCTCGTCCGGGGCCATGCCGGCACCATGGTCTGCCACCTCGATCCATGCATGCTGCGCGCTGGCGCCGGTGCGCAGCACCACGGGCGCGGCGCCATGGCGCCATGCGTTCTCGACCAGGTTGTCCACCGCGCGCCGCAGCGCTTGCGCGTGCACAGGAACAGTGGGCGTTGGGCCCGCTTCCAGTTGCAGCGCGCGGCCATGGTCGGCCTGCGCCTCGGCCACGGCCTGGGCCAGTTCATCGAGCGATGCCGCAGTGGCCGCTTCACCATCGCCCAGGCGCGCGAAATCGAGGAACTGGCCGACGATGGCGTCCATCTCCTCGATGCTGCGCGCCATGCTGGCCGCCAGCGGGGCGTCCACCTGGGCCTGGGCGATCTCCACCCCCAGGCGCAGCTTGGTGAGCGGGGTGCGCAGGTCGTGCGAGACACCGGCCAGCATCAGCGCGCGCTCGCGATCGGCCTCGGCCAGGCTGCGCGCCATCAGGTTGAAGCTGCGCGCCACGGTGGCAATCTCCTGTGGCCCATCCTCGGGCAAGGCCTTGGGTGGCTGCCCGCGGGACAGTTGCTGCGCGGCGGCCACCACGCGTGCCAATGGCCGGTTGAGGTGGCGCTGCAGCCACCAGGCGCCGAGCAGCGCGAGCAGCCCACCGGCCACCGTGGCCATGAGCCAGGCCCCCGTGAATTCGCGCGCAGGAAAGACATGGGGCAGCGTGAGCCAGTAATCGGTGCCGCCATGCGCCACGCGCAGCGCCAGCAGGCCCGCGCCATCGCGGCGCCAGCGCGGCCCGGCATCGCCGCCGGGCTCGGCCTGCTGTTCCAGCCGCCGCACGACGGCCTGCACGAAGCGGCGCTCCAACGGGGAGAGCAGGGCGCGCTGGCGCGGGGAGGGCGGCTCGCCGGCCTGCATGGCGGCATGGCTCGCCTGGCGGTTGAAGGCCTCGACGAAGGCGGCACGCTGTGCGGGCGGCAGCACCCCCAGCCCGGCGCGCAGGGCCACCACATTGCGCGCCACGCCGTCGGCCGCCTGGGCCACGCGCGGCTGCAAGACCATCTGGCGCACCAGCACCACGGCACACAGCTGGCTCAGCACCACCAGCGCGGCAATGAGCAACAGGTTGCGCCCCAGCAGGCTGCGCGGCCACCCGCTGTGCACGGGCGCAGCGGCGGTCATCCCGCGCCCCCGGCAGGCGCGGAGCCGTCCGGCATGAAGACATAGCCCACGCCCCAGACGGTGCGGATGTGGCGCGGCTGCGCCGGGTCGGCCTCGATCAGCTTGCGCAGGCGCATCACCTGCACGTCGATGCTGCGGTCCGTGGCCTCGTGGTCGGGCCCGTAGGCCAGGGCCATCAGCCGGTCGCGGCCCAGGGGGCGGCGCGGCTGCCGGGCCAGGGCCTGCAGCAGGGCGAATTCGCCGCTGGTCAGCGGCAGGTCCTGCCCATCGCGGGACAGCCGGCGCTCGTCCACCCACAGGGTGAAGTCGCCGAAGCGGATACAGCCACCGGCCTGTACCGGGCCGGTGTGTGCGCCCAGCATGCGCTGGCGCCGCACCATGGCCTGCACGCGCGCCAGCAGCTCGCGCGGGTTGAAGGGCTTGGGCAGGTAGTCGTCGGCCCCCATCTCCAGGCCGACGATGCGGTCCACCGGGTCGCCTCGCGCGGTGAGCATGAGGATGGGAATGGTCTCGCCCTGGGCGCGCAGGCGCCGGCAGATGGACAGGCCGTCCTCTCCCGGCATCATCACATCGAGCACCAGCACGTCGAAGCGCTCGCGCGCCAGCAGCGCGTCGAGCGGGCCGGCACCGTCCACCGTGCGCACGGCGTAGCCCTGGTCGCCCAGGTAGCGCTGCAGCAGGGCGCGCAGGTCGGGCTCGTCATCGGCCACCAGGATACGGGCCAGGGCATCGGTCATGGAGAGGGTGCATGCAAACGGGATGGGGCAATGGTAGGGCCCAAGGCCTTGTCGCAGGCCGCTTCGTCATGCTTTGTCATACATCGGGCCGCCCACGCCACAAACGGCTCACACCTGGGCGCGAAAGTCGGGCCATCCCAACCCAGGAGCCCCCCATGACCCCTTTTTCCATCCGCGCACTGGCCGTCGCCGGCTGGCTTGCCATCGGCCTCATGGCCGGTGCCTGCGCGCAGGCCGCGCCCCCGGGCCAGCGCGCCCAGCAGGTACAGCAGGCGCGCGGCCAGCTGCACCAGCGCTTCGTGGCCGCCGACAGGGACGGCAACGGCCAGCTCACCCGCGCCGAGGCCCAGGCCGGCATGCCGCGCGTGCACCGCGCCTTCGACCAGATCGATACCGCGCGCAAGGGCCATGTGACCGAGGCCGAGATCACGGCCGCCATCGCAGCCCGCCTGGCCAGCCGCCGGGCCCTGCAGCAGTAACCACCTTTCACTAACATTGCAGGAGAAAACGACCATGGCCTTCCATCCCTTTGCCCACCTTCGCTCCTGGGCCTGCCGGGCCGCACTGCCCCTGGCCCTGGCCTCGCTCGCCGCCGTGGCACCGGCCCAGGCGCAGCTGGCCGACCCGGGCATCTTCCTCGAGGATGGCAGCGGCGCCCTCGCCACCCTGCCGGCCGGCGTGCAGCGCATTGCCGACGTGCCCTACGGCGCCGACCCGCTGCAGCGCATGGACGTCTACCTGCCCAGCGCGCCGCGCAGCGGCGTGGACGGACCGGCCCCGGTGATCTTCATGGTGCACGGCGGCGGCTGGCGCACAGGCGACAAGGCCATGGGCCGCGTGGTGCAGGAAAAGGCCGCGCGCTGGGTGCCGCGTGGCTTCGTCTTCATCTCCGTCAACTACCGGCTGCACCCGGCCGTCGACGTGCTGCAGGAGGCGATCGACGTGGCCCTGGCGCTCGACACCGCGCAGAAGCAGGCCGCGCAATGGGGGGCCGACCCTACGAAGTTCATCCTCATGGGCCACTCGGCGGGGGCGCACCTGGTGTCCTTCGTCAACGCGCATGCGCCGCTTTTGCGCCAACTGGGCGTCACGCCCTGGCTGGGCACGGTGTCGCTGGACAGCGCGCTACTCAACGCACCGGTGGTCATGGCGCTGCCCCACTACCCGCTGTACGACGATGTGCTGGGCAGCGACCCCGCCTACTGGCTCGCGATCTCGCCCTACCAGGCCGTGAGCGGGTCACAGCCGCCCTGGCAGTTCGTGTGCTCCACCCGTCGGCCCGACCGCCCCTGCCTGCAGGCCCAGGGCATGGCCGCCCACGTGCAGGCCCTGGGCGGCCGCGCCGAGGTGCTGCCGCAGGACCTCACGCACGGCGAGATCAATGCCGACCTGGGGCTGGAGGGCAGCTACACGCGCGCCGTCGAAGCGTTCATGGGATCGCTCGATCCCACCGTCGCCCAGCGCCTGCGCTAGGCCAAGTAGCGCGCGAGGTACTTGCCCGTATGGCTGGCGGGATTGGCCGCCAGGTCCTCGGGCGTGCCCACACCCACCACGGTGCCGCCACCGGCACCGCCCTCGGGCCCCATGTCGATGAGCCAGTCGGCGGTCTTGATGACGTCCAGGTTGTGCTCGATGATGACGATGGTGTTGCCCGCGTCGCGCAGCTGGTGCAGCACCTTGAGCAGGAGGTCGATGTCGGCGAAGTGCAGGCCGGTGGTCGGCTCGTCCAGGATGTAGAGCGTGCGGCCGGTGTCGCGCTTGGACAGCTCCTGCGCCAGTTTCACGCGCTGCGCCTCGCCGCCCGAGAGCGTGGTCGCCGCCTGGCCCAGGCGGATGTAGGACAGGCCCACGTCCAGCAGGGTCTGCAGCTTGCGCGCCAGGGCCGGCACGTCCTTGAAGAAGGCGAAGGCATCCTCCACCGTGAGCTCCAGGATCTGCGCGATGTTGCGGCCCTTCCAGAGCACTTCCAGCGTCTCGCGGTTGTAGCGCTGGCCGTGGCAAACGTCGCAGGGCACGTAGACGTCGGGCAGGAAGTGCATTTCCACCTTCACCACGCCGTCGCCCTGGCAGGCCTCGCAGCGGCCGCCGGCGACGTTGAAGGAGAAGCGCCCTGGCCCGTAGCCGCGTTCCTTGGCCGTGTTGACCTCGGCCATGAGCTCGCGGATGGGCGTGAACAGACCGGTGTAGGTCGCCGGGTTGCTGCGCGGCGTGCGGCCGATGGGCGACTGGTCGACGTTGATGACCTTGTCGAAGTACTCGATGCCCACGATCTCGTCGTGCGCGGCCGGCTCTTCGTGGGCGCGGTAGATCTGGCGCGCCACGGCGGCATACAGCGTGTCGTTGACCAGCGTGCTCTTGCCCGAACCCGAGACCCCCGTCACGCAGGTCAGCAGGCCCACGGGGAAGTCCACCGTCACGTTCTTGAGGTTGTTGCCCGTGGCGCCGGCCACGCGCAGCGCCTGCACGGCGCCCTGGCGCGCATGGTGGGCGGCCATGCGCTCGGCGCGGCGCTTGCTGGCCTCGGTCTCCGGGAAGCGCGACTTGCCCTTGGCCGGCGCGGGGGCCGGCGCGGCCGCCTCCACCACCGGCAGCCAGGGCGTGCGGCGCCTGGGCACGGCGATGGACAGCGTGCCCGACAGGTACTTGCCGGTGAGCGATTCGGGGTGGCTGCGCACCGTGTCGTAGCTGCCCTGGGCCATGACGCGGCCGCCGTGCACACCGGCGCCAGGGCCCATGTCGATCACGTGGTCGGCGGCGCGCATCATGTCCTCATCGTGCTCGACCACGATCACGCTGTTGCCGATGTCGCGCAGGTGCTGCAGGGTGGCGATGAGGCGGTCGTTGTCGCGCTGGTGCAGGCCGATGCTGGGCTCGTCGAGCACGTACATCACGCCCGTGAGGCCCGAGCCGATCTGGCTGGCCAGGCGGATGCGCTGCGCCTCGCCGCCCGACAGCGTCTCGGCGCTGCGGTCCAGGCTCAGGTAGTTCAGGCCCACGTCGTTGAGGAACTGCAGCCGCGTGGTGATCTCGCGCACCACCTTGTCGGCGATCTCGGCCTTGGCGCCGCTGAGCCGGAGCCCGCGGAACCAGCCATGCGCGTCGTTGAGCGTGGCGTGGCTCACCTCGAAGATGGCGCGCGCCTGCTCGCCTTCGCCCACCTTCACGTGGCGCGCTTCGCGGCGCAGTCGCGTGCCATGGCATTCGGGGCAGGGCTGGGTGCTGCGGTAGCGTGCCAGGTCCTCGCGCACCACCACCGAATCGGTCTCGCGGTAGCGCCGCGCCATGTTCGGCAGGATGCCCTCGAAGGTGTGCTTGCGGCTCAGCACCTTGCCCTTGGAGGGGCCGCTGTCCATGATGTAGCTGAAGGCGATCTCTTCCTCGCCCGAGCCGTGCAGCACCGCGTTCTGCACCTTGGCGGGCAGCGACTCGAAGGGCGCCTCGACATCAAAGCCATAGTGCCGGCCCAGGCTTTCGAGCATGGCGAAGTAATAGCCGTTGCGCCGGTCCCAGCCCTTGATGGCGCCGCTGGCCAGGCTCAGCGTGGGGAAGGCCACCACGCGCAGCGGGTCGAACACCTCGCGCTGGCCGATGCCGTCGCAGGCCGGGCAGGCGCCCATGGGCGAGTTGAAGGAGAACAGGCGCGGCTCCAGCTCGGCCAGCGAGTAGCTGCACACAGGGCACGAGAACTTGGAGCTGAACAGGTGCTCCTGGCCCGAATCCATCTCCAGCACGAGCACGCGGCCATTGCCTTCGTTGCCACCCACGCGCAGCACGGCCTCGATGCTCTCGGCCAGGCGCTGCTGCATCTCGGGGCGCACCTTGAGGCGGTCGATCACCACGTCGATGCTGTGCTTCTCGGACTTCTTCAAGGCCGGCAGGCTCTCGTACTCGTAGATGGCGCCGTCCACCCGGAAGCGGATGTAGCCCAGGGCCTGCATCTGCGCGAAGAGCTCGGTGAACTCGCCCTTCTTCTCGCGTGCCATGGGGGCCAGCAGCATCAGGCGCGTGTCCTCGGGCAGGGCCAGCACGGCATCCACCATCTGGCTCACGGTCTGGGCCGCCAGCGGCAGGCCGTGGTCGGGGCAGAACGGCGTGCCGGCGCGCGCGTACAACAGGCGCAGGTAGTCGTGGATCTCGGTGACGGTGCCCACGGTGGAGCGCGGGTTGTGGCTGGTGGCCTTTTGCTCGATGCTGATGGCGGGCGACAGGCCCTCGATCAGGTCGACGTCGGGCTTGTCCAGCCGGCCGAGGAACTGGCGCGCATAGGCCGACAGGCTTTCCACGTAGCGGCGCTGGCCTTCGGCATAGAGCGTGTCGAAGGCCAGGCTGGACTTGCCCGAGCCCGACAGCCCGGTGATCACCACGAGCTGGTTGCGCGGGATGTCGAGGTCGATGTTCTTGAGGTTGTGCGTGCGCGCCCCGCGGATGCTGATGCGCTGCTCCCGCAGCACGCGGGCCAGGTAAGCGCCGTCGGAAGATCGGCCGTCGTCGGCAACAGGGTCGTTTTTCACGGGGGCGGGCTCAATGCAGGACAACCCACCATGATAGGCCACCGGCCTGCCCCGTACCTGCCACCCTGCTGCCAGGGCACAGGCGGTTGCCGATGCAACCGGAAATTACGCCAGAGGCCGACCTGGCGCCACGGGAATGCAGATACCCATAAAATAACAATCATTCTCATTTAAACGCTTTATCGCCGGGCATGCCCATGCCCTGGCGGTGGACCGCGCCCCCCGCCACGCAACATGGCCAGCGAACGCACCCTTTCCGCCGCATCCACTGCGGCCACCACCGACACCGCCGTGCCCGTCTCCAGCCCCGGCACGCAGCCCCGCGGCCGCTGGCGCCTGCCGGCCTTGCCCACCCTGCGCCAGGCCTGGTTCCAGGTGCACTGGTTCATCGGCATCACCGCCGGCACGGTGCTGGTGGTCATCGGGCTCACGGGGGCACTGCTGGCCTTCCACGAAGAGATCCTGGACCTGATCAACCCCGGCGTGCGGCAGGTGGCCCCCTCGGCCGGGCCCATGCTCACACCGCAGCAGGCCGCCGAGGCGGTGCTGCGCGCCGGCCGTACCGAGCGCATCAGCAGCGTGGCCGTGCAGGCCGAGCCCGGCAGCTCGGCACGCGTGACCTTCGTGCCGCGCCCGGGCGAGCGGCGCGGCGACGTGGTCTACGTGCACCCCTACACCGGCAGCGTGCTGGGCGAGTTGCAGGGGCACGGCTTCTTCGAGTGGATCGAGTCGCTGCACCGCTGGCTGCTGCTGCCGCGCGAGCCCGGCCGCGTGGTGGCCGGCGTGCTGGCGATCTGCCTGCTGGGCCTGTCGCTCTCGGGCCTGTACCTGCGCTGGCCGCGCAACCCGCTGCGCTGGCGCACCTGGCTGACCTTCGACCCGGCGCTCAAGGGCCGCTCCTTCCTGTGGGGCCTGCACTCGGTCATCGGCACCTGGGCGCTGGTGCTGTACGTGGCGCTCACGGCCACGGGCATCTACTGGTGCTTCGATGCGGTGCGCGACACGGTGGACGGCTGGGCCGGCCAGAAGCGCCCGCCACGCGTGGCCGCCCCCGCCAAGCCACCGGCATCCGCCAACGCGGAGCCCAAGGCCGCCGAGCCCGCACTGCCGGACCTGGCCCGCACCTGGGCCGTGTTCCAGCAGCAGGCCGGCGACTGGGCCGAGGCCAGCCTGCGCATGCCGGCCAAGCCCGGCCAGCCGGTGCAGGTCACCTGGCTGGATGCCAAGGCACCGCATGAACGCGCGCGCAGCCGCATGTCCATCGATCCCGTGACCGGCAAGCTCAGCGCCGAGGACCGCTATGCCGACCGCAGCCTGGGCGCACGCGCGCTGAGCACCATCTACCCGGTGCACATGGGCACCTATTTCGGCCTGCCGGGGCGCGTGGCGATGCTGCTGGCCAGCCTGGGCCTGCCGCTCTTCGCCATCACCGGCTGGATGCTCTACCTGGACCGCCGGCGCCAGCGCCGCGCCACCGCAGCCGCGCGCGCCGCCCACGGCCAGGGCGTGCCCGGCGCGGTGGCCGGCACCCTTGCCGCCGACACCTTGCTGGTGGCCTACGCCAGCCAGGCCGGGCAGGCCGAGCGCATCGCCCTGCAAAGCGCCACCGCCTTGCAGCAGGCCGGGCTGCGCGTGGCCGTGCAGTCGGTGGCGCAACTCACGCCCGAGGCGCTGCGCGCTCACCGCCGCGTGCTGCTGGTGGCCAGCAGCTTCGGCGAAGGAGAGCCGCCCGACAGCGCCCGGCGCTTCTCGCGCCTGCTGGAACAGCAGGGCACCGGCGGCCTGGCCGGCCTGCGCTACGGCCTGCTGGCCCTGGGCGATCGCAACTACGCACGCTTCTGTGGCTACGGCCACGCCCTCGACGACGCCCTGCGCCGCGCAGGCGCGGAACCGCTGTTCCCTGTGATCGAGGTGGACAGCGGCGATGCCGCCGCCCTGGCGCGCTGGATGCAGACCCTGGCCACGCTGGAAGGCGCCGAGCATCTGGCGCTGGATACTCCGCTGGCCGATGCCGGTCCCGAATTGCCCTACGCCCCCTGGCGCCTGGCGGGCCGCGAGTGCCTGAACCCCGGCAGCGAGGGCGGTCCGCTGTTCGAGCTGTCGCTGACCGCCGACACCCCCGCCACCTGGCACCCCGGTGCCCTGGTGGAGGTACAGGCCCGACACTCCACCGAGGCGGTGGATGCCTGGCTGGCGGCCGCCGGACTGGCAGGTGCCCATGCCGTGCGCCTGGCCGGCCAGCCCTGCACCCTGGCCGAGGCCCTGGCGCAGTGCGTGCTGCCGGTGCCGCCGCTGCACTTTGCCGATGCCCAGGCCTGCGCCGACGCCCTGGTGCCCCTGGCGCCGCGCACCTATTCGGTGGCCTCGTTGCCGCAGGACGGCGCGCTGCAGCTGCTGGTGCGCCAGGAGCGCCATGCGGGCGGCCTGGGCCTGGCTTCGGGCTGGCTCACGGCCCACGCCCGCCTGGACACGCGGGTGCCCCTGCGCCTGGTGGCCAACCCGCGCTTCGACACTGCCGCGGGCGATGTGCCCTGCCTGTTCATCGGCAATGGCTCGGGGCTGGCAGGCCTGCGCGCGCACCTGCGCGAGCGCGTGCGCACAGGCCAGCGGCGCAACTGGCTGCTGTTCGGCGAGCGCCACGGCGCCCACGACACCCTGTGCGCCGCCGAGATCGACGGCTGGCAAGCCGGCGGCTACCTGCCGCGGCTCGACCGCGTTTTCTCGCGCGATGGCGGCGAGCACCGCTATGTGCAGGACCGCCTGCGCGCCGCGGCGGGCGACTTGCGCGCCTGGGTGGCCGATGGCGCCATCCTCTATGTCTGCGGCAGTGCCCAGGGCATGGGCTCAGGGGTGGACGCGGTGCTGGCCGAGGTGCTGGGCGCCGATGCGCTCGACGCGCTGATCGCTGATGGGCGCTACCGAAGGGACGTGTACTGAGCCGGGCCACAAGGCCGGTTTGTTCTTGATCAAAGTCAATGGACGGGGCGATGGGCGAGAATCGGGGTTTGCACCAGCCGTCCACCGAGCCCCTTTCCTTGTTCATGCCTTCCCCGGCCCCGAGTGCCGCCCCATCCCCCTCTGCCCCCCTGCCGCCGACGGCCGCGCACGCCATGACGCCGCTGGAGCGCCGCGCCAGCGTGAGCCTGGCGCTGATCTTCGCGCTGCGCATGCTCGGCCTGTTCCTGGTGCTGCCGGTGTTCGCGTTGGAGGCGCGCAAGTATCCCGGGGGGGATGACCCGGCCCTGGTGGGCCTGGCCATGGGCATCTACGGGCTCACGCAGGCACTGCTGCAGCTGCCGCTGGGCATGGCCTCGGACCGTTTCGGGCGCAAGCGCGTGATCGTGCTCGGCCTGCTGGTGTTCGCGGGCGGCAGCCTGCTGGCGGCCCTGGCCGATTCGCTCACCGGGCTGCTGCTGGGCCGGGCGCTGCAGGGCGCGGGCGCCGTGTCGGCCGCCGTCACGGCCCTGCTGGCCGACCAGACCCGCGATGCGGTGCGCACCAAGGCCATGGCCCTGGTGGGCGGCAGCATCGGCCTGATGTTCGCCGTGGCCCTGGTGGCCGCGCCGCTGCTCACGGCCCACATCGGCCTGTCGGGCCTGTTCGGGCTGACCTGCGCGCTGGCGCTGGCCGGCGTGGCCGTGGTGCTGTGGCTGGTTCCGCCCGAGCCCACGGAGCACCGCAATGCCCCGCGCGGCCGCCTGGCCGACGTCTGGGCCCACCCGGACCTGCTGCGCCTGAACCTGGGCGTGTTCGTGCTGCACACGGTGCAACTGTCCATGTGGGTGGCCGTGCCCGCCATGCTGGTGCAGGCCGGACTGCCCAAGGACCACCACTGGCAGGCCTACCTACCCGCCGTGGTGCTGTCGTTCGTGGCCATGGGCGGGCTGTTCGCGCTGGAGCGCGCCGGGCACCTGCGCACGGCCCTGCTGGGCTCCATCGGCCTGGTGCTGGTGGTACAGCTGAGCCTCTACGGCCTGGCGGCCAGCGGCGCCACGCCCACGCTGTGGGTGCTGGGGCCGCTGCTGTTCGTGTTCTTCTGCGGTTTCAACGCGCTGGAGGCCAGCCAGCCCAGCCTGGTCTCGCGCATGGCGCCCGCCGCGCTGCGCGGCGCGGCCCTGGGCAGCTACAACACCCTGCAGTCGCTGGGGCTGTTCGCCGGCGGCGCACTGGGCGGCGCCCTGGTCAAGTGGGCGGGAGCCCCGGGCCTGTTTGCCACCACGGCGGTGCTCACGGCCCTGTGGCTGGCGCTGACCTGGCCGCTGCGGCCCACCGGACGCGGTCAGGGACACTGAGCCTGCCCAGGGCGCCCGGCTTGCGGCACAATGGTACGTTTGGCGCGCAGCCTCTCCACCGGCCGGAGAGGGCACCGACGCCCCCCAACATCAAGTAGGTAGAGCAGCACATGGCATCCGTGAACAAAGTCATCATCGTCGGCAACCTCGGCCGCGACCCTGAAATGCGCACTTTCCCCAGTGGCGACCAGGTGGCGAACGTGACGATTGCCACCACCGACAAGTGGAAAGACAAGCAAAGCGGCGAAATGAAGGAAGCCACCGAGTGGCACCGCGTGGTCTTCAACGGCCGCCTGGCCGAGATCGCCGGCCAGTACCTGCGCAAGGGCTCGCAGGTCTATGTGGAAGGCAGCCTGCGCACGCGCAAGTGGACCGACCAGGCGGGCGTGGAAAAGTACAGCACCGAAATCCGTGCCGACCAGATGCAGATGCTGGGCAGCCGCCAGGGCATGGGCGGTGGCGGCCAGGGTGGCGGTGGCCAGCAGGGCGGCGGCTATGACGATGGCGGCGGCTACGGCGGCGACCAGGGCGGTGGTGGCGGCTACGACGCGCCACCCCAGCGCCGCGCGGCCCCGCCTCAGCAGCAACGCCCCGCGGCGCCCGCCGCGCGCCCGGCACCCGCGCCGGCACCGCGCGCTGCCTCGGGCTTCGACGACATGGACGACGATATTCCGTTCTGAGCACCGCATGGGCATGTTGCGCATGGTTGTCGGGCTGCAGCAGCCCCGCTGCGCCACCCCCCGGCCTTCATTCAGTCCACCCAGGCCCGCCCGTGTTGCGGGCCTTTTTTGCGCCGGCACAGGCACCGCTTGCCATGGAAAGCCCTGACCCCGGCGGCCGCCCCGACGAGGCCCTGCGCCGCTGGCGCCTGATCCTGGGCCGCTATGCCGCGCAGCCGCTGTCGCATGCGCAGTTCGACGCGGGCGACTGGAAGCTCGACCAGGCGCTCGAATACCTCTACGGCCGCGAGTACGATGGCCGCGGCCTGGCACGGCCCCCGGGGGGCCTGGGCGGGGCCGGCTCGCTCGACCCGAGCCAGCTGCGCGCCATCGACTGGCTCAACCGCTCGCGCACGCTGTTCCCGCAGGAGGTCTTCGAGCGCATGCAGACCCAGGCGATCGACCGCTACCAGCTCACCGACCTGCTCAAGGACCCGGCCGTGCTGCGCTCCATGGACCCCACGCCGGGCCTGGCCAAGGCGCTGCTGGGCATGCGCGGGCGCCTGTCGGGCAGCATGCGCGACGCCGTGCGCGAGGTGATCCAGAAGACGGTGGACGAGATCACCCGCCGGCTGAAGAACGACTTCGTCAACGCCCTGGTGGGCCGGCGCAACCGCCAGCGCCGCTCGCTGATCAAGAATGCGCAGAACTTCGATGCGCGCGCCACCATTGCCGCCAACCTCAAGAACTACAGCGCCGAGCGCCGCCAACTGGTCATCCAGCGCCCGCTGTTCAACGCCCGCGTCAAGCGCAACCTGCCCTGGGACGTGGTGCTGTGCGTGGACCAGAGCGGCTCGATGATGGATTCGGTGATCTACAGCGCCGTGATCGCCGGCATCATGAGCTCGCTGCCCGCCGTGCGCGTGAAGCTGGTGGTGTTCGACACCGCCGTGGTCGACCTCACGCACCTGGCGCACGACCCGGTGGAGGTGCTGCTCACGGTGCAGCTGGGCGGCGGCACCGACATCGGCCGCGCCGTGCACTACTGCGAGTCGCTGATCGCCAACCCGCAGCGCACGGTGTTCACGCTGATCAGCGACTTCGAGGAGGGCGCCGCCCCCGGCCCGCTGCTGTCGGCCGTGGCACGCATGGCCGAGGCGCGCGTGAAGCTGCTCGGTCTGGCCGCGCTCGATGAAGGTGCCAACCCGGTCTACGACCGGCAGATGGCCCAGCGCCTGGCCAACAAGGGCATGCATGTGGCGGCGCTCACGCCCACCCACTTCGCCCAGTGGCTCGCAGAAGTGATGGAGTGACGATGGCCGCCTGGTTCAAGGGCTACCGCGCCTACGACGACGACACCCTCACGGCCCTGGCCAATGCAGGCCTGCTGCGCCGCGCCGCCAAGGACGTCGAGGCGGGCAAGGTGCAATGGGCAGAGCAGGGCACCGAGGGCGGCGTGGTCGAGGCCGATGGCCAGCGCGTGCAGCTCGACGCCCGGGGCCCGCAGAAGGCGCAGTGCGACTGCCCGGCGCCGGGGATCTGCAAGCACATCCTGGGCGCGGCGCTGTGGCTGCGCTCTCTGGAGCCCGTTGCCGGCACCGCTGAGCCGGCGGCAACGCAAGCGACCGAGGCCCCGGCAGAACCAGGCCTGGCAACCACGGCCGACCCGCTGGCTGAAGTGAAAGCCCTGCAGGCCCCGGCCCTGTTCAAGCAGGCCGGCGTGGCCGCCGTGCGCCGCGCCGTGCAGGCGCTGCCCTGCGGCATCGAATGGCGCGTGCAGGGCGGCACGCTGGTGCTGGACCTGCCGGCGCTGAACGCCACCTGCCGCTACGTGGCAGGCGCGGGCTACGAGGGCATGGTGTCCGAAGTGCCGGCGCGCGAGCGCAAGGCCGTGCACCTGATCGCGCTGGCGGCCCTGCGCGAGGCGCTCGGCGAGCCGCTGGCGTGGCCCGAGGGCATGGCGCCCGCCGCGGCGGCAGAGCAGCCCACGGCCGCACTGGGCGAGCGCGAACGCGCCTTTCTCGCCCAGGTGGAGGCCATGCTGCACGAGCTGCTCACCGGCGGCCTGTCGCACGTGAGCGAGCAGGCCTCGGCACGGCTGCTGGCGCTCAACATGTCGGCGCGCGGCGAGGGCCTGCCCCGCCTGGCCGCGCTGCTGCGCAACCTGGGCGGCATGGTGGACGGCCTGGTGCGGCGCGACCACCGCATGCAGGAGCGCGACGCGCTGGCGCTGATGTCCAGCATCCAGGCGCTGTGCGATGCCCTGCGTGCCCCCGCTGAAGGCCCGGAGGCGGCAGAACGCAATGCCGCCCTGCGCGGCCGGCTGCGCCGCGCATTCGACGAGACCACGGCCCTGGAACTGCTGCCCCTGGGCGCCCATTGGTGGCAGACCCTGGGCGGCGCGCGCGGCCTGACCCTGGCCTTCTGGGACCTGGCCGGCCAGCGTCTGCTGCAGGCCGTGCTGGCGCGCCCCGATGGCAACGACACGGGCTTCACGCGCCACAGCGCCTGGAACATCCATGCCGTGTGGCCCGGCGTGGGCGCCGCGCAGTCCCTGTGCCAGGCCCCGCTGCGGCTGGGGCAGCCGCGCCTGGCCGACGACG
>NZ_AKJX01000095.1 GCF_000276605.1 Acidovorax sp. CF316 | reverse complement strand
CCCCCCCCAGATTGCGAAGCAATATGAGAGAGGGGGAAGGCGCGAAGCGACTCAGGGGGTGCTTACTTCCTTGTCCAGCCCGCAGCAAAGAACCCGTCGGTCTGGTGGACATGGGGCCACAGGCGCAGATAACCAGTGCCCGAGGCACCGCCGCTGCACAATTTTTCGGCACCTTCCACCTTGAGCTGGCTGAGCGCGTCGCCTGCATCCAGCGGCACGAAATCGGGGTGGGCGGCCGTGAAGGCGTCCGCAATCGCCTCGTTTTCCTGCGGCAGGATGCTGCAGGTGGCATACACCAGCCGGCCACCCGACTTGAGCAGGCGCGCTGCGCTGGCCAGGATGGCGGTCTGCTTGGCGACCAGTTCCTCGACCGACTGGGGCGACTGGCGCCACTTGAGGTCGGGATTGCGGCGCAGGGTACCGAGGCCCGAGCAGGGCGCATCGACCAGCACCCGGTCGATCTTGCCGGCCAGGCGCTTGATGCGGTCGTCGCGCTCGTGCGCAATGGCGGCCGGGTGCACATTGGACAGCCCGCTGCGCGCCAGGCGCGGCTTCAGGGCGTCGAGCCGGTGGCCCGACACGTCGAAGGCGTACAGGCGCCCGGTGTTGCGCATGGTGGCACCGATGGCCAGGGTCTTGCCGCCCGCGCCGGCGCAGAAGTCGACCACCATCTCACCGCGCTTGGCGTCCAGCAGCAGGGCCAGCAGCTGCGAGCCTTCGTCCTGCACTTCCACGGCGCCGCGCGTGAACACGTCGAGCTTGGCCAGCGCCGGCTTGCCGTCGATGCGCAGGCCCCAGGGGGAGTACGGCGTGGGCACGGCCTTGATGCCCGCCTTGGCGAGTTCCTTTTGCACATCGGCGCGCTTGTCCTGCAGGGCATTCACGCGCAAGTCCAGCGGCGCGGCGTTCGACAGGCTTTCCACCAGCGGCCAGAAGCCCGCGCCCAGCTGGTCCTTGAGCGGCTGCACCAGCCACTCGGGCAGGTTGTGGCGGTGGCGCTCCATGAGGTCGTCGGCGGTCACGCCATCACACTGTTCGAGCCACTTCCTTTCCTGATCGGTCAGGGCGCCCAGAAGGAAATCGCGCGGGCCGTAGAAACCCAGGATGGCCAGGCGGCGCTCCCGGGGGCCGGAGCCCGAGGGCGCCATGTGGTCGAACAGCAGCTTCTTGCGCAGCACGGTGTAGACCGTTTCGGCCAGCGTGGCACGCTCGCGCGGCCCCAGGCCCCGGTTGTCACGGAAAAAGCGCGACACCACCGCATCGGCGGGGTGTTCGAAAGTGAGGGTCAGCCTGACGAGTTCGGCACAGGCGTCGAGAAGAACTTTGGGATGCATATCCCCTCTATTGTCCCACTCTGGCCTGTAAACCCTTGATTTCGGCTTTCGCCGGCCCTTTCAACGGGTGAATACCGGATCGAAAGCAGAACGCTGGATCTCTTTCAGCGTGGGCGATTCGCCGGCCCACAGCACCAGGGCAGGGCCGGGCAGGCTGAGCTGGCGCTCCATGGCGCGGCACAGCTGGTAGCGGCTGCCATCGTCCAGGTCGGGCAGGTCCACGAAGACCAGGTAGGCGCGGCGCTGGGGGTGCTCGCGCAGGTTCTTGCGCACCAGCCAGCAACGCTCCACATCGGAATAGCGCACCAGCTCGGCCTGCAATTCCTCGAGCTCGAAGGGGCTCAGGTCGTGGCGCGTGGTCTGGCTGAAGAAAGAGGCGCCCGAGAGTTCCTCCCAGGCACGCTCCTCGGACTCCTGGGCGCGCTCGAGCCGTTTGCGCCACTGCTTGAAGGCGGCGGCATCGTGGTCGTGGCCCAGGCGCGGGGTTTCCAGCTCGGCCAGCGCGGTGCGCGCGGTCCAGTAGCGGTCGCCGCTGCCGGCCTCCCACAGGCGGTGCAGCAGGGCCATCTTGCCCTCGCGGTCCTCGGGCGCCAGGCACTGCACCAGCCCGCGCAGCGCACCCGGGTAGTCGGTGCTGCGCGCCAGCGCGGTCTCGTAAACGCCGCGCACATCGGCCCGCGGGTCCAGGTGGCGTTGCAGGCGCGCCAGCTCCACCAGTTCCGCGGCACTGGCCTGGGGCATGCCGGCCTGCAGGACCTGGGCACGGTCGCGCACCCTGCCCAGCCAGCCGTGGTGGCGCTTCCACTCGCCCGCGTTGTCGCGGCACCATTGCTTGTCGAAATGCGCCACCCAGCGCTTGGCCTCGGAGCCCAGCAGGGCCAGGGCCCCTCCGCGCGACCACTCGGCCGGCAGGGTGGGCACGGCGTCCAGCGCTTCCAGGCGATCGCGCAGGCCCGGGTGCGTGTCGTCCACATTGCTGATGCGCTTGAGCGCCTGGCGCAGCGCATCGTTGGCAAACGCGGCCTCCGGCACTTCGGACAGGCGCTTGCGCATGGCCCGGTAGGGCCCCACGGGCAAGGGATTGCCGGCAGCCTCGCTCCAGTGACCGCCCCAGAAATTGTCGTGCAGCCACTCGCCGCGCACCTCGATCTCGATCAGCGCGGCGGCGGCAACGTCGCGCCCGAGCAGCTTGCCGGCGATGCGGTCGGCCTCGTATTCGTCCTGGCGCGCCAGCGCGAAGGTCTTGGCCACGAAGCGGGGAAAATACCAGCGCATGAAGGCCTGGGTGGCCACAGCCACGGCGCCTTCGTCGTCCTCCAGGCTGCTGTTCAGGCGCATCCAGGACAGCCGGGTGCGGTAGATCCAGGCCGCAAACCGGCCATGGTCGCCGCGCAGGTGGCCGTATTCGTGCGCCAGCACGGCCATAAAGCGCGGCCGGTCCAGCGCCAGCAGCAGCGGCAGGCCGATGGTCAGGTAGTTCACGGCGCCGCCCAGCAGCCCATAGCGCGGCAACTGCTGGATACTGGCGTTGAATTCGTCGTTCAGGTACACATGGTGGATGGGCGGGCCCTTGATCTTGCGGCGCATGCGCTCCAGGGCCTCGAACAGCTCGGGCGCCTCCAGCGCTGTGATCTCCATGCCCTTGGGCTCGTCCACGCGCACCCAGAGGGCGCGGATACTCACCCACAGCAGGCTAGCCGCACCCAGCAGAACGAACACCAGCACCAGCCGAAACCGGCCATTGAGCAGCTGCGGCAGGGCCCAGGCGATCAGACCGGCGCCCACGGCCAGGCAACCGAGCACCCAGGCATAGCCCAGCGCGGCGAACGCAGCCACGCCAAGCCGGTACCGGCGGCTGTTGTCTGCGCTGTCATGCTCGCTCATGCGCACCAGGTGCACAAAATCTGCCTGATCCACTGGATTTCCCCCTCAACCTTGTTTTTTGACCACCTGCCATCCTAAATGACCGACGACGACCTGCCCCAATTCACCCCCACTCCGCCCGGTCTGTACCGCCACTACAAGGGCATGCTCTACGAGGTGATCGACACCGTGCGCCACAGCGAGACCCTTGAGCCCATGACGCTGTACCGCGCGCTGTACGGCCAGCGCGGCCTGTGGGTGCGCCCGGCGGCCATGTTCTCCGAAGCAGTGCTGATCGATGGCCGCATGCGCCCGCGCTTCGAAAAATGCGCCGACGAGGACCTTTCCCGGCCCCCGGCCCACCCCTGAACCGGCGACCTGCACCGACCACCGGGGCCAAACCGCCGAACTGGCAGGCATTGGCCTGCCAGTTCGGCCGATCATGCCCTCCATTGTGTCCCCATGGACACAAACCGTACAAACCGCCTTGACCTGGCCTTTGAAGAATGGACCTGGGCCATGGCCGGCGTTGTTCGCCACCCCGGGGAGCACGGGCCGCGGCCCGCAACCCTTGGAAGGAACGACGATGACGAGCATCACAAGCAGCGTCAGCAGTGCCTGGTCCAGTGCAAGCGTGCAGCGGGCGCAACGCCCGGCGCCCTCGCCGGAGCGGCTGCTGGCCAAGATAGACGCCGACGGCAGCGGCGGCGTGAGCGACACCGAACTGCAGGGACTGCTGGACGATGTCGCCAAGAAGACCGGTGTCAGCAGCCAGGCCAGTGCTGCCGACCTGGTCAAGCAGTACGACAGCGACGGCGACGGCAGCCTCAACGCCGACGAACTGGGCAAGACGCTGCAGAGCGCCATGCCCCCGCCCCCCTCGACCATGGCCTTTGCCCAGTCGCGCAGCGACACCGGCGGCACGGGGGCCACGGGCCAGGCGGGAGACGACCTGTTCGGCAAGGTGGACACCGATGGCGACGGCGGCGTGGGCCAGACCGAGCTGCAGGCCTTGCTCGAAAAGATGTCCGGCGGCACGGCCAGCAAGACCGGTGTCAGCAGCGACGAGCTGTTCAGCCAGCTCGATGCGGATGGCGACGGCAGCCTCTCGGAGGCCGAATTCGACGCGGGGCGGCCTTCGGGCGGGGCCGGCGCGGGCGCCGTGGGCGGCATGCCGCCGCCACCGCCGGGCGGCCCCGGGGGGCCTGCCGGGGCCTCCGCCAGCAACAGCACGACCTACGACCCGCTCGATACCAACGAGGATGGCGTGGTCTCTGCCGCCGAGCAGGCGGCGGGTGCGGCCCAGACGGATGCGGTCGCGGCGCTGTTCAAGGCCATCGACACCGATGGCGACAACAGCATCGGCAGCGAGGAGGCCCAGGCCTTCGTCGACCAGCTGACCCGCCAGTTCAGCAACGCCAGCGCCAGCAGCCAGTCGCCGGAGGGCGGGCAAAAGACGGACCTGGTGAAGCTGGCCCAGCTGGCGCGCAGCCAGTACGAGACCGCCGCTGGCGCCTGGTCGCCCTCGGGCAGCACGCTGAGCGCACTGGCCTGACGGCAGGCACGGGGGGGGCGGCTTGCAGGGCCTGCACTTGCGCCGCCACGCCGCAAAGTCCTACAGCCCGGGCACCCGCTCCGGGCTATCTTCAAAGCCATGACCCACTTGCCCCATGCCGCCACCGGCTGACCGCGGGACCCTACCGCCAGCCCCGGACAGGGGCATTGCATGCGCCGCATCGCCGTGTGCACACGACCCGGAGCACACCATGGACTATCTTCTGCAAGGAATGTTCGGCGAAAAATCGCTGACCAAGGTCGTCGGGCTGTTTGCCCGCGAAACGGAGGCGGACATCGCCGTTCGCCGACTGCTGCGGCTGCCCGGCATGCAGCGGGAGCAAATCCGCCTGCTGGGCCCCGAGCATGCCGACCTGCGCGCCCAGGACCTGCTCAGCAAAGCCCTGGAGCCACAGCCCCGTGGCCTGTTCACCACCCTGGTCCGCGCGCACGCCATCGCCGGGCTCACCGGTGCGGTGCTGGGCCTGCTGGCATTTACCTACCTGGTGGCCACCAACGAACCCGCGGTGCTCAGCAACCCCCTGCTGGCCTTCATGGCCATCGTGGGTTTCGGCAGCACCTTCGGCCTCATGCTGGGCGCACTGGCCGCGCTGCGGCCCGACCGCATCTGGGTCATCGTCCGGGTGCGGTCCGCCCTGCGCAAGCGCCAATGGGTGGTGGTGGCGCACCCGAGCGACTCGCACCAGACGGCTTTGGCCCAGGACCTGCTGGAAAGCAGCGAGGCCCAGGTGGTGCGCACCCTCTGAACGCGATCAGGCCAGAGCTGCCACGAACGCCCGCACGGCACGCGGGTAGATCACATGCTCCTGCGCCTGCACCCGGGCCGCCAGCACATCGGCCGTGTCACCCGGCAGCACGGGAACCACCGCCTGGTCCAGGATCGGGCCCACGTCCAGCTCATCGGTGACCTGGTGCACGGTGACCCCGGCGACCTTGCAGCCGGCGTCGATGGCCCGCTGGTGGGTGTTCAGCCCCGTGAACGCCGGCAGCAGCGAGGGGTGGATGTTGATCAGCCGGCCGGCATAGCGTGCCACGAAGCCCGGGGTGAGAATGCGCATGAAGCCGGCCAGCACCACCAGCGCGGGTTGGTACCGGTCGATGGCCTGCGCCAGCGCGGCATCGAACGCCTCCCGGCTCTCGAAGGCCTTGTGGTCGAGCGCCTCGGTGGCAATGCCTTCGCCGCGTGCAAACGCCAGCCCCGCGGCGTCGGCCTTGTTGCTCAGCACGGCGGCCACGCGGGCGCCGTGGCGCCGGGCCCAGTCTTCCTGTTGCGCGGTGCGCACGATGGCAGCCATGTTGGAACCGCTGCCGGAGATCAAAATCACGATGTTCTTCATAAATTGCACGACGACGCTCAACCCCGGATTATCCCTGCCATGCCCTTCGAACCCGCAAACCGCCCCCTGACCGCGAACGAGGCCCGCGTGCTGGCCACGCTGATGGAAAAGGCCCGCACCGTGCCCGACAGCTACCCGATGTCGCTCAACGGCCTGCTCACGGGCTGCAACCAGAAGACCAGCCGCGAGCCGGTGATGAACCTGAGCGACGCCGAGGCGCAGGAGGCGCTCGACTCCCTGCGCCAGCTCACCCTGGCGTTCGAGACCAGCGGCAACCGCACCACGCGCTGGGAGCACAATTTCCAGCGCGGCGTGGGCGTGCCCGAACAATCGGCCGTGCTGCTGGGCCTGCTCATGCTGCGCGGGCCCCAGACGGCGGGCGAGCTGCGCATCAACGCCGAGCGCTGGTACCGGTTTGCCGACATTTCATCGGTCGAGGCCTTCCTGGACGAACTGCAGGAGCGCAGCGCCGAAAAGGGCGGCCCGCTGGTGGTGCTGCTGCCGCGGGCCCCCGGGGCGCGCGAGCAGCGCTGGGCGCACTTGCTGTGCGGGGCAGTGGACACCAGCAGCAGTGCCGGCGCGCCCACCCCTGGCGGCGGCGCAACGACCGCGCTGCAGGCCCGTGTCCAGGCGCTGGAGACCGAGGTAGCGGGCCTGCGCGCCACGGTCGAGCGGCTGTGCGCCGAGCTGGGCATCGCCCCGGCGGCGCAGGCGATGTCGCCACCCGGACAGGAATAAAACGAACGACCGTGCTACAAACAGGACTTCTCAGGAGACAAGCCGCATGGATCTCGCATTCACCCCCGAAGAACAGGCCTTCCGCGACGAAGTTCGCGCATGGGTCCGCAGCAATCTGCCCCCCGCCATTTCCCACAAGGTGCACAACGCCTTGCGCCTGACCCGAGACGACCTGCAGGGCTGGGCCAAGATACTGGGCAAGAAGGGCTGGCTCGGCTTTGGCTGGCCCAAGGAATTCGGCGGCCCCGGCTGGACCGCCGTGCAAAAGCATTTGTTCGAAGAAGAGTGCGCCCTCGCCGGCGCACCGCGCATCATCCCCTTCGGCCCCGTGATGGTGGCCCCGGTGATCATGGCCTTCGGCAATGCCGAGCAGCAAAAGCGCTTTCTGCCCGGCATCGCCAGCGGCGAAGTCTGGTGGAGCCAGGGCTACAGCGAACCGGGCTCGGGCTCGGACCTGGCCTCGGTCAAGACCCGCGCCGAGCGCGTGGGCGACAAGTACATCGTCAACGGCCAGAAGACCTGGACCACGCTGGGCCAGTACGGCGACTGGATGTTCAACCTGGTGCGCACCAGCACCGAGGGCAAGCCGCAGACCGGCATCTCCTTCCTGCTGCTGGACATGAAGTCGCCCGGCGTGACCGTGCGCCCGATCAAGCTGCTGGACGGCGAGTGCGAGGTCAACGAGGTGTTCTTCGACAACGTCGAAGTGCCGGCCGAGAACCTGATCGGCGAAGAGAACAAGGGCTGGACCTACGCCAAGCACCTCTTGAGCCACGAACGCACCAACATTGCCGACGTGAACCGCAGCAAGCGCGAGCTGGAGCGTCTGAAGCGCATCGCCAAGGCCGAAGGCCTGTGGGATGACACGCGCTTTCGCGACCAGGTGGCCCTGCTCGAAGTGGACATCGTGGCCCTCGAAATGCTGGTGCTGCGCGTGCTGTCGGCCGAAAAGTCGGGCAAGAACTCGCTCGACATCGCCGGCCTGCTCAAGATCCGCGGCAGCGAGATCCAGCAGCGCTATGCCGAGCTGATGATGCTGGCGGCCGGCCCCTTCGCACTGCCCTTCATCGAGGAAGCCATGGAAGCCGGCTGGCAAGGCGATTTCCCTGGCGGCGAGGTGGCCAATGCGCCCCTGGCATCGACCTACTTCAACCTGCGCAAGACCACCATTTACGGCGGCTCGAACGAAGTGCAGCGCAACATCGTTGCGCAGACGGTTCTGGGCTAAGGAGACAAGAGCATGGATTTCGATTTTTCCGACGACCAGGAACAGCTGCGCGACGCCGTGCGCAAGTGGGTGGACAAGGGCTACAGCTTCGAGCGCCGCCGTGCGGCGGTGGAGGCCGGTGGCTTCTCGCGCGACGCCTGGAATGAACTGGCCGAGCTCGGCTTGACGGCACTGACCGTGCCTGAGGACAACGGCGGCCTGGGCCAGACCGCCATCGATGCGATGGTGGTGGCCGAGGAACTGGGACGCGGCATGGTGCTCGAGCCCCTGGCACAGGCCTTCATCGCCAGTGCCGTGCTGTCGCAGTATGCACCGGCCGAGGTGCAGGGCGCCTGGCTGCCCCGCGTGGCCAGCGGCGAAGCCCTGGTGGTGCTGGCCCAGCAGGAGCGCAAGGCGCGCTACCGCCTGGATGTGTGCGATGCCAAGGCCACGGCAGCCGCCGGTGGCCACAGCGTGACCGGTACCAAGAGCATCGTCGCCGCGGGCGACCAGGCCGACGCCTTCCTCGTACCGGCCCAGCTGGACGGCAAGATCGCGCTGTTCCTGGTGGAGCGCTCGGCCAGCGGCGTGGCCACGAAGGGCTACGTCACGCAGGACGGCAGCCGCGCCGCCGAAGTGCAACTGGCCAATGCCCCCGCCACCCTGGTCACCACCGACGGCCTGGCCGCGCTGGAACTGGCCGTGGACACCGGCATTGCCGCCACCTGCGCCGAAGCCGTGGGCGTGATGGACAAGACCGTGGCCGCCACGGTGGAGTACATGAACCAGCGCAAGCAGTTCGGCGTGCTGATCTCGAGCTTCCAGGCCCTGCGCCACCGCGTGGCCGACATGAAGATGCAGCTCGAGCTGGCCCGCTCGATGAGCTATTACGCCAGCCTCAAGCTGGGTGCCCCCGCCGCCGAGCGCCGCGCGGCCATGGCCCGCGCCAAGGTGCAGCTGGGCCAGTCCATGCGCTTCGTGGGCCAGCAATCGGTGCAGCTGCACGGCGGCATCGGCGTGACCGACGAGTACATCGGCAGCCACTACTTCAAGAAACTCACGCAGCTGGAAATGGCCTTTGGCGACACGCTGCACCACCTGGGCGAGGTGTCGGCCCGCATGCAGGACACGGCTGGCGTGTTTGCCTGACGCAGGCACGTAACACCCGCATGACATGCTCGTGGATCACCCGGTCCACGGGCATTTTTCATTTCTGGAGAAGAACACGATGACGATGACGACGATGATTTCCCTGCAACGCCGCTTGGCACTGATCGCCGCAGCCACTGCCGCGCTGGCCCTCACGGGCTGCGCCACCTCCGGCTCGTCACAAGAAGCCTTGCCGCCCATCGTTTTCGTGCATGGCAACGGCGACACGGCGGCGTTGTGGCAGACCACGGCGTGGCGCTTCGAGTCCAACGGCTGGCCGCGCGAGCGCCTGCACGCCATCGACGTGCCCTACCCGCTCAACCGTGACGACGACGGCAAAGCCCAGCCCGGCCGCACCTCGGCGGCCGAGCACATGGCCTACCTCAAGGCCGAGGTGGACAAGGTGCGCCAGGCCACGGGCGCCAGCAAGGTGGTGCTGATCGGCAACTCGCGTGGCGGCAATGCGATCCGCAACTACATCCAGAACGGCGGCGGCGACCAGACCGTGAGCCATGCCATTCTGGGCGGCACGCCCAACCATGGCGTCTGGGCGATCCCGGGCTTTCGCGAAGGCAACGAGTTCGCGGGCACCGGCCCCTTCCTCAAGGGCCTGAACGCGCCCAAGAACGCCGCAGGCGATGAGGTCACCGGCCCCGTGCGCTGGTTGACCGTGCGCTCGGACGGCAACGACAAGTTCGCCCAGCCCGACGGCCTGTGGATCGGCCAGAAGGGCACGGCCACGAATGTCACGGCGGCCGGCCCCGAGCTCAAGGGCGCGACCAACGTGGTGCTCCCGCGCATCGACCACCGCGAGACCTCGTACTCGCAGGCCGCGTTTGCAGCCGCCTACCAGTTCATTACCGGCAAGGCACCTGCGGCAGCCGTCATTGCCAATGAGGCGCGTGTGGCCCTGTCGGGCAAGGTCACCGGCCTGGGCGTGGACCCGCTCGATGCCAAGACCGGCAATTTCAGCAACAACCTGCCCCTGCCCGGCGCCCAGCTGGAGGTCTATGCCACCGACCCGGCCACGGGTGCCCGCAGCGGCAACGCCCTGCTGCGCACCACCGTGGCGGCCGATGGCCAGTGGGGCCCCCTGGTGGTGCCCACCGGCGCACCGCTCGAGTTCGCCATCACCGCACCCGGCTACGCCACCACCCACATCTACCGCAGCGGCTTTCCGCGCAGCAGCACCATCGTGCACCTGCGCGCCGAGCGTATCGCCGATGCCGACAAGACCGCCGCCAGCGTGGTCAGCATGACGCGCCCCCGCGGCTACCTGGACCCTGAGCGCGACCAGATGCTGTTCGACGGTGTGCCCCCCGTGGGCGTGCCGGCCGGCGCCGGCGCGGCCTCGGCCAAGATCAAGCCCGAAGGGGCGGCCCAGCGCAGCGTGGCCGCGCAGTTCAATGGCGAGCGGGTGGTGGGACAGACCTGGCCCGCAGCCAGCGGTCACTTGGTGTTCCTGGAGTTCACCTACTAAGAAAAGCACCTGGGGTTTGCATTTACCCCAAGAGTGGCCAAGACGGCCTCGATGGCTAGGCGCTCCGTCGCAGACAGTACTGAAAGTACGGCAAGACGGAGCAACGACGCCAGCGGGGTCGTATTGGCCGCTCCGCCAACTAAGCCAACAGACGAGAGGACTTGGGGACGTGTGCCATCAGGAATTCCATCTGGTCTGCAAGAATTCTTCTGTTGCGCAGGATGAAGTCTTCCCACAGGCTGGGCACGTAGGGCGCGTAGAGCAGCGGCATGTGCGCCTGCTCCGGGGTGCGCGGCCCCTTGCGGTGGTTGCAGGGGCGGCAGGCCGTGACCACATTCATCCAGTGGTCCTGTCCGTTGCGCGCGAAGGGCACGATGTGTTCGCGCGTGAGGTTGTCTTCGTGGAAATGCCCGCCGCAGTAGGCGCACACGTTGCGGTCGCGGATGAAGAGCTTGCTGTTGGTCAGGCCCGGCTTGAGGTCGAAGGGGTTGATGCTGGGTACGCCCTTGGTGCCGATGATGCTGTTGACGGCGATCACCGACTGCTCGCCCGTGACGGCGTTGTAGCCGCCGCGAAAAAGCGCGACCTCGCCGCCGGACTCCCAGCGCACTTCGCCGGCTGCGTAATGGGTGACGGCCTGCTCCAGCGATATCCACGACTGGGGCAGCCCCTGGGCTGACAGCTTCAAGACCTTCAAAACACGCCTCCTGGAACAAGAATGAACACAAGGAATCGGAACGCGGATGTCTCGCGGACCCCACTGCGCTGTGAAGTCCGTGGTACACAATATACTCTGTTTTCGTGACAGATTGGCGTCTGGTGCTTTACCCATCGGCCCAAGCTGCTATCAAAAAGATAACAAATCAATGAAGATCTTCCGCGGATTCCACCACCCCGGCATCGCCCCCGCCTGCGCGCTGACCATCGGCAACTTCGATGGCGTGCACCGCGGCCACCAGGCCATGCTGGCCCTACTCAACAGCGAGGCCGCCCATCGCGGGGTGGAGAGCTGCGTGCTGACCTTCGAGCCCCACCCGCGCGACTACTTTGCCGGGGCCCTGCACAAGCCCGAGCTGGCACCCGCGCGCATAGGCACCCTGCGCGACAAGCTCACCGAACTGGCACGCTGCGGGGTGCAGCAGACGGTGGTCCTGCCCTTCGACGCGCGGCTGGCCGCCCAGTCGCCCCAGGCCTTCATCGACGAGGTGCTGGTCCGGGGTCTGGGCGCGCGCTATGTGCTGGTGGGCGACGACTTCCGCTTCGGCGCCCAGCGCGCGGGCGACTACGCGCTGCTGGACGCCACGGGCCAGACCCGGGGCTTCGACGTGGCACGCATGAACAGCTACGAGGTGCACGGGCTGCGCGTGTCGAGTTCGGCCGTGCGCCAGGCGCTGGGCCAGGGCGACATGGAGGCCGCCGCCCGGTTGCTGGGCCGGCCGTACTCCATCTCGGGCCACGTGGTGCATGGCCGCAAGCTCGGGCGCGAACTGGGTGCCACGGCCGAGGGTGCGGGCGACGGTTTTCGCACGCTGAACCTGCGCTTTGCCCACTGGAAACCCGCCGCCAGCGGCATCTTCGCCGTGCTCGTGCACGGCCTGGGCGAGACCCCGCTGCCGGGCGTGGCCAACCTGGGCGTTCGCCCCTCGCTGGACCCCGACGACGTGAACGGCGGGCGCGTGCTGCTGGAGACGCATTGCCTGCAATGGCCCGCCGATCTGGGGGCCGAAGGGGCGTACGGTAAAATCGTGCGGGTGGAACTGCTGCACAAACTGCACGACGAGCTCAAGTACGACGGTCTGGATGCCCTGACGACGGGCATTGCCAAGGACTGTGCGGATGCGCGCGCCTATTTCGCGTCGGCCCACGCACCCACCAACCACACCGAGACCCGGCGCCAGACCACGCGCGACCGAATTTGAGGGGGCTGCCTGCGCAGCGCCTGCCCTGCAGGCCGGATACCTCCCCACACCCCTTCTTTCTTCCCGCTTTTGCTCCGGGCCTGCCCCGGAATGCCCCGTTTTAAGGCTCCCCCATGTCCGACAACGCCAGTACCACCGAATCCACCGCCCCGGATTACCGCAGCACCCTGAACCTGCCCGACACCCCCTTCCCCATGCGCGGCGACCTGCCCAAGCGCGAGCCGGGCTGGGTCAAGGAGTGGGAGGACAAGGGCCTGTACAAGCGCCTGCGCGACGCGCGCTGCGGCGCGCCCAAGTTCATCCTGCACGACGGCCCGCCCTATGCCAACGGCCAGATCCACATGGGCCACGCGGTCAACAAGATCCTCAAGGACATGATCACCAAGGCGCGCCAGCTCGAGGGCTTCGACGCGCTGTACGTGCCCGGCTGGGACTGCCATGGCCTGCCGATCGAGAACGCCATCGAGAAGAAGCACGGCCGCAACCTGAGCCGCGACGACATGCAGGCCAAGAGCCGCGCCTACGCCACGGAACAGATCGCGCAGCAGATGGGCGACTTCCAGCGCCTGGGCGTGCTCGGCGAATGGGACAACCCCTACAAGACCATGAACTTCGCCAACGAGGCGGGCGAGATCCGTGCGTTCAAGCGCGTGATGGAGCGCGGCTTCGTGTACCGCGGCCTCAAGCCCGTGTACTGGTGCTTCGACTGCGGCAGCTCGCTGGCCGAGTTCGAGATCGAATACGCCGACAAGAAGAGCACCACGCTGGACGTGGCCTTCAAGGCGCACGAGCCCGCCAAGCTGGCCACCGCCTTCGGCCTGCCGGCGCTGGCCAAGGATGCCTTCGTGGTGATCTGGACCACGACCGCCTGGACCATCCCCGCCAACCAGGCGCTGAACCTGAATCCCGAGATCAGCTATGCGCTGGTGGATGCCGGCGAGCGCCTGCTGCTCGTGGCCGAGCCGCTCGTGGCCTCGTGCCTGGAGCGCTATGGCCTCACCGGCCAGGTGCTGGCCACCACGGCCGGCAAGAACCTGGGCGGGCTGGAATTCGAGCACCCGCTGTACGACGTCGATGCCGGCTACCGCCGCCTCTCGCCCGTCTACCTGGCCGACTACGCCACGGCCGATGATGGCACCGGTATCGTGCACTCCTCGCCCGCCTACGGGCTGGAGGACTTCAACTCCTGCCGCGCCCATGGCCTCGCGCTCGAGGACATCCTGAACCCCGTGCAGGGCAACGGCACCTATGCGGCCGATTTCCCGCTGTTCGGCGGCCAGCACATCTGGAAGGCCGTGCCCGTGATCATCGAGGCGCTGCGCAACGCCGGCCGCCTCATGGCCACCAAGGACATCACCCACAGCTACCCGCACTGCTGGCGCCACAAGACGCCGGTGATCTACCGCGCAGCCGCGCAGTGGTTCATCCGCATGGACGAGGGCGAAGGCGTGTTCACCAAGGCCGGCGAGAAGCCCGCCAAGACGCTGCGCCAGATCGCGCTGGACGCCATCGAGCACACCAGCTTCTACCCCGAGAACGGCAAGACCCGCCTGCACGACATGATCTCCGGGCGGCCCGACTGGTGCATCTCGCGCCAGCGCAGCTGGGGCGTGCCCATCCCCTTCTTCCTGCACAAGGATTCGGGCGAGCTGCACCCGCGCACCATGGAGATCATGGACCAGGCGGCCGACATCGTCGAGAAGGGCGGCATCGAGGCCTGGAGCCGCGTGACGCCCGAGGAGATCCTGGGCGCCGAGGACGCAGCCTGCTACACCAAGAGCACGGACATCCTGGAGGTGTGGTTCGACTCCGGCTCCACCTTCTTCCACGTGCTGCGCGGCACGCACCCCAACGTGCACCACGACACCGGCCCCGAGGCCGACCTGTACCTGGAAGGCCATGACCAGCACCGCGGCTGGTTCCACAGCTCGCTGCTGCTGGCCAGCGCGCTGGAAGGCCGCGCGCCCTACCGCGGCCTGCTGACCCACGGCTTCACCGTGGACAGCCAGGGCCGCAAGATGAGCAAGTCGCTGGGCAACGGCATCGACCCGCAGGAGATCAACAAGAAGCTGGGCGCCGAGATCATCCGCCTGTGGGTGGCCGCCAGCGACTACTCAGGCGACATCGCGGGCGACGAGAAGATCCTCGCGCGCGTGGTCGACGCCTACCGCCGCATCCGCAACACGCTGCGCTTCCTGCTGGCCAACGTGAGCGATTTCGACCCTGCCACCGACACCGTGCCTTTCGACCAGATGCTGGAGATCGACCGCTATGCGCTGACGCGTGCGGCCGAGTTCCAGGCCACGGTGCTCGCGCACTACAAGGTCTACGAATTCCACCCCGTGGTTGCCAAGCTGCAGCTGTACTGCTCGGAAGACCTGGGCGGCTTCTACCTTGATGTGCTCAAGGACCGCCTGTACACCACGGCGCCCAAGAGCCTGGCACGCCGCAGCGCGCAGACCGCGCTCTACCAGATCACGCACGCCATGCTGCGCTGGATGGCGCCGTTCCTGTCGTTCACGGCCGAAGAGGCGTGGAAAGTGTTCGGCGCCTCCGACTCCATCTTCGTGGAGACCTACGGCTCCATCGCTGGTGCCGACGAAGGCCTGCTGGCCAAGTGGGCGCGCCTGCGCGAGATCCGCGATGGGGTGAACAAGCAGATCGAGGTGCTGCGGGCCGACGGCCAGGTGGGCTCGTCGCTGCAGGCCAGCGTGGTACTCACCGCAGCGCCCGAGGACCACTCCCTGCTGGCCAGCCTGGGCGAGGACCTGCGCTTCGTGTTCATCACCTCGGCCGTCGAGCTGGTGGCCGGCGGTGCCCTGCAGATCAGCGTCAAGCCCAGCGCCGACGCCAAGTGCGACCGCTGCTGGCACTACCGCGCCGACGTGGGCCAGGATGCCGCCCACCCGACGATCTGCGGCCGCTGCACGAGCAACCTGTATGGCGCCGGCGAAAGCCGGGTGCACGCGTGATGGCAGCAGCAAGCAGCACCCCCACCTCGGCCCTGGGCCGCATGTGGCCCTGGCTGGCCTGGGCGCTGGTGATCCTGGTCGCCGACCAGATCACCAAGTCGCTGATCCTGGATGCCTACCGCCTGGGCGACGCGACCCCCATCACCAGCTTCTTCAACATCGTGCGCGCGCACAACACGGGCGCGGCCTTCTCCTTCCTGGCCGATGCCGGGGGCTGGCAGCGCTGGGCCTTCACCGGCATCGGCGTGGCCGCCACCCTGTTCATCGTGTGGCAGCTGCGTGCGCATCCGGAACAGAAGCTGTTCTGCTTTGCGCTGTCGAGCATCCTGGGCGGTGCCGTGGGCAACGTGGTGGACCGGCTGATGCACGGCTACGTGGTCGACTTCCTGGACTTCTACGCACGCGGCTGGCACTTCCCGGCCTTCAATCTGGCGGACTCGGCCATCACCGTAGGCGCGGTGTGCCTGGTGCTCGACGAGCTGCTGCGGATGAAGAAAGCGAAGTAGCCGCCCCCCTGCTCCCGCATTCCTGAACGGCCCTCTCGAGGGCCGTTTTGCATGGCCCGGCCCTGGCACTCGGTCACACGCGCGTCACACGGCTTCGCTCCAATGTAAACGTTTACATTGCAACGAGGTTCCATGAGCATCCAGGACGTTGCCCGCCAGGCGGGGGTGTCGGTCGCCACCGTGTCGCGGGTCTTCAACCTGCCCGACAAGGTGACGCCGGCCACGCGCGAGCATGTGCAGCAGGTGGCCCAGGCCCTGGGCTACCTGCCCAACGCCAGTGCGCGCACCTTGCGCACCCAGCGCAGCCGCGTGATCGGCGTGGTGCTGCCCACCCTGCTCAACCCGGTGTTCGCCGAATGCCTGCAGGGCCTTGCGCAAGCGGCCGTCGCCGCCGGTTACGCCATCCTGCCGTTTGCCACCGAGTACCAGCTCGCCCAGGAAGACCGGGCCGTGCACCTGCTCCTGGCCGGCAACGTGGACGGCATGGTCCTCGTGGTCTCCAACCCGGCCACGTCGAGCGCACTGCAGCGCCTGGCCGAAGCCGGCCTGCCCTACGTGCTGGCCTACAACCGGCACCCGGACCACCCCTGCGTCTCGGTGGATGGCGAGCAGGCCGTGGCCGAACTGGTGGCGCACCTGGCATCGCTCGGGCACCGGCGCATCACCATGGTCAGCGGCCAGCTCGCCGCATCGGACCGGGCGCAGCAGCGCAGCCGGGGCTTTCACCTCGGCATGGCCGCCGCCGGCCTGCCCGCAGGGCCGGTGCGCGAGGTGCCCTTCATCGAAACCGCGGTGCAGGATGTCACGGCCCTGCTGCAAGGCCCTGGTCGCCCCACAGCCCTGGTCTGCTCCAACGACCTGCTGGCCATCCGCAGCATCCGCGCCGCCCACCTGGCCGGCCTGGCCGTGCCGCGCGACCTGAGCGTGGCGGGTTTCGACGGCATCGCCCTGGGCGAAGACCTGACCCCCATGCTGAGCACCGTGGCCCAGCCCAACGCCGATATCGGCCGCTGCAGCGTGCAGCTGCTGGTGCAGGCCATGGCCAGCGGCACGCCGCTGGCACCCGACGCCGGGCTAACCCTGGCACACCACTTTCGCACCGGTGAGTCCTGCGCCCCTGCCTGATCCGTCCTTCGTCCACCTCCCCCGCCACCTCTCTCCACAGGAGTTCCCGATGACCCTTCCGCTCACCCATTTCATGCGCGCCGCCGCGCTCGCCCTGGGCCTGGCCGCCAGCGGCGCAGCCATGGCCCAGACGGCCATCTGCTACAACTGCCCGCCCGAATGGGCCGACTGGGGCAGCCAGATCAAGGCCATCAAGGCCAAGACCGGCATCACCGTGCCACCGGACAACAAGAACTCGGGCCAGTCGCTCGCGCAGCTCGCGGCCGAGAAGGCCAGCCCCGTGGCCGACGTGACCTACCTGGGCGTGACCTTTGCGATCCAGGCGCACAAGGACGGCCTGATCGCGCCCTACCAGCCGGCCGCATGGAAGGACATCCCCGATGGCCTCAAGGACCCGGCTGGCCACTGGTTCAGCATCCATTCGGGCACCCTCGGCTTCATGGTCAACGTGGATGCGCTCAAGGGCAAGCCCGTGCCGCAATCGTGGGCCGACCTGCTCAAGCCCGACTACAAGGGCCTGATCGGCTACCTGGACCCGGCCTCGGCCTTCGTGGGCTATGTGGGCGCCGTGGCCGCCAACCAGGCGCGCGGCGGCACGCTGGAGAACTTCGCCCCTGGCATCGACTACTTCAAGGCCCTGCAGAAGAACGAGCCCATCGTGCCCAAGCAGACCTCGTATGCGCGCGTGCTCTCGGGCGAGATCGCGATCCTTTTGGACTACGACTTCAACGCCTACCGCGCCAAGTACAAGGACAAGGCCAACGTGCAGTTCGTGATCCCCGCCGAAGGCACGCTGGTGGTGCCCTACGTGATGGGCCTGGTGGCCGGCGCCCCCCATGCCGCCGATGGCAAAAAGGTGCTGGACTTCGTGCTCTCCGACGAAGGCCAGGCCCTGTGGGCCAATGCCTACCTGCGCCCCGTGCGCGCCAGCGCCATGCCCAAGGAAGTGCAGGTGCGCTTCCTGCCCGCCAGCGACTATGCGCGTGCCAAGACGGTGGACTATGGCCGCATGGCTGCCGTGCAGAAGGCCTTCTCCGATCGCTACCTCGCTGAAGTGAAGTAAGCGCCATGCGCCACGGCTTCGCTCCCTCGCGCACGCTGCTGCTCGCCTGCGCCGCGCCGGCCGTGGCCTTCTTCGCGGCCTTCTGGCTGCTGCCCGTGGCCCTGCTGCTGGCCTTGCCGGCCGGCAAGGGCTGGGCCACCTACTTCGCGGTACTCACCAACGCCCGCTACCTGCAGAGCCTGCTGCAGACGCTGGGCCTGTCGCTCCCCGTCACGCTGGCCACGCTGGTGCTCGGTGCGCTGGTGGGCATCACGCTGGCGCGCCAGCGCTTTCGCGGGCGGCAACTGCTGCTGTCGCTGCTCACGCTGCCGCTGTCCTTCCCGGGCGTCATCGTGGGCTTCTTCATGATCCTGCTGGGCGGACGCCAGGGGCTGGTGGCCGACCTGTCGGACGCGCTGGGCGCGGGCCGCACCACCTTTGCCTACGGGCTCACGGGCCTGTTCCTGGCCTACCTGTATTTCTCGCTGCCACGCGCGATCGCCACCTACACCGCGGCGGCAAGCGCCATGGACGCCGCGCTGGAGGAGGCCGCGCGCTCGCTCGGTGCCTCGCGCTGGCGCGTGGCGCGCGACGTGTGGCTGCCCGAGCTGGCCGCCACCACGCTGGGCTGCGGCGCCATCGTCTTCGCCACCGCCATGGGGGCCTTCGGCACGGCCTTCACCCTGGCCAGCAAGTTCGAGGTGCTGCCCATCACCATCTACAACGAGTTCACCAACTACGCCAACTTCGCGCTGGCGGCCAGCCTGTCGATCACGCTGGGGCTGATCACCTGGCTGGTGCTCTGGGCGGCGCGCCGCGCATCCGGCACCTCGGCCTTCTGAAGCATCCATGATGAGAAACGCACGACAAGCCCCCTGGTCCCTGGTGGCGCTCACCGCGCTGGTGGCCCTGTTCATGCTGGCGCCGATTGCGCTGTCGGTCCTGGCCGGGCTGGTGAACAACTACAGCGCGGGCCTCCAAAGCGGCCTCACGCTGCGCTGGCTCGGCGAGGTCTGGGAGAACTATGGCGGCACCGTGGGCGCCTCGCTGCTGCTGGCGCTGCTGTGCGTGGCGGGCAACCTGCTCGTCGGCGTGCCCTGCGCCTATGCGCTGGCGCGCAGCCGCTCGCGCTGGGCACGGCTGCTGGAGGAGCTGCTGACCCTGCCCGTGGCCGTGCCGGGGCTGGCCAGCGCGCTGGCGCTGATCCTGGCCTACGGCACGCTCTCGGGCTTTCGCCAGAGCTTCGCCTTCATCCTCGTCGGGCACATGGTGTTCACCCTGCCCTTCATGGTGCGCACCGTGGGCGCGGCCTTCCAGAAGGACGAACTGCGCTCGCTCGAAGAAGCTGCGCGCTCGCTGGGCGCCAGCTTCACGCAGCGCTCCCTCGGGGTGCTGGTGCCCGCCGTGCTGCCGGCCATCGTGGCGGGCAGCCTGATGGTGTTCACGCTCTCGGTGGGCGAATTCAACCTCACCTGGATGCTGCACACCCCGCTCACGCGCACCCTGCCCGTGGGCCTGGCCGACAGCTATGCCTCCATGCGCATCGAGATCGGCTCGGCCTACACGCTGGTCTTCCTGATCGTCATCCTGCCCGTGCTGTGGGGCCTGCAGGCCCTCGGCAGCCTCATCGAGAAACACCATGGAACTTGAACGCACGCGCGTGGACGTGGTCCACTGCGCCAAGACCTATGCCGACGGCACGCGCGGCCTGCAGCCCACCGACCTCACGGTGGAGCCCGGCGAGGTGCTGGCCCTGCTGGGCCCCTCGGGCTGTGGCAAGACCACGCTGCTGCGCCTGATCGCCGGGCTGGAGTCGCCCGACGCGGGCAGCCGCATCGCCTTTGGCGGCACGGACGTGACGCAGTTGCCCATCGAGCAGCGCGGCATCGGCATGGTGTTCCAGCACTACGCACTGTTCCCGCAGATGACGGTGGCCGCCAACATCGGCTACGGCCTGCGCATCCGCGGCACCGATGCGGCCGAGCAGCGCCGCGTGGTCGGCGAGCTGGTGGACCTGGTGCGCCTGAACGGGCTGGAGGGCAAGCGCCCCGCCGAGCTGTCGGGTGGCCAGCGCCAGCGCGTGGCCCTGGCGCGCGCGGTGGCCGTGCGGCCGCGCGTGCTGCTGCTCGACGAGCCCCTGACCGCGCTGGACGCCAAGCTCAAGGAGTCGCTGCGCGACGAGCTGGCCGAGCTGCTGCGCCGCCTGCACATCACGGCCATCCACGTCACGCATGACCAGCAGGAAGCGCTGGCCATTGCCGACCGCCTGGCGGTGATGCAGGCCGGCCGCATCGTGCAGGTCGGCGATGGCGAGACGCTGTACCGCACGCCGGCCCACCCCTTCGTGGCGGCCTTCCTGGGCAGGGTGAACCGGCTGCGGCGCGACGAGGCGGCACGCCAGCGCCAGGTGCTGCCCCTGGGCGGCACCGACCTGCCCTGCCCCCCGGCCTGCGCCGCCGACACCGTGCTGCTGGTGCGGCCCGAGGACATCGAGGTGCAGCCAGGCCCCGCAGAAGGCGATGGCTGGGCCCGCGCCGACGTGGCGCGCCGCAGCTTCCTGGGCGAGCGTGTGCAGCTCACCCTGGCCCTGGCGGGCCAGGCCCCATTGCAGGCCGACGTGCCCCGCGACCACCCGGCCCGCCAGGGCCAGCAGGTGGCCATCCGCATCCGGCCCGAGCACCTCATGCCCAGCCACGGGGCTTCCTGACCACTGCCACGCACTTCCATGACCACCCTGCTACTGCAACTGTCCGACCTGCACATCCGCGAACCCGGCCGCCTGGCCTATGGCCGCATCAACACCGCGCCCTACCTCGCGCAGGCAGTGCAGACCATGCTGCGCCTGCCGCAGCGGCCCGACGCGCTGGTGATCACCGGCGACCTGACCGACTTCGGCCGCGCGGCCGAGTACGCGCACCTGCGCGCGCTGCTGGCGCCGCTCGGGCCCTTGCCCACCTACCTGCTGCCGGGCAACCACGACGAGCGCGCCCAGCTGCGCCAGAGCTTTGCGGAGCACGGCTACCTGGGTACCGATGGCTTCGTGCAGTACTGCGTGCCCGTGGGCGGCCTGACCTTGATCGCGCTGGACACCGTGGTGCCTGGGGCCAGCGAGGGCAGTCTGTGCCGCGAACGCCTGGCCTGGCTGGCCGGTGCGCTCGACGCCCACCGCCACCGCCCCGTGGTGATCGCCATGCACCACCCACCGTTCCAGACCCTGATCGGCCACATGGACGCCATCGGTCTGCTCAGCGGCGCGGCGGAACTCGAAGCGCTGGTGGCACGCCACCCGAACGTGGAGCGCATCGTCTGCGGCCACCTGCACCGCAGCATCCAGGTGCGCTTTGGCGGTTCGATCGCCATGACCGTCCCGTCCCCGGCCCACCAGGTCTGCCTGGACCTGGCGCCCGATGCGGCCTCGGCCTGGGCGCTGGAGCCGCCCGGCTTCGGCCTGCATGCCCTTCCCGGGGGGGGCCGCCTGGTGAGCCATGCCGTGGCCAGCGGGGTGTACGAGGGGCCCCACCCCTTCCACGACGGTGGGCAACTGATCGATTGAAGCGGTCGCGGTGCGGGGTGCCGCCCGCCTTTTTGCCGGCCCGGCAGGCGCAACACACCTTGCGGTGTCATGGACATGGTTCCTGTGCTATGGATTCAGGAGTATGCTAGAGCGTCCGTAATGTGACAGTTTTGTGACTAAAACGGGCGCTCCCATGGTTTGCGGGCTTCGCAAACCCTTCCCGCGTCCGTTCCGGGCAGCACCAGCCTGCCCCGCGGCGCCACCGCTGGCGGGCCCCGGCTGCCCCCAAGGCAGCCTCAGCGGGCATGGCACGTGCTTCACAGTGCAGGTCAAAAATAAGAAAAGTTAGCGTTTACTCATGAAGCATCTCCTGAATCTCCTGGCCGCCGTCGCGCTGCTGATCTGGGGCACGCACCTGGTGCGCACCGGCATCCTGCGCGTGTTCGGCGCCAACCTGCGCCAGCTGATCGCGCACAGCGTCAGCACCCGCATCACCGCCGTGCTGTCGGGCATCGGGGTCACGGCGCTGGTGCAGTCGAGCACGGCCACCGCGCTCATCGTGTCCTCCTTCGTCGGCCAGGGCCTGGTGACACTGCCCGCGGCCCTGGCCGTGATGCTCGGGGCCGATGTGGGCACCAGCGTGATGGCCGTGGTGTTCTCCATGGACCTCTCGTGGCTGTCGCCACTGTTCATCTTCGTCGGGGTGGTGCTGTTCATCACCCGCAAGGACACGGCCGCCGGCCGCGTGGGCCGCGTGCTGATCGGCCTGGGCCTGATGCTGCTGGCGCTGCGGCTGATCACCGAATCCACCACCGTGCTGACGCAGTCACCCACGGTGCGCACCTTGCTGGGCGCGCTCACCAGCGACCTGCTGCTGGAGATCTTCACCGGCGCAGTGCTGGCCGTGGTGGCCTATTCGAGCCTGGCCACGGTGCTGCTGACCGCCACCCTGGCCGGCTCGGGCGGCATCCCGGTGGACGTGGCGCTGGGCCTGGTGATCGGCGCCAACCTGGGCAGCGGCCTGCTGGCCGTGCTGACCACCATGAAGGCCAATGTGCAGACGCGCCAGGTGCCCCTGGGCAACCTGTTCTTCAAGATCATCGGCGTGGCCATCATGACGCCGCTCACCGGCCTGTGGCTGCAGCACGTGCGCCCGCATGTCCCCGACACGGCCACGCTGGTGGTGCTGTTCCACCTGGCCTTCAACCTGGTGGTGGGCATCATCTGCATCGGCCTCACGGGCACCGTGGCGCGTGCCGTGCAGCGGCTGCTGCCGCAGCCCGATGCGCAGGCCTCGTCGGCCGGCACGCGCCCGCGGCACCTGGACCCCTCGGCCCTGGCGACCCCGTCGCTGGCCATCTCCTGCGCGGCACGCGAGGCCCTGCACCAGGCCGACGTGGTCGAATCCATGATGATCGGCCTGCACACCGTGATCCGCACCGACGACCTCAAGCTGGCGCAGGATCTGCGCAAGCTCGACGACGAGGTGGACGGCCTGTACTCGGCCATCAAGTACTACCTGACCAAGATCTCGCGCGAGGCCCTGGACGAGCGCGAAGGCCGGCGCTGGGCCGACATCATCAGCTTCACCATCAACATGGAGCAGATCGGCGACATCATCGAGCGCGTGCTGATCGACATCGAGGACAAGAAGATCAAGAAGGGCCGCCACTTCTCCGAGGCCGGCATGGAAGAGATCAACGAGCTGCACGCCCGCCTGCTGGACAACCTGCGCCTGGCGATGAGCGTGTTCCTCAACGGCAACGTGCGCGACGCGCAGAAGCTGCTCGAGGAAAAGGCGCGCTTTCGCGACCTGGAGCGCGCCTACTCGGCCACCCACCTGGTGCGCCTGTCGGACAACACGGTGCAGAGCATCGAGACCAGCTCGCTGCACATCGACCTGATCAGCGAGCTCAAGCGCATCAACTCGCTGCTGTGCTCGGTGGCCTACCCGATCCTGGAATCGGCGGGCGCGCTGGCGCCGAGCCGGCTGCGCGCCGCCGTGACGACAGAGTAAGGCGCGCCGCTACGCGCCAGCGGTGGTGGAATCCAGGTAGGCGCCAATCACCAGCCCGGCCTCCTGCGTGAACTCGCTGCGGGCCACCCGCTGCTGCACTTCATCCAGGCCGAGCAGCTCGAAGCGCTCGACCTCGCCGTCCTGGTTGGCGGGCTCCATGCCCGCGGGCACCGTGGCGCGGAACCAGTCGATGCGCTCGACCATGTAGCCGATGCCGCCGCCCTCGCGGCTGGGACGCGAGAACAGCACATGGCCGCCCTGCGCGACATCGGCCAGATCCGCCGTGGCGAGGCCCGCTTCTTCCCAGGTCTCGCGCGCCAGGGCCTGGTCGAGCGTGTCCACGGCCGCGACCATGCCGCCCATCAGGGTGTCCCACATGCCCGGGTTGTTGGGCTTGGTGCGCGAGCGCAGCTGCACCCACATGCGCCCGTCGGGCGCCAGGCCCACCAGGTGCACGGCCCGCGTGGCGATGCCCAGCACGCGCACGGCACCACGCTCCACGGTGGCGATCACCTCGCCCTGGGCGTTGGGCACGGCCAATTGCTCATTGCGCCACGGGCCGCACTGGCCCCGGGTGCGCAGCACGGCGGCGATGGCATTGAGGCCGGCGGTGGCCGGGCCATCCAGGTGCCAGCCACCTGCCGCCCTGTGCAGGCGGTGGCCGCCCTCCAGCGCGGGCGCCACCATGTCCAGCACGCCTTCGGCCACCGAGCCCACCACCTGTCCGGCCACCTGCAGCGGCAACCGGGCCTGCGCCGGCGGTTGCCGGGCAGCGACCCGTGCCGCCGCCAGCCACCCGGCAATGGTCTGCGCGGGCATGCTCACAGCGTGAGGATGGTACAGCCGGTGGTTTTGCGGCCTTCGAGGTCGCGGTGCGCCTGCTGCACCTCGGCCAGCGGGTAGCGCTGGTCGATGTGGATCTTCACCTGGCCGCTGGCCACCACGGCGAACAGGTCGTCGGCCATGGCCTGCGTGCTCTCGCGCGTGGCGATGTGGGTGAACAGGGTTTGGCGCGTGACGTACAGCGAGCCCTTGGCACCGAGCGAGCCCGGTGCGAACGGCGGCACGGGACCCGAGGCATTGCCGAAGCTGGCCATGAGGCCGAAGGGGCGCAGGCATTCGAGCGACTTGTCCCAGGTGTCCTTGCCCACCGAGTCGTACACCACCTTCACGCCCTGGCCGCCGGTGATTTCCTTGACGCGCGCCGCGAAGTCCTCGGTGTTGTAGTTGATGGCATGGGCCGCGCCATTGGCCAGCGCCAGCTGGCACTTCGCATCGGTGCCGGCGGTGCCGATGAGCTGCAGGCCCAGGGCCTTGGCCCACTGGCTGGCGATCAGGCCCACGCCGCCGGCAGCGGCGTGGAACAGCACATGGTCGCCGGCCACGAGGCCCTGCACGGGCAGCGTCTTCTTGAGCAGGTATTGCGCGGTGAGGCCCTTGAGCATCATGGCCGCGCCGGTCTCGAAGCTGATGGCATCGGGCAGCTTGCAGACGCACTTGGCCGGCAGCACGCGCAGCTCGCAGTAGCTGCCGGGCGGCTGGCTGGCGTAGGCGGCGCGGTCGCCCACCTTCAGGTGCGTGACGCCCTCGCCCACGGCCTCGACCACGCCGGCGGCCTCCATGCCGATGGTGGCCGGCATGTTCAGGGGGTACAGGCCCGTGCGGTGGTACACGTCGATGAAGTTCAGCCCGATGGCATGGTGGCGGATGCGGATCTCACCCGGGCCGGGCTCGCCCACGGTGACGTCGACGAGGTGGAGTTCTTCGGGGCCGCCATGCTGGCGGATCTGGACGGCGAGGCTCATGGGATCGGTCTCCTGGTGGCTGGGAACGGCGGCCATCCTGCCATGAATCTGCAAGGCTTGCCCAACGCGGGTCGATACATTAGCGCCATGACGCAAAGACTCTCGCCCGGCACGGCGGCGATGCTGGTGGTGCCGCCGATGCTGTGGGCCGGCAATGCCGTGGTGGGCCGGCTGGTGCACGACCTGATCCCGCCCCTCACCCTGAACTTCATCCGCTGGGTGTTGGCCTTCGGCATCCTGCTGCCGCTGGCGCACCATGTACTGCGCAGGGACAGCCCCCTGTGGCCCCACTGGCGCCGCTATGCGCTGCTGGGCCTCCTGGGCGTGGGCCTGTACAACGCGCTGCAGTACATGGCGCTGCAGACCTCCACCCCGATCAACGCCACGCTGGTGGGATCGAGCATGCCGGTCTGGATGCTGGCCGTGGGGGCCATGTTCTTCAAGGCACCGGTCACGCGCCGCCAGGTGGCAGGTGCCTTCCTGTCGATGTGCGGCGTGCTGCTGGTGCTCTCGCGCGGCGAATGGAGCCAGCTGTTGGCCCTGCGCCTGGTGCCGGGCGACCTGTTCATGGTGCTGGCCACCATCTCCTGGGCGTTCTACAGCTGGATGCTCTCGGGCACGCGCGAGCCGGCCACCATCCGCGGCGACTGGGCGGCCTTCCTGATGGCGCAGATGGTGTTCGGCCTGGCCTGGTCGGGCAGTTTTGCCGGGCTGGAGTGGGCCAGCGGGCGCACGCACATCGAATGGGGCGGGCCCTTGGTTGCCGCGCTGGCCTTCATCGCGGTGGGGCCGGCCGTGCTGGCCTACCGCTTCTGGGGCGTGGGGGTGCAGCGTGCCGGGCCGGCGCTGGCGAGCTTCTTCGTGAACCTCACGCCGCTGTTCGCCGCGATGCTGTCGGCGGCCTTCCTGGGCGATACGCCGCAGCTGTTCCACGGCGTGGCGTTCGCCCTCATCGTCGGCGGGATCGTGGTGTCCTCGCGGCGCTGACGGCCCGCGCTTCAGGCCAGTGCCGCGCTGCTGGCACCGAGCAGGCTTTCCAGGTCGGCCACGGGCACGGGGCGGCCCATCAGGTAGCCCTGGAAGAACTGGCAGCCGTGCAGGGCCAGGAAGTCCTTCTGCGCCTGGGTCTCCACGCCTTCGGCGATCACGTCGAGCTCCAGGTTGCGCGCCATGCCGATGATGGTCTGCACGATCACGTCGTCGGTGTGCTTGACGCCCAGGTTGCGCACGAAGGACTGGTCGATCTTGAGCTGGTCCAGTGGCAGCCGCGTGAGGTAGGCCAGCGAGGAGTAGCCGGTGCCGAAATCGTCCACCGAGAAGCGCACGCCCTTGGTCTTGAGCAGGCCCATCTTGGCGATGGTGTCGTCCACGTTGTCGAGCACCAGGGACTCGGTGAGCTCGAGCTTGAGCAGGTGCGGCCGGGCCCCGGTCTCGCGCAGCACCTCGACCACCCGGGCCACGAAATCGCGCTGGCGGAACTGCCGCGCACTGACGTTGACCGACAGCTGCACATGTCGGTAGCGCGGGTCGCCCTGCCAGGCCGCCAGCTGCTCGCAGGCCGTGCGCAGCACCCAGTGGCCCATGGGCACGATGAGCTCGCTCTCCTCGGCCACGCCGATGAAGTGGCCCGGCGTGATCAGCCCGCGTTCGGGGTGGCGCCAGCGGATCAGCGCCTCGGCCCCTACGATGCGGCCGTCCAGGTGGAACTGGGGCTGGTAGTGCAGCACGAACTGGCGGCCGGTCAGGGCCGCCTGCAGGTCGCTCTCGAGCTGCGCACGCTGGCTGATCGCGATCTGCATCTGCGGATCGAAGAAGCACAGCGCATTGCGGCCCTGGGACTTGACCTGGTACATCGCGATGTCGGCCTGCTTGAGCAGGTCCACCGAGGGCTGCATGGCACCGCCCATCAAGGTGGCGCCGATGCTCGGGGTGCTGTGGTAGGTGTGGGTCCCGAGCGTGTAGGGCTGGTTGAGCTTGCGCAGGATCTTCTGGCCCACGCGGCGGGCATAGGCTGCGGCCTCGCTGCTGTGCTCCGAGAGGTCGCTGAGCATCACCACGAACTCGTCGCCGCCCAGGCGGGCCACCGTGTCCTCGCGCCGCACGCAGGTCTTCAGGCGCTGCGCCACCTGGCGCAGCAGCATGTCGCCGACCTCGTGGCCCAGGGTGTCGTTCAGGGTCTTGAAGTGGTCCAGGTCCAGGAACAGCAGCGCACCGTGCTGGCCGCTGCGCACGCTGGCGGCCGTGGCCTGCTGCATGCGGTCCATGAGCAGGCGCCGGTTGGGCAGGTTGGTCAGCGGGTCGAAGAAGGCCAGGCTCTCGATCTCGGCACTGGCCTGGCGCAGCTCGGTCACGTCGTGGTAGGTGATCACCAGCCCCGATTCCGGTGTCACCCGCTCGGTGATCTGGATCACGCGGCCATCGGGCAGGGACTGCTCGTGCGGCCCCTGGGGCTGCAGTTGCAGCGCCAGGCGGTGCTCGATCCACAGGGCACGCTCCGAATCGGAGGCGTGCGGCAGGTGGTGCCGGGCCTTTTCCTCGAGCACCCTGCGAAACGGCACCTGGGGCGCCAGGATGGGCTGGAGCCAGGGAAAGATCTCTTCGAAGCGCCGGTTCCATTGCACCACGCGCTGCAGGCCATCGAGCAGCACGAAGCCGCTGACCATGGATTCGAGCGCCTGGTCCAGCGTGGCCTTGCTCTGGGCAATGGCCAGGCGGGCCTGCATCATGCGGTCGATGTAGCGCAGCGCGAACACCCCGGCCGCCAGGATCATGGCCAGGAAGGCCAGCGCGGTGAGGCCCACGGCATTGCGCTCGGTGCGCCAGGAGGCCAGGGCATCGCGCTGCGGGATGCTGGCCGAGATGCGCAGGTCCTGGTACAGGATGGGGCGGTACACCACCAGCGCGACCTCGCCGCTCAGGCGCGCCGGGGCGCGCCAGTGCGGGCCGCTTTCGTCCAGGGTATCGAGCGGGGGGGACAGGGTGTGGGTGACGACGTCCTCGCGGCCCGGCACGCTCAGCAGCATCTGCCCGCCCGCGCGCTCCAGCGTGACCTGCAGGCCGCTGATGTCCACGCCCTGCACCAGCACCGAGCTGAGCGAGGCCACGGGCAGTTCGGCCAGCGCCACCACGCGCGAGCTGTCGGCCATCTTGAGGTGGCGCGCAAAGTACAACACCTTCTCGGCACTGGCAAAGCTCACCACCGGCTGGCTGACCATGAGGGTCGAGACCGACTGGTTCAGCACCTCGTCGAGGAAACCCGCCGGCAGGTCCAGCGCCAGCCGGCTGCCTGCCGCGTCGGAGGACGCGACCACCTTGCCCTGGGCATCCACCAGCGCCACGTAGCGCACCATGAGGTTCTGGCGGGCCGAGCTGCGCAGGCGCTGGCTGGCGCCGTCGGAGTCGATCCACTCCACCATGGCGGTCGACAGGCCCAGCAGTTCGTCCATGCTGGCCAGCAGCACGTCCACCGACAGCAGCGAGCGGTTGAGCGCCGCCTCGGCACCGGCCACGAAACGCGTGGCCTGCGTGGCGCTGTCGGCCAGCGCCACCTGGCGCGCATTCCAGACCAGCGTGGCCGCCACCAGTGCCACCGACGCGAGGAAGAAGGCAACCGCCCCCGAGACGTAGATCTTGATGCGGGCAGGCGAGGATGGGTTCATTTGCCAGGCGCCGCGGCCAGGCCACGCACGGGCCCGATGGTTCGGTTCCAGATATCGGCGCAGCGCGGGCCGCAGCGCTGCACCCAGCGTGGCAGCACCGTGGAGGCCAGGATCTCGCGGCGGCTCTTCTCGTCCTGCTCCGAGACCGGCACGACGACCATGTTGCCCTTGCGCCCACCGGAGCAGTTGGCAGCCCCGCGGTTGCAGGCCATGCCATCGGCGGTCTCGCGCTCGGCCTCCTCCCAGATGCCGGCTTCCAGCCGGGGCAGCTCGCGGCGCAGCAGTGCCCGCAGGTCGGGTGGCAGGGCCTCCCAAGCGGCCTGGTTGGCGGCAAACACGGCCAGGCCCCAGTTCACCGGCAGCGCATGCAGGTGGGAGGTCATGGTGTGCAGGCCCAGGGTGTTGCCCGACATCGTGCCGGTGATCGCGCACTCGGTGTTGCCGGCCGACAGGCTGGTCACGATCTGCGCAAAGCCCGTGAGCACGGGAATGCCGCCCAGCGCCCCGACGAAATCGGCCTGGCTCGACGAGGAGACCCGGGTGCGCCGGCCCGACAGATCGGCCAGGTTGCGCAAGGGCTTCTTGCAGAAGACCACCTGGGCCGGGTAGACGTAGATGGCCAGGGCCTCGACTCCGTGCTGGTCGCGCAGGGCCTTTTCCAGGTAGGGGCGAAACGCCGCCACCGTGCTCTTGAGGGTGGCGATGTCGGGGTTGAGCCCCGCGAGGTCGGGCGCCGTGTACTCCGGGTACTGGGCCGAGAAGGAGCTCATGAGCGTGGTGCCGAAGGGCACCACCCCGAGCTGCAGCAGGCGCAGCATCTCGCCACCGGGCACGCCGGCACGGTCGAAGGGCACGATCTCGGCATCGAACTTGCCGCCGCTCAGGCGCGCCAGCTCCTTGCTCCAGAAAGGCTCCTCCTGGCGTGTGTACTGGTTGATGCCGGCCAGCCCCCCGACGATGCGCAGCTTGTACGGCGCTGGGGCCTTGGCGCCCGGCCCGGCCCCGGCGGCCTGGGCCCAGGCCGCACCGTTGCCGCACGCCCACACTCCGGCAACCAGCAGGGCCAGCGTGGCGAATCGGCTCGTCAGGACACGGGACAGGTTCATGGCGATGGTATCTCCGGCCTTATTGTTCGTCCTAGATTCCCAAAGTATGGGAAAAATGTGCGCAAAACACAACGGACCCCGGCAGGTCCATCAGCCCATTGTGCCTTCGCAACCCCGGCTGGATACCGGGAAAACACGCGGAAAAGCACCCCTTGCAACACCTGGGGTGCCCCTCTTTCCACATGCCTTGACGGACATCAAGGCGCCGCCAGGCCCTGGCACCGCACCAGGCAGCCGTGCCGCACGGCCCTCAGAACGTGCCCTGGTAGGCCCCCCCGTCGGCCAGCACGTTCTGGCCCGTCATGTAGCCGGCCTGCACGCTGCACAGGAAGGCACAGATGGCGCCGAACTCTTCGGCCGTGCCGTAGCGGCCCGCCGGGATCTGGGCCTGCTGCACCCGGCGGAACTCTTCCACGCTGGTGCCCGACTTGGCCGCCGCGGTGCCGATGGTGGTGGCGAGCCGGTCGGTGTCGAACTTGCCCGGCAGCAGGTTGTTGATGGTCACGCCGCCTGACGCGAGCTTGCTGCGCGCGACACCGGCCACAAAGCCCGTGAGCCCGCTGCGCGCGCCGTTGGACAGGCCCAGGATGTCGATGGGCGCCTTCACGGCGCTGGAGGTGATGTTGACGATGCGGCCAAAGCCGCGCCCGGCCATGCCGTCCACCGTGGCCTTGATGAGCTCGATGGGAGTGAGCATGTTGGCATCCACGGCCTTGATCCAGGCGTCGCGGTCCCAGTTGCGGAAGTCGCCGGGAGGCGGTCCACCGGCATTCGTGACCACGATGTCGAAGCCCTGCCCGGGGCCGCCGGCCGCCGAGAACACCGCGGCGCGGCCCTCGGGCGTGGTGATGTCGGCTGCCACGGCCAGCACCTGCACCTTGCCGGCCGCACCCTGCGCCTGCAGGCGCGATGCGGCCTGGGCCAGCACATCGGCATTGCGGGCATTGATGACGACGTGCACGCCCTCGTTCAGCAGCGCCTGGGCGCAGCCAAAGCCCAGGCCCTTGCTCGCACCACACACCAACGCCCACTTGCCTGCAATACCCAGATCCATGTCCAACTCCGTGATTCATCGGGAAGTGCACACCGCACCCCGTTCACCAAATCATAAGTGGACTTGGGCAGCCCTGCCCGCCGCGGGGCAACTGCCCGCACCGTGCGCTCAGGACGCGGGCCTGCGGGCCGGACGGGTGAAGACGAAGATGCCCGCGACCACCAGCGCCGTGCCGCAGGCCACCCACACCGTGAAGGGCTCCCCGAGGATCCAGATGCCCATGAGGATGGTGGACAGCGGCCCCACCATGCCGATCTGCGCGGCCATGCCGGCGCCGATGCGCTCGATGGCCATCATCACCATGAGCACCGGCACCGCCGTGCACAGCGTGGCATTGAGCACCGACAGCCAGACCACCTCGGGCGCGACCACGGCGGCGGAGAGCGGCCGCAGCACCACGAACTGCAGCAGGCAGCACAGGCAGGCCACGGTGGTCGCCAGGCCCACCAGCCGCTGCGCGCCGATGCGCTGGACCATCTCGCCGCTGTAGACCAGGTAGATGGCATAGCTCACCGCACTCAGGAACACCAGCAGCGCGCCCAGGGCCGTGTTGCTGCCCTGCAGGTTGGCCTCGTGGCCGAAGACCAGCACCACGCCGCAATAGCTCACGAGCATGCCCAGGGCCTGGCCCCAGCGGATGCCGCGGCGGTACAGCAGCCAGCCGAGCATCATCACCAGCGTGGGGTTGAGGTACAGGATGAGGCGCTCCAGGCTGGCGCTGATGTAGGCCAGCCCGGCGAAGTCCAGGAAGCTGGCCAGGTAGTAGCCGGTGATGCCCAGGCCGACGATGCCCAGCCAGTCCTTGCCCGAGAGCGGCGGCTTGCCGCGGCTGGCCCACCAGCCCATCGCGGCGAAGATGGGCAGCGCGAACAGCATGCGGTACATGATCAGCGTGACCGCATCCACCCCGTGGCGGTAGGCCAGCTTGACGATGATGGCCTTGCCGCTGAAGGCGATCGAGCCGAACAGGGCCAGCAGGAAGCCCGAGGCAAGGTGTTGGCTGCCGGCCTTGGCGGCCGAGGGGGGCTGGGGGTTCGACAAAGGCTTCTCTCGCGTCAACGGTCGGGCGCCTGCGGTCTGCAGGCGCCTTCGAGCAGCCCGCCAGTGTGGCACGGGAGCAATAACCGCGCCATCGGCCCTGCGTGCGTGGGCCAGCGCCATCGGCGATGGCCCACCGCCGGGCAGGCTCCGGGATCAGTGCTTGCGAAAGATGGTGTGGTGCAGCCGGCGCAGCGACCACCACACGCCCACGGCCACCAGCGGGATCGCCAGGGCCGCCGTGGTCTCGGCCGACAGCGGCCAGCCGATCTTCTGCGCGCCCTTGGCCAGATAGCTCACCAAGCCCACGATGTAGTAGGTGATGGCCGCCACCGACAGGCCTTCCACGGTGGACTGCATCTTGAGCTGCAGGTCCTGGCGGTGGTTCATGGTGGCCAGCAGGGCCTGGCTGCTTTGCTGCTGCTCGATCTCCACGCGCGTGCGCAGCAGGTTGCTCATGCGCGAGACGCGCTGCGACAGCGCGTCCTGGCGGCGGGCGGCCCACTCGCAGGTGCTGCGGGCGGGGGTCAGGCGCCGGTCCATGAACTCGCGGATGGTCTGCATGCCCGCCAGGCGCGACTCGGCCACGTCCTGGATGCGCTTGTCCAGCAACTCGAAGTAGGCGCTGCTGGCCGAAAACCGCGAATGCGTGGCCGCGTACTGGCTCTCCACCTGGCCGGCCAGCCGCGTCAGGCGATCGAGCAGCGCGGGCTCGGCATCGCGGTTGGCGGTGCGGATGGCATCGGCCAGCTCGGCCAGCTCGCGCTCGGCAAAGGCCAGCACGCTGGCGGCCTCGCGTGCAGCGGGCAGGCCCAGCAGCGCGGCCATGCGGTAGGTCTCGATCTCCAGCAGGCGCTGCACCAGCCGGCCCAGGCGGCGCGGCGTCATGCCGCCGGCCAGCAGCACCATGCGCGAGAAGCCGTCCGCGTGGATCGCAAAGTCGGTGTACACCTCGCCATGGCCATCGGCCACGGTGGAGGCGACCAGCGTGTCCTCGTGCAGCACATGCTTGACCAGCGAGCCCGAGCCGAAGGTGTGCGTGGGCAGCACCCACAGGTTCAGGCTGCACAGGCAGTGGCCGGGCAGGGCCGCCAGCCATTCGTGGGGCACGGCCTCGGTGGCGCCCACGGGGTCGCGGTCGCCGAAGGCGTCCACCTGCGCCGGCACCATGAAGGTCCAGGTGACGAACTCCGTGTGCATTTCCCAGCGCATGCGAAACGCACCCAGGTCCATGCGCAGGTGGGTGGTGTGCGCATCGGGCAGGGCCAGATGGTGGTTGCGCAGCAGCGCGGCCACATGGGCCCGGCTGGCTTCGCGCCCGGCAGCGTCGGCCAGCATCACGATGTGGGCAATCGCCAGCGGCGCCGCCATGGCCTCGGGCGGGCGGGCATGGATCTCGTTGTGCAGCAGAGCCCGGTGCGGGTGCTGCTGGAGGCTGGTAGGGGCAGGCATGCAGGGCTCTGGGAAGGTGTTCACGCCATTGTCCACGGGGTGCCCCGGACCCCATGGGGTGGACTCGCCAAAAAACAACGGCGCCCGAAGGCGCCGTTGCGTTGGCTGTCGAAGCAGGCCGGGGACATCACTCCTCGACGAAGGCCTCTTCGCGCTTGTTCTTCACGGCAGGCAGCAGCACGATCACCAGCAGCAGGGCGGCAGCCGCCAGCAGGCCGGCCGACAGCGGACGCGTGACGAACACGCTCCAGTCGCCGCGCGACAGCAGCAGGGCACGGCGCAGGTTCTCTTCCATCATCGGGCCCAGGATGAAGCCCAGCAGCAGCGGTGCGGGTTCCGTGCCCAGCTTGTGGAAGATGTAGCCCACCAGGCCGAAGATGCCGACCATCCAGATGTCGAAGGTGTTGTTATTGGTCGAGTACACACCGACCGCGCAGAACAGCACGATGGAAGGGTACAGCCAGCGGTAGGGCACCGTGAGCAGCTTGATCCAGATGCCGATCAGCGGCAGGTTCAGGATCACCAGCATCGCATTGCCGATCCACATCGAGGCGATCAGGCCCCAGAACAGCTCGGGGTTGCTGGTCATCACCTGGGGACCAGGCTGGATGTTGTGGATGGTCATGGCACCGACCATCAGCGCCATCACGGCGTTGGGAGGGATACCCAGCGTCAGCAGCGGGATGAAGGAAGTCTGCGAACCGGCATTGTTGGCCGACTCAGGAGCTGCCACACCGCGGATGTTGCCTTGGCCGAACGGTACTTCGCCGGGCTTGAGCTTGGTCTTCTTCTCGATCGTGTAGGCGGCGAAGGCAGCCAGCAGGGCGCCACCGCCAGGCAGGATACCGAGGGCAGCACCCAGGAACGTACCACGCAGCACGGCGGGGATCATGCGCTTGAAGTCTTCCTTGGTGGGGAACAGGCCCTCGACCTTGGCGGTGAACACCTCACGGTCGTCATCGGGGCGCGCCAGGTTGGCAATGATTTCACCGTAGCCGAACACGCCCATGGCGATGGTCACGAAGCCGATGCCGTCGGTCAGTTCCGGGATGTCGAAGCTGAAGCGGGCGACGCCCGAGTTCACGTCGGTACCCACCAGGCCCATCAGCAGGCCCAGCACGATCATGGCCACGGCCTTGAGCAGCGAACCCGAGGCCAGCACCACGGCACCGATCAGGCCCAGCACCATCAGCGAGAAGTATTCGGCAGGACCGAACTTGAAGGCCACTTCGGTCAGCGGAGGCGCGAAGGCCGCCAGGATCAGCGTACCCACGCAGCCGGCAAAGAACGAACCCAGCCCGGCCGCCGCCAGCGCCGGCCCCGCTCGACCCTTGCGCGCCATCTGGTAGCCATCGATCACGGTCACCACCGAGGACGATTCACCGGGCAGGTTGACCAGGATGGCGGTGGTGGAACCACCGTACTGCGCACCGTAGTAGATACCGGCCAGCATGATCAGCGCTGCCACGGGAGGCAGTGCATAAGTGGCGGGCAGCAGCATGGCGATGGTGGCCACAGGGCCGATGCCAGGCAGCACGCCGATCAGCGTGCCCAACAGGCAGCCGATGAAGCAATAGATGAGGTTCTGGAACGTGAACGCTACGCCGAAGCCCAGCGACAGGTTGTTGATCAATTCCATGGTGTGGATGCTCCTGGCTTAACCGGAAATGAAACTGGGCCACACCGGGAACTGAAGCTTCAGCGCCCAGACGAATGCCACGTAGCTGCCCACGGCCAGCACGGTGGCGAGCACGAACACGTCGCGCGCCTTGAACTCGTTGCCGGCCAGGCTGGAGATGAAGGTCAGCGCATAGATGCCGACGATCAGGCCCATCGCCGGGATCCCCAGGCTGGGCAGGCCGCCCAGCAGGATGCCGAAGGTGAAGTTGGCAGCCAGGATGAAGAACAGCGGCTTCCAGGCCCACTTGCCGATCTTGTCACCGTCCACCGTCTCGACCGTGGTGGCCTTGAAGGTGATCACGGAACCGATGATGGCCAGCAGGATGCCGAGCAGCAGGGGGAAGTAGCCGGGGCCCATGCGGGCGCCGTTGCCGACGTTGTACGTGGTGGCTCCCCACGCAAACGCGACCCCGATACCCATGAACATGAGGCCGGAAAAAAAGTCTTTCTGACTTTTGATTTGCACGATTTGTCTCCTATGCGGATTTCACAACCGTGCGATTGTGCTGGCAACAGGAGGCTCGCCGGATGTGGATTCCACCTACACCCGGTAACACTCGGGACTGCGCGTTTTCCCTATGTACGCAGCATGCAAATCAGTCCATGGGCGGCGTTGCGGACATCACCTCTTCGAGGGTGGTGACGCCCTCGGCCACGCGCAGCGCACCGGCCAGGCGCAGGGGCCGCATGCCGTCGGCGATGGCCTGCCGGCGCAGCGCCTCCATCGATGGCGCGGTGGTGATCTTGTCCTTGAGTGCCTCGCTCACGGTGAGCAGTTCATAGAGCCCCATGCGGCCCTGGAAACCGGTCATGCGGCAGTCCACGCAGCCCACGGCCTTGTAGGGCTGGTAGGCGCCACTGAGCTTCCAGGGCTTGATGAAGGCGCTGAGCGCCTCGCGGTCGGCCGACTCGTCCTTTTGCTTGCACTGCTTGCAAAAGGTGCGCACCAGGCGCTGCGCGAGCACGCCCAGCAGCGTGGCGTTGATGAGGTAGGACGGCACCCCGAGCTCCATCATGCGGGTGATGGCCGAGGGCGCGTCGTTGGTGTGCAGCGTGGAGAACACCAGGTGGCCCGTGAGCGCCGCCTGGATGGCCATCTCGGCCGTCTCCAGGTCGCGGATTTCGCCGACCATGATGATGTCCGGGTCCTGGCGCATCAGCGCGCGCAGGCCCTCGGCGAAGTTGAAGTCGAGCTGCGGCTGCACTTGCGTCTGGTTGAAGCTCGGCTCGATCATTTCGATCGGGTCCTCCACCGTGCTCACGTTGACCTCTTCGGTGGCCACACGCTTGAGCGTGGAATACAGCGTGGTGGTCTTGCCCGAGCCCGTGGGCCCGGTCACCAGGATGATGCCGTGCGGGCGCTTGACCAGTGTCTCCCAGCGCGTCGCGTCGTGCTGCGCAAAGCCCAGCGCATCGAGGTCCTTGACGGTGTTGTCAGGATCGAAGATGCGCATCACCATCTTCTCGCCGAATGCGGTGGGCAGCGTGGACAGGCGCATTTCGACCTCGTCGCCGCGCTGGTTGCGGGTCTTGATGCGGCCGTCCTGCGGGCGGCGCTTTTCCACCACGTCGATGCGCCCGAGCAGCTTGATGCGCGAGATCATCGCGTTGTGCACGCCCATGGGCATCTGGTAGACCGGGTGCAGCACGCCGTCGATGCGAAAGCGGATCACGCCCTGCTCGCGCCGCGGCTCCAGGTGGATGTCGCTCGCACGCTGGTCGAAGGCGTATTGCCAGAGCCAGTCCACCACCTTGACCACACCCTGGTCGTTGGCGTCGAGCTGCTTGTTGCTGCGCCCGAGCTCGACCAGTTGTTCGAAGCTGCTGCCGCCCGATGCGCCCCCGGCCTTCTGCGCCGCGCGCACGGATTTGGCGAGGGCGAAGAACTCGGCCGTGAAACGGTGGATGTCCTGCGGGTTGGCCACCACGCGGCGCACCGTGCGGCGCGCCTGGCGCTCGACCTCGGCCACCCAGTCGTCGACGAAGGGCTCGGCCGTGGCCACCACCACCTCCTTGGCCGTCACCTGCACGGGCAGCACCTTGTGGCGCTCGGCATAGGTGGCGCTCATGGTGTCGGCCACGCGGCCCACGTCGACCCTGAGCGGGTCGATGCGCATGTACGGCAGGCCGGAGCGCTGCGCCAGGTACTCGGTGAGCAGCTCGATGTCCAGTGGCTTGCCATCGGAGGCGCGCGTCATGGCCACCGCGGCCAGGCGGACCAGGGCCGGCTGCGAGCTTTCGGCCTGAGAGCAGCGGGCAATGGTGCGCTGCGCCTCCTCCAGGGAGATCACGCCGTCGGCGCTCAGCCACTCGACCATGCGGCGCCAGTCCACGGGCCCGATGTGGTTGACCGGTTTGATGGCCGCCTTGGCAGCGGGGACGGGAGGGGTGAGGGTGGTGCTCATGTCTGCGGGCCTCTCAGAGGGGATGGACGGGGCAGGACGAATAAATGGGGACCCGCATGTTCAGGCCACCGGCTTGAAAACGCGCATCCACTTCGCCGTGGGCAGGTCCCAGCGGGCCTGGATGGCCTCGGCCCGGGCGGCCAGTTCGGCGCGCTTGGGGCGGGTGGGCGTGCGCTGGGCCAGCACCACGGTATTGCCTTCGCGCGTGGGCTTGAAGGCCCACAGCGCGTCCTCGCCAAAGGCGCTGGCCATGCTTTGGAGGCTCTTCTCGTAGCTGGAGGAGCGGCCGAACAGGTTCACGGTCATGCTGCCATCCTCGGACAGCAGGGCCCGGCAGTCGGCGTAGAAGTCGGGGCTGTCGAGCACGGGCGCGGCCGCGTCGTGGTCGTACAGGTCCACGGCGAGCGCATCGACGGTGCCCAGCCACATGGGGTTCTGGATCTCCCTGGCCGCATCGGCCAGCACCACGCGCAGCTTGGGGCCGTCGGGCGGCAGCTTGAACCACTGGCGGCACACGGCCACCACCTGCGGGTTGAGCTCGATGGCCGTGGCGCACAGGCGCAGCTTCTTGTGGCAGAACTTGGTGATGGCGCCCGCCCCCAGGCCCAACTGCATGGCGTGGCGCTTGCTCACCGAGGCGGGCTCGACGAAGAGCAGCCAGGCCATCATGCGCTGCACGTATTCGAGCTCCAGCGCGAACGGTTCGTCCACGCGCATGGAGCCCTGGATCCAGGGCGTGCCCAGGTGCAGGTGGCGCACTTCGCCATCGTCGGAGACGCTGACTTCGGGCAGTTCGGCGGTGCTGGTCTTCTTGCGGGTCATTCAGGTCAGTCGGTAGCGGGCCATCAGTTCGGCCCACGCGTTCAGTTTGCGCTCAAAGCTCCAGGAGGCGTTGGCCGGGCTGGTGGAGGGCAGTTTGTGCACCGGCACGCCCAGGGCCGCGGTGCGCGCTGCGTGCTTGTAGCTTTCGCCCCCATTGTGGGCGATGGCGGCCAGGCGCGGCGCCACATCGCGCAGCGCAGCAAAATCGTTCACCACGGCATGGCGGATGTCGGCGTCCAGGCTGCCCTCGCGCTCGCAGCTGGCATACACGTCCCACAAACCCAGGCCCCGCGCCAGCAGCCATTCGCAGCGCTCGGCATAGCTGGCAGGCCCAGCAGGCCCCGGCAGGGGGTGCTGCGGCCAGAGGGCCTGCAGGATGCGCCAGAAGTGGTTCTGCGGGTGCCCATAGTACTGCTGCGCACGCAGCGAGGCCGCGCCGGGGAAGCTGCCCAGCACCAGCACGACGGTGCTGGCGGATACCACGGCGGGCAGTCCGGCCAGGCGGGGGGCGGCATCGTTGGGCGGCAACGTGGTGGAGGTGGAAGGCATGCGGCGTGGAAGGCCGGATGCACAGGCATCCGATCACTATCAAATATATAGCTAAAAACCCCAACCGACTGTCAAGAATCGGTAAAAGACGGTGACGCTTGCGGCCGGCCTTGGAGCAGGGGCGCCAGGCGCGGCAGGGCCGCCAGCGCGTTGGCGGTGGAGGCCTCGGCCAGCGCCTGCACCGGCATGCCGCGCAGTTCGGCCACCTCCTCGCCGATGCGCGGCAGCTCGCCCGGGGTGTTGCGCCCCTGGGGCCGGCCTGCCTCGCGCTCGGCAGCGGTGGTGTAGAGCCAGTGCGGCGGGATGTCGGGGGAATCGGTCTCCATCACCAGGCAGCCGAGCGGCAACTCGGTGGCCAGGCGGCGCAGCTGCAGGGCCCGGTCATAGGTGACCGCTCCGCCAAACCCCAGCTTGAACCCCAGGTCCAAGAAGGCCTGGGCCTGCTGCGCGCTGCCATTGAAGGCGTGGGCGATGCCCGACAGGCCCTTCACCTCGCGCAGGCCCTTGAGCAGCCGATCGGCCGAGCGGCGCACGTGCAGGATCACGGGCAGTTCGAAACGCCGCGCCAGCTTGAGCTGCTCGCGGTAGAAGTGCTCCTGCCGGTCCGGGTCGAGCCCCGGCACGAAGTAATCCAGCCCGATCTCGCCCACGGCGACCAGGCGCGGGTCGTTCCGATGCTGCGCCAACGCCTGCGCCAGCCATTCCAGGTCTTCATCCGCGGCACTGCCGGTGCACAGGGGGTGGATTCCCAGGGCATAGCTGTCCCCATGCTGGTGCGCGAGCGTGCGCACATCGTCCCAGTTGGAGCGCTGCACCGCCGGCAGTACGCAGTGCGCCACGCCCGCCGCACGGGCCCGTGCACGCACGGCATCCACATCGGGCGCCAGCTCGGGGGCATCGAGGTGGCAATGGGTATCTATCCAGAAGCTCATGGAAACATGATGCACCATGAAACCCCGGGGGATGCACAAGGGCGCGATCCGTGCTACTGTGAAACCATGCACCGCGCCCAGGTGTACCGGAAGGTGACAGGATGCCCAGACCCACTGTCTACAGCAGCTCCCGCCCCGCCCGCCGCCCTTCCGGGGCCGCGGCCCCGAGCAGCGCTGTGCCCGAGCCGGCGGCTTCTGCTGCGGCGCCCGCCCCCGGCCAGCCCGCTGGCAGGCCCCAGGCGGTCACCCTGTCGCGCCGCAACCTCTACGCCCTGTGGGCGGCCGTGCTGCTGCTGGCCGCCCTGCTGCTCACCAGCGTCTGGCAGAGCCAGCGCACCGTGCCCCGCAAGCTCACCCAGGAAGACATCGACAAGGCGGTGCTGCGCACGCTGGAAACCACCACCCTGCCCTCGGCAGCGGCCCGCGCCGTGGAGACCATCGCCCCCTCGGTGGTGCGCGTGGTGGGCTTCGGGCGCAGCAAGAACGGCAAGGACGAGGTCGAGCGCGGCGTCGGCACGGGCGTGGTGATCGTCGACAAGGGCGTCATCCTCACCAACCTGCACGTGGTGCAGGGGTCCGACCGCATCCAGCTGACCTTCCACGACGGGCTGCAGACCACGGCCACCATCACCGGCGTGCAGCCCGAGAACGACCTGGCCGTGCTCCAGGCCCACAAGGTGCCCGACGACCTGGAGGCGGCCTCCCTGCGCTCCACCAACGACCTGCGCCCGGGTGACCAGGTTGCCGTGGTGGGATTTCCCTTCGGCATCGGGCCCTCGGCCTCGGCGGGCGTGATTTCGGGCCTGGGGCGCCAGTTCACCTCGCCCGAGGGCAAGCGCGAGCTCGGCAACCTGATCCAGTTCGACGCAGCGGCCAACCCCGGCAACTCGGGCGGCCCGCTGGTCACCATGGACGGCGAGGTGGTGGGCATCGTCACCGCCATCCTCAACCCCACGCCGGCACGCACCTTCATCGGCATCGGCTTTGCCGTGCCCATCGAGAACGCGGCCTCGGCCGTGGGCATGTCGCCTTTCTGAGCCGTACTTTCACCCATCGCAAGGAGTCCCATGGAATCGACCCCGCTGCCCTCTGCCTCGAATGCCGCCACCGCCACGCTGATGGAGCAGGTGCTCTACGAAGTCAAGCGCGTCGTGGTGGGGCAGGACCGCTTCCTGGAACGCGTGATGGTGGCCATGCTGGCCCAGGGCCACCTGCTGGTCGAGGGCGTTCCGGGCCTGGCCAAGACGCTCACGGTGAAGACCCTGGCGAGCACCATCCAGGGCAGCTTCAAGCGCATCCAGTTCACGCCCGACCTGGTGCCCGCCGACCTGATCGGCACGCGCATGTACAACCAGAAGACGGGCGAATTCAGCACCTCGCTGGGCCCGGTGTTCACCCACCTGCTGCTGGCCGACGAGATCAACCGCGCGCCCGCCAAGGTGCAGAGTGCCCTGCTCGAGGTGATGCAGGAGCGCCAAGTCACCATCGCCGGCGAGACCCACAAGGTGCCCTCGCCCTTCCTGGTGATGGCCACGCAGAACCCGATCGAGACCGAGGGCACCTACGCCCTGCCCGAGGCCCAGGTGGACCGCTTCATGATGAAGGTGCTGATCGACTACCCCACCGAGGAAGAGGAATTCGTGATCGCCCAGCGCGCGCTGGACAAGCCCGTGCAGGTGCTGCCCGTGGCCACCACGGCCCAGCTGGCCACGCTGCAGGCCGAGTGCCGCGAGGTCTACGTCGACCCCTCGCTGCTGCAGTACGCCGTGAAGCTGGTGGCCGCCACGCGCGCACCGGCGCGCCACGACCTCAAGGACCTGGCCGCCTTCATTGCCTGCGGCGCCAGCCCGCGCGCCACCATCTGCCTGGCCGAAGGCGCCCAGGCCCTGGCCATGTTGCGCGGTCGCAGCTACGTGCTGCCTGAGGACATGACCGACCTGGCGGCCGACGTGCTGCGCCACCGGCTGTCCCTGTCCTACGAAGCCCTGGCCGAAGGCATGGATGCCGACGCGCTGATCGCGCGCATCATGGCCAAGGTGCCCGCCCCTGCCAAGCCATTGCACCATGAGCAAAAAGCCGCCTGACACCGGAGCCGCGCCGCCGCGCACGCTCCCCACCCTGCCCGGCCAGGCCGACCGCCTGCTGCGGCAGCTGGAGTGGAGCGTCATCCGCCGGCTCGACGGGCTGCTGCAGGGCGACTACCGCACGCTGATGCGCGGGGCCGGGCTGGACCTGGCGGACCTGCGCGAGTACCAGCCGCACGACGACGTGCGCCACATCGACTGGAACGTGACGGCCCGGCTGAACCTGCCACATGTGCGCGTGTACACCGAGGACCGCGAGATGTCGGCCTGGTTCCTGCTGGACCTGAGCCCCTCGGTCAACTTCGGGCCCCAGGGCAATGCCAAGCGCGACATCCTGACCGGCTTCGTGGCCGTGCTCTCGCGCCTGCTCACGCGCCACGGCAACCGCGTGGGTGCCATGCTCTACGGCGCCGGCGGCGCGCCCGCACGGGCCGTGGACACAGTACTGCCCCCGCGCAGCAGCCGCGCCCATGTGCTGCACCTGGTGCACCAGTTGCTTCAGCCGGCCCCCAGGCTGCAATCGGGCAGCACCGAGCTGCACCTGCTGCTGCAAGGCGCCTTGGGCACCTTGCGCCGGCGCTCCACGGTGTTCGTGGTGTCGGACTTCATCAGCGCCCCCGGCTGGGAAAAACCGCTGGCCCAGCTGGCCCGCCGGCACGATGTGGTGAGCGTGCGCCTGCTCGACCCGCTGGAGCTGGAGCTGCCCGACGTGGGCCTGGTGACCCTGCGCGATGCCGAGAGCGGCGAGCAACTACAGGTGGACACGCACGACAGCGGTTTCCGCCACCGCTTCGCGCGCCTGGCGGCCCAGCGCGAAGCCGTGCTGCGCGAAGGCCTGGCCAAGGCCGGGGCCGACACGCTGGAACTGCGCACCGACGATGATCTGGTGGATGCGCTGCTGCGCTTCATGGACCTGCGCCAGCACCGCGTGCGCCCGGCCACGCACCCCTCGTTCCAATGGACGGCCCCGCAGGCCGCCGCCTGACAACCACAGGACACGCCACCATGGTCTTTCTCTGGCCCACCCTGCTCTGGCTGCTGCTGGTCGTGCCGCTCCTGGTACTGCTGTACTGGTGGCTGCTGCACCGGCGCAAGAAAACGGCGCTGAGCTACTCCAGCCTGGCGCTGGTGCGCGAGGCCATGGGCCCGGCCCAGCACCTGCGCCGGCACATCCCGCCCTTTCTTTTCCTGCTGGCGCTGGTGGCCCTGCTGCTGGCAGCGGCCCGGCCGCTGGCGGTGATCACCCTGCCCTCGCAGGACCAGACCATCATGCTGGCCATGGACGTCTCGGGCAGCATGCGCGCCACCGACGTGCAGCCCGACCGCATCACCGCCGCGCAGGACGCGGCCAAGGCCTTCATCGCCGAGCTGCCGCGCCATGTGCGCGTGGGCATCGTGGCCTTTGCCGGCAGCGCCCAGCTGGCGCAACTGCCCACGCAGAGCCGCGAGGACCTGGTCAAGGCCATCGACAGCTTCCAGCTGCAGCGCGGCACGGCCACGGGCAACGGCATCATGCTGTCGCTGGCCACCATCTTCCCCGATGCCGGCATCGACATCTCGGCCCTGGGCGGGCGCCAGGCGATGAAGCCGCGCCCCCTGGACGAGCTCAACAAGCAGGACCCCGCCAAGCCTTTCACGCCGGTGGCGCCGGGCTCCTACAACTCGGCCGCCATCATCATGCTGACCGACGGGCAGCGCACCACCGGTGTGGACCCGCTCGAGGCCGCAAAGTGGGCTGCCGACCGCGGCGTGCGCGTCTACACCGTGGGCGTGGGCACGCTGCAGGGCGAGACCATCGGCTTCGAGGGCTGGTCCATGCGCGTGCGCCTGGACGAGGAGACCCTGAAGGCCGTTGCCACCCGCACCGCGGCCGAATACTTCCACGCCGCCACGGCGGCCGACCTCAAGAAGGTCTACGAGACGCTGAGCTCGCGCCTCACGGTGGAGAAGAAGGAAACCGAGATCTCGGCGCTGTTCGCGCTGGTCGGGGCAGCACTGGCGCTGCTCGCGGCCGGCCTGTCGGTCTGGTGGTACGGGCGGGTGATGTAGGGCATCATCCGCCCTGGAACTGGCCCCGGCCGGACCGCTTGGCCAGGTAGAGCTTTTCATCGGCGCGGGCCATGAGATCGGCCCAGCCCCTGGCGGCGTCCGTGCCCAGCGCCAATCCCGCACTGGCGCCCACCAAAAGGCGCAGGTCACCGATCTCGAACGGCGCGTGCGCCGCCTCCAGGATCTTGCCGGCCACGGCCTCGGCATGGGCCGGCTCGCGCACGCCGGCCAGCACCACGGCAAACTCGTCACCGCCCAGCCGGGCCACCGCGTCGCTGGGCCGCACCAGGGCCAGCAGGCGCTGGGCAAAGGCCTGCAGCAGCAGGTCCCCGACGGGATGGCCGTGCTCGTCGTTCACTGGCTTGAAGTGGTCCAGGTCGATGTAGAGCAAGGCCAGTTGCGCGCCTTCCGCCGCCAGATCCTTCTGGCCCACGTAGGCCTGCAGGCCCGCCCGGTTGAGCAGGCCGGTGAGCGGGTCGTGCTGCGCCAGTTCCAGCAGCCGGCCGGCCTCCTGGTGGTAGCTGGTGACGTCCTGCGCCATGGAGACGAAGCCATCGACCGCGCCCGGCTCGGACCACAGCGGGATGAAGTGAATGGTGACGTGGCTGGCCGGCACGCGCTGGGGATGGTCCTGGTCGAAGGTCAGGGTCTCGCCACCGAGCACCTTCTGCACCAGGGGCCGGGTGCGCGCGTACTCTGCCGCACCCAGGAATTCCTCCATGCTGCGGCCCAGGATCTGCTCGCGCGGCACGCGGTGCCAGCGCTCGAAGGCGCTGTTGACGAACTGGTAGCGCTCGTCCGGCCCGACCACCGCCACCAGCGAGGGCAGCGCCTCGGTGATGGAGCGCAGGGTGGCCGTCTGCTTGAGCAGGGCCGCGCGCGCCTGCGCCGCCTCGGAGATGTCGCGCATGATGGCCGAGAAGTGCTGGATGCGCCCCTCCCCATCGCGGTGGGCGATGACCATGTGGCTCACCGGCACCACGCGCTGCCGGGCCGCGTACACCGTGGTCTCACCGACCCACATGCCGTGGGCCCGGACGGCCGGGAGGATGGCCTGCACGTACAGCGCATTGGTCTCGGGGGTGTTGAACTCCGTGAACATGTGGGCGCCCACATCCTCGTCGGGTGCAAAGCCCAGCGCCCGCCGCGCCGCGGGGTTCATGTAGGTGACCCGGCCCTTGAGGTCGGTCTGCACCACGAAATCGGAGGTGTGCTCGAGGATGGCCGTGAGCACGCGCAGGCCACGCTCGGCCGCTGCGCGCTGGGTGATGTCCACACCCGTGGAAAAGAAGCCCCGCACCCGGCCATCGTCGGAGATGTCGGGCACCAGCTGGCTCTCGATGCGGTACACGACACCCTCGCGCACTTCATCGCGCTCGTAGCTCTGTGCGGTGCCCGACAGCACCCGCTGAACCCGCTGCACCGATTCGGGCGATGCGGGTTCCCCGAGCAGTTCTTCGCGCGTGCGGCCGATGACTTCCTCGCGGTCCAGGCCAAAGCGCTGGCATTGCGCCTGGTTGGCAAAGCGAAAGCGCAGCTCCCGGTCCACGTAGCCGATGCGGATCGGCAGGCCGTCGGTGACCAGGCGCACGAAGCGCTCGCTGTTGGCCAGCTGCTGCGCCATGCGCCGGCGCTCGGTCACGTCCTGGAACGCGCCGAACAGGCGCACCACGGCGCTGCCTTCATACTCGGCCTCACCGACCGAGCGCACCCAGATGCGGCGCCCGGTGGCCGTCACCAGGGGCACCTCCAGGTCCCACGAAGCCCCCGTCATCGTGGCCTGGCGCACGGCGGTCGACATGGTGCGCTGCGCATCGGGCGTGTAGAAATCGAGGGCGTTGTCCACACTGGGCGTGAAGTCCGCGGGCACCTCGTGGATGCGCCGCGTCTCGGCAGACCAGGAGACGCGGCGGCTGCGCAGGTCGAGCTCCCAGCCGCCCACGCGGGCCACATGGCCCGTGCGCTCCAGCAATTGCTGGCTGGCCAGCAGCGCCCGTTCGGCCGTCTTCTGGGCCGTGATGTCGCGCCCCACCGAGTGCAGGTAGGGCCGGTGCTCGCTGTCGCGCAGGAAGCTGTTGGTCCAGGCCATCCAGCGCTCGACCCCGTCGGCGCTGAGCATGCGGTTCTCGCCCTGGGTCGTGCCCTCGGTGCGAAAGACCTCGGCAATGCACGAGCGCACCGCCTCCCGGTCGGTCGGATCGACATACGAGAACAGGTCCTTGCCCACCATGTCGCGTGGCGCGAGGCCGAAATGGCGGGCGTAAGCCGGGTTGACGTAGAACACCTCGCCATGCGGCCAGGCCAGCGACACCATCTCGGTCTGCGCCTCGACCATGGTGCGGTAGCGCAGCTCGCTTTCGGACAGGGCTTTCTCGTACTCCTGGCGCACCGAGAAGGCGCGCGCGATCAGGTCGCGGCGCATGTCCAGCGCCTGCGACACCATGGCCGAGAGCGATCGCAGCGTGGCCCGCTGCTGCGGCGTGAGCTCGCGCGCCTGACGGTCGATGACGCACAGCGTGCCCACGCGGTCGCCGCCATCGCCGGCCACCAGGGGCGCGCCGGCATAGAAGCGGATGTCGGGCGCCTCGGTGACCAGGGGATTGCGCGCGAAGCGGGCGTCCTGCGTGGCGTCGTGCACCTCCATGAGCTCATCCGACAGGATGGCATGGGCGCAGAAGGCCACGTCGCGCGGCGTCTCGTTGACACCGGGCAGGCCGACGCTCGCCTTGAACCACTGGCGCTCGGCATCGACCAGGCTGATGAGCGCGATCGGCACGCCGCAGACATCGGCCGCCATGCGGGCGATGGAGTCGAACAAAGGCTCGGCAGGGGAGTCCAGCACCATGAGGGCGCGCAAAGCCTCCAGCCTGCGCACTTCATCGGAGGGTATGGATGCCGGAACCGTCATCGGGCGAATCTCCTGAAGCCAACTGCGAGCATCTTAAGACGGGATCGCGCCAAAGCGAACCCTTCCATGGCACCGCAGGGCGATGCGATGGTCACCAGCAGTTCCCGCACCCCGCCGGCCACCACCGGGCGGGCACTTGCCTCAGCCGAGCTTGCCCAGCACCAGGTGCACCACCCGGTCGCAGCGCGCGGCCAGCGATTCGTCGTGCGTGACCATCACGAAGGCCGTGCCCTGCTCGCGCGCCAGCTGCAGCATGAGCGCGAAGACGCCGTCGGCGGTGTTGCGGTCCAGGTTGCCCGTGGGCTCGTCGGCCAGCACGCAGGCCGGGCGCGTGACCAGGGCGCGGGCAATGGCCACGCGCTGGCGCTCGCCGCCCGACAGCTCGGCGGGGCGGTGGTGCAGGCGCTCCTTGAGGCCCACCGAGGTGAGCACGCGCGCAGCCTCCTCATGGCACTGCTCCTGGGGCAGGCGGCGGATGCGCAGCGGCATGGCCACGTTGTCCAGCGCGGTGAATTCGGGCAGCAGGTGGTGGAACTGGTAGATGAAGCCCAGGTGCTGGTTGCGCAACTGGCCCTGCTGCTCGGGCGACAGCGACGACAGCTGGTGGCCCTTGAGGCGCACAGAGCCGGCCGTGGGAGCATCCAGGCCACCCAGCAGGTGCAGCAGGGTGCTCTTGCCCGAGCCCGAGGCACCGACGATGGCCAGGGTCTCGCCCGCATGCACCTGCAGGTCCACGCCGTGCAGCACGGTCACGTCGAGCCGGCCTTCGGTGAAGCGCTTGGTCAGGCCCTGGGCCTGCAGCACCACCTCGCCCCGCGCGGGCGGTGCGGCGGGCAGGGATGTGGCGGATGGAGCGATGTTCTTATTCATAGCGAAGCGCCTCGGCGGGGTTCACACGGCTGGCGCGCCAGCTGGGGTACAGGGTGGCCACGAAGGCCAGCACCAGGGAAATCAGGGCGATGGGGACGATGTCCGAGCTCTGCGGATCGCTCGGCATCTTGCTGATGAGGTAGATGTCCTTGGGCAGAAAGCTCGCGTTGAGCGCGTGCTCGATGGCCGGCACGATCACATCGATGTGGAAGGCGATGACCAGGCCCAGGGCCAGGCCGGCCAGCGTGCCGATCACGCCCACCATGGCGCCCTGCACCACGAAGACGCCCATGATGCTCTTCGGGCTGGCGCCCAGGGTGCGCAGGATGGCGATGTCGGCGCGCTTGTCGGTCACCGTCATCACCAGGGTGGAGACGAGGTTGAAGGCCGCCACCGCCACGATCAGGGTGAGGATGATGAACATCATGCGTTTTTCGAGCTGCACGGCGGCGAACCAGGTGCGGTTCTGCTGCGTCCAGTCGCGCACCACCAGGCCGCCGCTCACGCTGCCGGCCAGCTCGGCCGCCACGGCGCGCGCCTGGTGCACGTCCTTGAGCTTGAGGCGGATGCCCGTGGGGGATTCGAGGCGGAAGATGCGCTGGGCGTCCTCGTGGTGCAGCAACACCAGGGCCGCGTCGTATTCGTAATGGCCCGAGTCGAAGGTGCCGGCCACCGTCATCTGCTTGAGGCGCGGCACCACGCCGGCCGGGGTGACCTGGCCTGCGGGCGCGATCAGCGTCACGGTATCGCCCGCACGCACGCCCATGGCCCGGGCCAGTTCGCCACCCAGCACCACGCGGAACTCGCCGGGCACCAGGAGCTTGAGCGTCTTCTCGTTGCCCGCGGCCAGGTCCGTCACCGAGCTTTCGAGCGCCGGGTCGATGCCGCGCACCAGCGCGCCGCGCATGTCCTGACCGCGCGAGAGCAGCGCCTGGGCGGCGACGAAGGGCGCGGCGCCCGTCACGTTCGGGTTGCGCCTGACCTCGGCCAGGGTGGTGGCCACGTCCGGCAGCGGCGCGCCCTGGGGCGCCAGGATCTCGATGTGCGAGACCACGCTGAGCATGCGGTCGCGCACCTCGCGCTGGAAGCCGTTCATCACCGAGAGCACAATGATCAGCGCCGCCACACCGAGGGCGATGCCCAGCATGGACACGCCCGAGATGAACGAGATGAAGCCATCGCGACGCGTGGCACGCCCTGCGCGGGTGTAGCGCCAGCCCAGGGCGAGTTCGTAGGGGATTTGCATAGCTAGGTCAGGCCGCCGTCATTCATAGCGCAGCGCTTCTGCGGGGTTCACGCGGCTGGCGCGCCAGCTCGGGTACAGGGTGGCCACGAAGGCCAGCGCCAGCGAGATGAGGGCGATGGGCACGATGTCGGCGCCCTGCGGCTCGCTGGGCATGCGGTCGATGAGGTAGATGTCCTTGGGCAGGAAGGTGGCGCCCAGCGCCTTCTCGATGGCCGGCACGATGACGTCGATGTTGTAGGCGATGGACAGGCCCAGGGCCAGGCCGGCCAGCGTGCCGATCACCCCCACCATGGCGCCCTGCACCACGAAGACGCCCATGATGCTTTTCGGGCTGGCGCCCAGCGTGCGCAGGATGGCGATGTCGGCGCGCTTGTCGTTGACCGTCATCACCAGCGTGGAGACGAGGTTGAAGGCCGCCACGGCGACGATCAGCGCCAGGATGATGAACATCATGCGCTTTTGCAGGCGCACGGCCTCAAACCAGGTGCGGTTCTGCTGCGTCCAGTCGCGCAGCAGCAGGTCGCCGCTCACGCTGCGCGCCAGCTGGTAGGCGACGGCATTGGCCTGCTCCAGGTCCTGCAGCTTGAGGCCGATGCCCGTGGGCCCGCGCAGGCCGAAGGTGGCCATGGCGTCGGCCTGGTGCATCCAGACCAGGGTGGAGTCGTACTGGAAATGCCCCGAATCCACCGTGCCGGCCACGGTGAGCGGCTGGTAGCGCGGGCCGCTCTGGCTGCCGCCCTGGCCGGCAGGCACCACCAGGGTCGCGGCGTCGCCCGCCTTCACCCCGAGCGATTTGGCCAGCTCACTGCCCAGCACCACGCGGAACTGCCCGGGCACCAGGGTGGCCAGCACCTCGGCGTTCGATGCCGCCAGCGAGGTCACCGAGCCTTCCAGGGCCGGATCGATGCCGCGCACCAGGGCCCCCTTCATGTCGTCGCCATGGGCGATCAGGGCCTGGGCGGCCACATAGGGGGCGGCGCCGGTGACGGCCGGGTTCTGGCGCACCTCGGCGATGGTGCGGGCTGCATCCGGCATGGCCGCGCCCTGGGGGGCGAAGACCTCGATGTGGGCCACCACGCCCAGCATGCGCTCGCGCACTTCCTTCTGGAAGCCGTTCATGACGCTGAGCACCACGATCAACGCCGCCACGCCCAGGGCGATGCCGAGCATGGACGCACCGGAGATGAAGGAAATGAAGCCGTTGCGCCGCGTGGCCCGGCCCGAGCGGGTGTAGCGCAGGCCCAGGGCCAGTTCGTAGGGAAGTTGCATGTTGAAAAAGGGGCTGGGCCCGGAAGGAGGACCGGACTCGGCGCAGGCGATTGTGGCATCCCGGACAATAGAGGGATGTCGGACATCCCCCATTTGCTCATCCCCTACGCTGCCAGCGCCTCCGAGGGGTGCCGGCAAACGCTGGCCAGCCTGCCCCTGCCGCACCTCGATCGCCTGCTGGCGCGGCTCGCAGCCGATCCCGCTGGCTCCAGCACCGCAGAGGAAACCAGCTTCTCCGCACCCCACGAGCGCGCCCTGGCCCAGGCCCTGGGCCTGCCCCCGGACGACGGGCGCACGCCCTGGGCCGCCTGGTACCGCCAGCAGCAGGGCCAGCCCGCGGACGGCCAGGCCTGGGCCTTCGTGGCCCCCTGCCAGTGGCAGGTGACCACCGACCACGTGACCCTGCGCGACCCCGAGGCCCTGGGCCTCGATGAAGCGTCCTCGCGCGCCCTGCTGGCCATCGTCTCGCCCTGGTTCGCCGAGGACGGCATCCACCTGCACTACGACCAGCCCACGCGCTGGCTCGCCCAAGGCCCTTTGTTCGCCGACCTGGCCACGGCGTCGCTCGACCGCGTGCTGCTGCGCGACGTGCGCGCCTGGATGCCCGATGCCGCCCGGGCCCGCACCCTGCACCGCCTGCACAGCGAGATGCAGATGCTGCTCTATACCCATGCCTTCAACGACGCGCGGGCCGAGCGCGGCCTGCCCACGGTCAACTCCTTCTGGGTGCATGGCGCAGGCGCCCTGCCCGCCACGGCCACCGGGCCGGCGCCCTCGATGCCGCTGGCCTTGCGCGACGCGGCGCTGCGCGAGGACTGGCGCGCCTGGGCGGCTGCCTGGACGGCGCTGGACGCAGGCCCCGTGGCCGCATTGCTGCGCCAGGCCGAGCAGGGCGGCGCCGTGCGCCTCACCCTGTGCGGCGAGCGTGCCGCCCTGGCGTTCCACAGCGCCCCACGCGGCCTGGTGCAGCGCATGAAGGCCTACTTCCAGCCCACCCGCTTTGCCCAGGTGGCATCCCAATTATGAAAATCACGGCCAGAGACATTCCCCCACGTGCCGCCTGGGCGCTGGAGCAGGCCGGCGTGCACCCACTGCTCGCGCGCCTGTACGCTGCGCGCGGCGTGCGCGACAAGGACGAACTCGACGACGGGCTGGCCCGCCTGCTGCCGCCCGCCGGGCTCAAGGGCATCGGGGACGCCGCCCGCCTGCTGGCCGATGCCATGGCCCGGGACCTGCGCCTGTGCGTGGTGGCCGACTACGACTGCGATGGCGCCACCGCCTGCGCCGTGGCCGTGCGCGGCCTGCGCCTGCTGGGCGCAAAGCATGTGGACTACCTGGTGCCCGACCGCGTGACCGACGGCTACGGCCTGACGCCACCGATTGCGCGCCGCGTGAAGGAGCGCGGCGCCGACGTGCTGATCACCGTGGACAACGGCATCGCCAGCGTCGAGGGCGTGGCCGAGGCCAAGGCCCTGGGCCTCCTGGTGCTGGTCACCGACCACCATCTGCCCGGACCCGAGCTGCCAGCGGCCGACGCCATGGTCAACCCCAACCAGCCCGGCTGCAGCTTCGAGAGCAAGTCCCTGGCCGGCGTGGGCGTGATGTTCTACGTGCTCATGGAACTGCGCTCGGAGCTGCGCAAGCGGGGCGTGTTCGACACCACCAGCCAGCCCAAGCTCGATCCGCTGCTCACGCTCGTCGCACTGGGCACCGTGGCCGACGTGGTGCGCCTGGACGCCAACAACCGCCGCCTGGTGGCTCAGGGCCTGCGCCGCATCCGCGCGGGGGCCATGCCGGCCGGCGTGGCGGCGCTGTTCACGGCGGCAAG
>NZ_AKJX01000094.1 GCF_000276605.1 Acidovorax sp. CF316 | reverse complement strand
TGGCTGCAGGCGGTGCCCGCCGACATCCGCATGCACAGGGTTGCGGGAACGCACCCCCCGGCCTGGCAGGTACAGCCGGATGGCCTGCCCTGGGCGCTGGCGGCGGCGGGGCCTGCGCAGGCCGCCGCCGCGGGGCTGGCCCTGGCGCGGTGGTTTGCCGCGCATTGCCTGGCGCAGCGCACCGCGGGGCGGCGGCCCGGGCGCCTGGCGGCACATGCCGGCGAACTGGAGCGCCTGCGGGCCGCCGCCACGCCGGCGGCCCCCTGGCCCGCCGGGCTGCCGCCAGGGGTTCACTGGGTGCGCGCCACCCACGGCCACGGCACGGATTCCACGCGGCCCGGCCCGCAGCCCGGCTTCCTGCCCGGCATCGGCACGCTGGTGGGCGCCCCTTTGGGGCGCTTGCCGGCGCAGGCACTGGCCCGGCTGGTGTGGGCCTTGCGTGGCAGCGCTTGCGGCCTGCGCGTGACCCCCTGGCGCATGCTGCTGGTCGAATCCGGTGCCTCCGCGGTCAGGCCGCCCGGCTTTTGGCACACCGCCGGCCTGGACGTGGCCGCAGACTGGGTGACCCAACCCCGCGATGCCCGCTTGCGTGTCTCGGCCTGCACGGGGGCTCCCGGGTGCCCGCAGGCCCAGGCCCCCACGCAGGCACTGGCGCTGGCGCTGGCCGCCCATGTGCCGCCCCAGGCCCACCTGCACGTGGCGGGCTGCGCCAAAGGCTGCGCGCGCCAGGCGCCCGCCACGGTGACCTTGCGCGCGGAGCCCACCACCGGCGAACCGGTTTTCGCGGTGGTGCGGCAGGGGCGCGCCGCGGACGAGGCGGTCGACCACGTGAACCTGTCCGCACTGCAGGACAATCCCGGCCTGTTGTTTGAAAAGAATTGATGCTGCACCGCTACGAAACCGATGGCGCCGAGATCTACCGGCAGTCTTTCGCCACCATCCGCCGCGAGGCGTCCCTGGACCGATTCACCCCCACCGAGGAACGTGTCGTGGTGCGCATGGTGCATGCGGCCGGCATGGTCGAGCTGGCACCCCATGTGGCCTTCTCCCCCGGCATGGCCGAGGCGGCAGAGCAGGCACTGCGCCAGGGTGCCCCGGTGCTGTGCGATGTGCGCATGGTCAGCGAGGGCATCACCCGCAAGCGCCTGCCCGCCCACAACCGGGTGCTCTGCACCCTGCAGGATGAGCGCGTGGCGGCGCTGGCCCACGAAATGGGTACCACCCGCAGCGCCGCCGCGGTGGAGCTGTGGCGGCCTGATCTGGCGGGCGCCATCGTGGCCATCGGCAATGCACCCACGGCCCTGTTCCACCTGCTCAACCTGCTGCAGCAGCCCGGCTGCCCGCGCCCGGCGGCCATCATCGGCTGCCCGGTGGGTTTCGTCGGCGCGATGGAGTCCAAGGAGGCACTGATGCAGGACCTGCCCGTGCCCGCGATGGTCGTGCGCGGCCGCCTGGGGGGCTCGGCCATGACCGTGGCCGCCATCAACGCCCTGGCCAGCCATGCCGAGTGAGGCCATGGCGGTGGCGCAGGCGGCGCCCGGCATCGTCTGCGTGGGCCTGGGCCCCGGCGACCCGGAGCTGATGTCGGTGAAGGCGCACCGGCTGGTGCGCAGCGCGCGCTACGTGGCCTTCTTCCGCAAGAAGGGGCGCCCGGGCAAGGCCCGCCAGGTGGTGGACGGCCTGCTGGCAGCGGAGGCCACCGAATACCCCATGGAGTACCCCGTGACCACCGAGCTGCCCGTGGACAGCCCGGAGTACGTGGCCCAGCTCGCGGCGTTCTACGACGATTGGTGCACCCGCCTGGAAACCCTGGCGCGCACCGAGCAGGTGGTGGTGCTCTGCGAAGGCGATCCCTTCCTGTATGGCTCCTTCATGCACCTGTACACCCGGCTGCGCGAGCGCGCCGCCGTGCGCCTGGAGGTGGTGCCGGGCATTCCCGGTATGGTGGGCTGCTGGCACGCCACGGGCGAGCCCATCACCTGGGGCGACGACGTGCTCAGCGTGATGACCGGCACCTTGTCTGAGGATGAACTGGTGCGGCGCATGCAGACCGCCGATGCCCTGGTGGTGATGAAGGTCGGGCGCAACCTGCCGCGCATCCGCCGGGCGCTGCAGCGCACGGGACGGCTCGGTGCCGCCTGGCTGGTGCAGAACGGCACCACGGCCAGCCAGCAGGTGGCCAAACTGACCGAGGTGAGCGACGAGGCCTGCCCCTACTTCGCCATCGTGCTGGTGCATGGCCAGGGCCGCCGGCCGGAGGCCGCCTGGTGAGCCCGGGCCAGACCCCCGGCCGCCTGACCGTGGCGGGCCTGGGGCCCGGGGCCCTCGCGCAGGTCACGCCCGAAGTGGCCGCCGCCCTGCAGGCCGCGACCGACGTGGTGGGTTACCTGCCGTATGTGGAGCGGGCCCGTGCGCTGTGGCAGGCGCAGGGCCAGGCCCCGGCGGTGGCCTGGCATGCGTCGGACAACCGGGTGGAGCTGGACCGGGCGCGCCAGGCACTGGCGCTGGCGGCGCAGGCGCGGCAGGTGGTGGTGGTGTCGTCGGGCGACCCCGGGGTGTTTGCCATGGCCGCGGCCGTGTTCGAAGCCATCGAGCAGGCGCCGCCCGAACAGGCCACCGCCTGGCAGGCGCTGGACGTGCAGGTGCTGCCCGGCATCACTGCCATGCTGGCCGCCGCGGCGCGCGCCGGTGCGCCGCTGGGCCATGACTTTTGCTGCATCAACCTCTCGGACAACCTCAAGCCCTGGCCGGTGATCGCCCGGCGCGTGCAGCTGGCGGCCGAGGCCGACTTCGCCATGGCCTTCTACAACCCGCGCTCGCGCAGCCGGCCCGAGGGCTTCGTGCGCCTGCTGGCCTTGCTGCGCGCGCACTGCGAGCCCACGCGGCTCATGGTCTTTGCGCGCGCCGTGTCCACGCCCGACGAGGCGCTGCAGGTGTGCACGCTGGCCGAAGCCAGCCCCGACATGGCCGACATGCGCACCGTGGTGCTGGTGGGCAACAGCAGCACGCGGCTGGTGGGCCGCTGGGTCTACACCCCGCGCTTCTATGGGCTGGAAGGCACCTTGCCCGCCGCCTCGGGCAGCACGCCATGAGTGATCCAATGCAGCACGGTGCCCACCTCTTCGGTGCGCGGGCGCTGCGGCAGCGGGGGGCGCTGCACCATCACCACCGGCAGCCCCAGCGCGCGCGCCGCCAGCAGCTTGCCGCGCGTGGCCTCGCCCCCGGCGTTCTTGGCCACCAGCCAGGTGATGCCATGGGCCTGCAGCAATGCCTGGTCGTGCGCGGCGCTGAAAGGGCCGCGGCCCAGCACCACCGTGGTGTCGGCCAGCGGCAGGCTGCCCGGCTGCGGCGCATCCACCAGGCGCAGCAGGTAATGGTGTTGGTGCCGGCCTGCAAAGGCATCCAGTTGCTTGCGCCCTATGGCGAGAAACACCCGCGCGGGATCTTCGGGCAAGGCCTGGGCCGCCGCCGCCATGTCCGGCACGTCCAGCCAGCGGTCTCCGGCCTCGGCCTGCCAGGGTGCGCGTTCCAGCGCCAGCAGAGGCACGCCCGTGGCGTCGCAGGCCGCACAGGCGTTGCGGCTCATCTGCGCGGCAAAGGGGTGGGTGGCATCCACCACGTGGGTGATGCCCTGGCTGCGAATGAACTGCACCAGCCCCGGCACGCCGCCAAAACCGCCGCAGCGCGTGGGCAGGGGCTGTGCCACGGGGGCCAGCGTGGCACCCGCGTAGGAAAACACGGCGGGTATCCGTGCCTGGTGCAGGGCCTGCGCCAGCTGGCTAGCGCCGCTGGTACCGCCCAGCAGGAGAACATGCGTCATGGCTGATCCGTGGTTGACATTGGTGGGCCTGAACGAGGACGGGCTGGACGGGCTGGTGCCCGCCGCGCGCCGGGCGCTCGACCAGGCCCAGGTGATTTTCGGCGGCCCGCGCCACCTGGCGCTGGCACAGGCCGGTGGGCGCGGCCGCCCCTGGCCCGTGCCGTTCGACACCGCACCCGTGCTGGCGCTGCGTGGGCAGCGCGTGGTGGTGCTCGCCTCGGGCGACCCGTTCTGGTTCGGTGCGGGTGGCAGCCTCGCGGCGCACCTGGCCCCGCAGGAGTGGCGCTGCCACGCGCAGCCCTCGACATTCTCGCTGGTGGCGGCCCGCCTGGGCTGGCGGCTGGAGGCCACCGACTGCCTGGGCCTGCATGCTAGCCCGCTGCAGCAGTTGCTGCCGCGCTTGGCGCCGGGCGGGCAGTGCATCGTGCTGCTGCAGGGTGGTCCGGCCGTGGCCGAGCTGGCCGCATGGCTCACCCAGGAGGGCTGGGGTGCGAGCGCGCTGTGGGTGATGGAGTCCGTGGGCGGCCCGCGGGAGCGCTGCCGCGCGTTGCCGGCGCACGAGGCCGGGGCCGTGCTTGCCGCTGACCCGGCCCAGGCCCCGGTGGCGGTGGCCCTGCGGGCCGCAGGCGGACCCGCCTTGCCCCAGGTGCCCGGGCGTGGCGACGGCTGGTATGCGCACGACGGCCAGATCACTAAGGCCCCGGCCCGGGCGCTCACGCTGGCGGCCCTGGCGCCCCGGCGCGGTGAGCGGCTGTGGGACATCGGCGGGGGCTCGGGCTCGGTGGCCGTGGAATGGTGCCTGGCCGGCGGCGTGGCCAGCAGCGTGGAGCAGCATGCGGTGCGGGCCGACAACATCCGCAGCAATGCGGTGCGGTTCGGCCTGCAGCCGGTGCTGCAGGTGGTGAATGGCCTGGCGCCCGATGCGCTGCAGGGTTTGGCGGCGCCCCAGGCGGTGTTCGTGGGCGGTGGCTTCGATGCGGGCCTGTTCGCTGCCTTGCAGGCGCTGATGCCCATCGGCTGCCGGCTGGTGGTCAACGCCGTGACCCTGGAGACCGAAGCCCTGCTGGTGCAATTGCATGCCGACCAGGGCGGCCAGTTGCTGCGGCTGGAGCTGTCCAGCGTCGAGCCACTGGGACGCATGCGCAGCTGGAAGGCTGCGCGCCCGCTGGTGCAGTGGAGCTGGCAGCGGTGACGGCCACCCTTGCCGCCTCGCCGCATGCCTGCCTGGTGGTCGGCGTGGGCCTGCGCGCGCAGGCCACGCCTGCCGCCTTGCAGGCCCTGTGGCTGCAGGCGCAAGCCCTGCTGCCTGGGCCGATGGACCGCTTTTGCGCCGTGGCCGTGCTGCAGGGCAAGGAACAGCACCCGGCGCTGGCCGGCTGGCTGGGCCCTGCACCCGCGCCAGTGCTGGCGGTGCCGGTGGATGCCCTGCGCCGCCAGCCGGTGGCCACGCAGTCGCCGCGCCTGCAGGCCCGTTACGGCACCGGCAGTGTGGCCGAAGCGGCTGCGCTCGCTGCCGCCGGGCCGCAGGCGCAGCTGCTGCGGCCCCGCCTGGTGGCCGGGGATGGCAGTGCCACGCTGGCCGTGGCCTTGCGCCACTCGGCCCCTTTCGATTGTTGTATGGCGGTGGCAGGCGCAGCACGCCATGCCGCCGCGCTGACCCAAGGAGCAACAGCATGACCGTGCATTTCATTGGCGCCGGCCCCGGCGCCGCCGACCTCATCACCGTGCGCGGGCGCGACCTCATGGGCCGTTGCCCGGTCTGCCTGTACGCCGGCTCGCTGATCCCGCGCGATCTGCTCGCGCACTGCCCGCCGGGCGCGCACATCGTCAATACCGCGGCCATGGACCTCGATGCCATCATGGCCGAGATATCCGCCGCCCATGCGCGCGGCCAGGACGTGGCGCGCCTGCATTCGGGCGACCTGTCGGTCTGGTCCGCCATGGGCGAGCAACTGCGGCGCCTGCGCGCGGCGGGCATCGACTACACCGTGACTCCCGGCGTGCCCTCGTTCGCGGCGGCCGCGGCCACGCTGGGCGCAGAGCTCACGCTGCCCGGCCTGTGCCAGTCGGTGGTGCTGACACGCACTTCGGGCCGCGCCACCGCCATGCCCGAGGGCGAGAACCTGGCCGCCTTTGCCGCCACGGGGGCGCTGCTGGCGATCCACCTGTCCATCCACATGGCCGACAAGGTGCAGGCCGAGCTGCTGCCGCACTATGGCGCCGACTGCCCGGCGGCCATTGTCTGGCGGGCCAGCTGGCCTGACGAGACCGTCGTGCGCACCACCGTGGGCACACTGGCCCAGGCCGTGGCCGCCAGCATGGAGCGCACGGCGCTGATCCTGGTGGGGCGCAGCCTGCAGGCCGAGGCGTTTGCCGAAAGCCGGCTCTATGCGGCCGACTACGACCGCCGCTACCGCCCCATGGGCACGGCACCGCGCTTCCCCGCACCGGACCTGCCCGGGGGCACGGCGCTGGACACGGCACGGGACCAGTCCTTGAACGCATGACAGCGAACATGCGCCCGCCTGCCGAACCCGGCCTGCCATCGGTGGCGTTGGTGCTGATCGGCATCGGCACGGGCAACCCCGACCACCTCACCCGCCAGGCCATCACCGCCATGAATGCGGCCGACCTGATCCTGCTGCCGCACAAGGGCGAGGACAAGGCCGAACTCGCCGCACTGCGCCAGGCCTTGTGCGACGAGGTGCTGGTGGCGCCCGCCCCGCGCATCGCCGGTTTCGACATGCCGGTGCGCCGCAGCCAGGGCGACGACTACCTGGCCCAGGTCAACGAATGGCACGCCGCCATCGCCCGCTGCTGGCAGGACGCCATCACCCGTGCCGTCGACAGTCCCATGCCCGAGGTGCTGCGCGTGGCCCTGCTGGTCTGGGGCGACCCCGCCCTGTACGACAGCACGCTGCGCATCGCGGCGCGCATGCAGCCTGCGCCGGTGCGGGTGGAGGTGGTGGCTGGCATCACCTCGGTGCAGGCGCTGGCCGCCGCCCATGCCGTGCCCCTGAACGACATCGGCCAGCCCTTCGTGGTGACCACCGGCCGGCAACTGCGCGAGCAGGGCTGGCCCGCGGGCGTCGACACGGCCGTGGTGATGCTGGACGGGCAGTGCAGCTTCACGGTATTGCCCGCTGAAGGCCTGCACATCTGGTGGGGTGCCTACCTGGGCATGCCCCAGCAACTGCTGGACAGCGGCCCCCTGGTCGAGGCCGGGCCGCGCATCGAGCGCACCCGTGCCGCGGCGCGCGCGCAGCATGGCTGGATCATGGACATCTACCTGTTGCGGCGCTCGCCCCGGCTGCCGGCCATTGAAGGCCCGCCGCTGTCAGCGGTCTGAGGTCGCCAGTTGCGGCGCCGCGGCGGGTCCCGCATCGGCGGAACTGTCCGTGACGCGGTTGCGCCCGGCGTTCTTGGCCCCGTAGAGCGCGGCATCGGCCGCGTCCATCCAGGCGCGCAGGCTGCCATGGCGCGGGTGCACGGCCGCCACACCGATGCTGGTGGTCATGCGCAGGGCCGGCATGTCGCGCAGGCGGACGGCCTCGGTCTGCGCGCGGATGCGCTCGGCCACGGCGACGGCCTCCTCCACGGCCATGCCGGTCAGCAAAATGGCGAACTCGTCGCCCCCGTAGCGGCCTGCGCAGTCGGTGGCGCGCACGTTGCCGCGCACCACATGCGCCACCGCGCGTATCACCTCGTCGCCCACCGTGTGGCCATGCTGGTCGTTGATCTGCTTGAAGCTGTCGATGTCCATCATCAGCATGCAGGCCGGCTCGCGGCTGGCATGGTGGCGCCGTAGCGCGGCCTCGGCCTGTTCCTGCCAGTGGCCGCGGCCGTACAGGCCGGTCAGCGTGTCCACGCGGCGCAGTTCGTCGAGCAGCAGGTTCTGCTGCGAGACCTTGCGGATCAGCCGGTAGCTGACCACGCTGACCGAGATGGTGTGCAGCGCCATCACCGGCAGGCAGGCCAGGATGATGGGCAGGGGGCTCTCGGGCGCCCAGTGCACGCCGGCGAGCAGGGTTCCGACCGCACCGCCCGCGAGCATGGCCGGGATGGACCGGGCCCACAGTCCGCGGATGCCGGTGGTGATCTTGTCCACCATGGTCAGCGTGCACAGCAGCACGCTGGGCAGCAGGCTGAAGTGCATCAGCGGCACCAGGGCTGCCGCCAGGGCCGAGTCGGTGAGCAGGTTGCGGATCTCGGCGCGGTAGGGGTCGGCGCTGCGCCGTGCGAGCTGGTAGGCCACATGGGGCCAGACGAAGCAGGGCAGCACCATGCCCAGCCAGGCGAGCAGGGATGCCTGGCGTTGCCACAGCACGACGGCCACCACCACGCCACCGAGCCCCATGCCGAGCACGCGCAGCGGGTACACGCGCCGGGGCATCTGTTGTTCGTAGGTGGCCATGGAGAAAAGGGTGCGCAGGCGAAGGGGCAGCGGGGAGGGGCGCGGTGAGCTTACCTTTACCCGGCGGTAGAGGCCAGCGGCAAATGGCATGCCCCGCCGCCCCGCCGGGTCGATGGCGGGGGGGCCGCGGATCGGCTCACGGCCCCTGCAGCGGGATGGCCGTGCCGAACTTGGCGCGCTTGGTGCTGAAGAAGGCCTTCACGTTGCGCACATTGGCATCGCCCGTGAATAGCTGCTGCGACAACGCCAGGTAGCCCGGCATGTCGCGCGTGTGCACCACCAGGATGAAGTCCGGGCCGGGCGACACGCGCCAGCACTGCTGCACGGCGGGGTGCTCCACCGCACGGGCCTCGAAGGCGTCGAGTGATTGCACATCCTGCCGGTCCAGCGACACCTCGACGATGCAGGCCAGGCCATGGCCTTGCACGGCGGCCAGGCGGTCGGGCTGCAGCAGGGCCACCTGCCGCTCGATCAGGCCCACCTCGTGCAGCCGCTTGACCCGGCGCAGGCAGGTGGGTGGCGAGACATGCACCTGCTCGGCCAGGGCCTGGTTGCTCTGGCTGGCGTCGGTCTGCAGCAGGTTCAGCAACTGCAGATCCACGTGGTCTAAAGTGATTGATTCCGAAATTTCCATATATTTGGAATTTTATTTCATGTTATGGTTTATGTGAAATTTAAGTTCATTATTGTCAAAATATCAATCACAAATTCCAATCTGCGCTGCCTACCATTGCGCCATCCATCCAACAGGAGCAGCAATCCATGTGCGGCATCGTCGGCGCGGTCTCCACGCGCAACATCGTTCCCATTCTTGTGCAGGGCCTGCAGCGGCTCGAATACCGGGGCTATGACTCCTGCGGCGTGGCCGTGCATGCATCGAGCCTCGATGCCAGCCGCCCGGCCGGCCTGCAGCGCGCACGCAGCACGGCCCGCGTGGCCGAACTGCTCGAACAGGTGCAGGCCGACCACGTGGACGGCGCCACCGGCATCGCCCACACCCGCTGGGCCACGCACGGTGCGCCCGAGGTGCACAACGCCCACCCGCATTTCAGCCACGGCACGGGCGACGCGGCCGGCACGCCGGGCCGCGTGGCCCTGGTGCACAACGGCATCATCGAGAACCACGAGGAACTGCGCGCCGCCCTGCAGGCCCGCGGCTACGTGTTCACCAGCCAGACCGATACCGAAGTCATCGCCCACCTGGTCGACAGCCACTACAGCGGCGACCTGTTCGAGGCCGTGCAGGCCGCCGTGGCCCAGCTGCACGGTGCCTATGCCATCGCCGTGATGCACCGGGACGAGCCGCACCGCGTGGTGGGTGCGCGCGCTGGCTCGCCGCTGATCCTGGGCGTGGGCTCGGGCAGTGGCGGCTCGGTGGCGGGCGAGCATTTCCTGGCCAGCGATGCCATGGCCCTGGCCGGCGTGACCGACCAGATCGTCTACCTCGAAGAGGGCGACCTGGTCGACCTGCAGCTGGGTCGCTACTGGATCGTGGGCAAGGGCCGCGAGGCGCTGACCCCCGCGCAGCGCCCCGTGCGCACGGTACAGGCGCACAGCGGCGCGGCCGAGCTCGGCCCCTACCGCCACTACATGCAAAAGGAGATCTTCGAGCAGCCGCGCGCCATCAGCGACACACTCGAAGGCGTGGAGGGCATCGTGCCCGAGCTGTTCGACGGGGCCGACGGCACGGCCGCCTGGCGTGTGTTCAAGGAGATCGACAGCGTCCTCATCCTGGCCTGCGGCACCAGCTACTACAGCGGCTGCGCCGCCAAGTACTGGCTCGAAGAAATCGCCGGCATCCCCACCCAGGTCGAAGTGGCCAGCGAGTACCGCTACCGCACCAGCGTGCCCAACCCGCGCAGCCTGGTGGTCACCATCACCCAGTCGGGCGAGACGGCCGACACCCTGGCCGCCCTGCGCCACTCGCAAAGCCTGGGCATGCAGCACACGCTGACCATCTGCAATGTGGCCACCAGTGCCATGGTGCGCGAGTGCAAGCTGGCCTACATCACGCGCGCCGGCGTGGAGATCGGCGTGGCCAGCACCAAGGCCTTCACCACCCAGCTGGCCGGGTTGTTTTTGCTCACGCTGGCGCTGGCGCAGTCCAAGGGCCGGCTTACGGCCGAGCAGGAGGCCGCGCACCTCAAGGCCATGCGCCACCTGCCCGTGGCCCTGCAGGCCGTGCTCGCGCTGGAACCCCAGGTCATCAGCTGGGCCGAGGACTTCGCGCGCATGGAGAACGCCCTGTTCCTGGGCCGGGGCCTGCACTACCCCATTGCGCTCGAAGGCGCCTTGAAGCTCAAGGAGATCAGCTACATCCACGCCGAGGCCTACCCGGCCGGCGAGCTCAAGCACGGCCCCCTGGCCCTGGTCACCAGCGCCATGCCCGTGGTCACCGTGGCGCCCAACGATGCGCTGCTGGAAAAGCTCAAGAGCAACATGCAGGAGGTGCGCGCCCGCGCCGGCGTGCTCTACGTGCTGGCCGATGCGGACACCCGCATCGAGAGCAGCGAAGGCATCCATGTGATCCGCATGCCCGAGCACTACGGCCCGCTGAGCCCGCTGCTGCACGTGGTGCCCCTGCAGCTGCTGGCCTACCACACGGCCTGCGCGCGCGGCACCGACGTGGACAAGCCGCGCAACCTGGCCAAGAGCGTCACGGTGGAGTGAGCGGGGTGCGGCAAGGGTTTCGCTGACTACAACAAATAAAGTCCGTCGGATGAAAAGAAGGTCCGTCGGGCACTTTCTGCATTGTGAAATCAGCGGGGCTCCTGCTGCCCTCATGGCATGGGGTCGACGGTCCAAACGGCTTGAGCGGAGCTATTGCACTGAAGGCAGCAAGCTGGGGTCTTCATAGGGCCAAGCGCCAGTGGTGATCGCGGCCCAGATGGCGTCACTCACATCCTCCGAGACCTGAACCAGGCCTCGGGCTGCGTTTACCACCATGAGCGACCTCAGCAGTTGGTCTTCCTCAGGTGGATTGGACAGGTGGTAGCTCCGTCCTGACTCCGTTTTGACTATTGCCCTGCGCAGGTCTATGGCTTGCAGCAGGGATGTGAGACGCAGTGACCCCGAATCTAGCTGGGCGGCAATGTGCAGGGTTCCATTGCCCCGCCGCAGGATGCGCCAGTGGTGTAGTTGGACCTCGGGCTGCGAAAGGATATCCGGCGCCGGACGCTAGGTGACAAGGTGAAGCTCCATGTTGAACCTCGCTGTTCGTCCTGAGCCAAGCAGGATAGCAAAGCCACCGCATGCACCCAAGGTGTCTCTCGAAAGCCTTGATTGGGCAGCGTTGGTCGCACTTCTACAGGTGGGACCTGCACCCCGCGCTCTGTCTTGCCTAGGAATTAGGCACTCCGTCAGGACCCGCGCCGGTGCAGGCTCTGCAGGACAAACCAAGGGGATATCCACAGGTTCATCCACGGCTTGAGTGGACATTCTTCTGTGGGAAAGTGCAGGGGCTGAACCAACGCAAGGAACGAACGCCGGGGTCTTGATTCCTTACTTAGTCGGGCTATTGAATCGGGTCAAACTCTCCCTCTAAAAACCAACCGCTGTCTTTTACTCGCAGTAGAGCGGCGGCAGGATCGGAAGACCAAAGTACAAGAGCCAGCGACTCTTGAGCGCGGCTGCATGTGACATACAAAAGCCTTAGTGTGCGGTCAATGCTCGTTTCCTTGCCTTTGTCGATGTTCTCTCGATCTGCCTTGGTGAGTTGGACACCGCCAAAAATCTTGTCGTATGAGATTTGATTGCCAGCTGCCAATTTGTCATCCATCACCACCATCACGTGTGGAAACTCGGAACCTTTGACGACCTGATGCGTGGCAAGCACTGAATCGCCCGTGAGGTACACACGGTACTTCTGGAGTTGATTCCACGGTGCTGAAAAAAGTGCGCACCAACCCCGACGCATCCGGTTTTGCTTAGATTCGTCTTCGCCTCTGCCGGGTTCTGGTGGAGCAGGAGATTTGTCCTCATACGCCGCTGTCAATCGAGAATCCACGTCAAACAGATTTGCGGCGAGGATCGGCTTGAGAACTTGTTCAACGGTGGAATTCGGATTTGCTCGGGCGATGGCGAAAGCTTCAAGAGCCTGGCGCATGTCCTCAACGCGCCGAGTTCGGTCGGTGGGACTGTCCGGCATTCCATCAAGGCGGCCGTAGCGTCGAAAGACATCTGTGGCTTTGACCTCATCTACCGTGCCGTCAGCGCCAATGCACGCCTCCAATTGCCCGAGTTCGTTCAACAGCACCTGTACAACTGCCGGCCCTTTGTTCTCGCCACTTCCACTAGGCGCAGCGGCATTTGCGTCCAGTAGGACCATGGCACTGAATGCGTCGAGGAAAGAACCACGAGTCGCGACGAGCTTGTGCTCCAACGCGAGCAATTGATACTGACCTCGGCTCCAATCGTCATATCCGCTTGCGTGCCGCATCTGATCTGCGCACCAGCGTTCTCCAACGACCTTATCCTCCGCGGAACGAGATGTGTCACCCACGAAAAGCCGAACAGTGCCTCCTGCTTTCCCGGATCTAGAGTGCTGCTCCACGCCACTTGCCGGCTGAGTTCGGCCCTCCAGCTCCGCTTCCCAGATTGCGTTGATGAGGTCGACGACTCTGCGCTGGCTTCGATGATTCATCTGCAGCTCTGGAGTGGCCCAGCTCGGTGGTATCAGGCTTGGGAGATCGGCGTGACCATCGTTGTAAATGCGTTGTCGATGGTCGCCAAGCAAGCCCAGGGTGAGGCCGCTACCCCTAGGTTCCGCAAGGCACATAAATGCGTCCAGCATGCTCTTCATCGTGTCTTGAGACTCATCAATCAGAACTATGGGGTGACGGTCTTTGAGGATCGTTTGCAGCGTATGCCTGTTTCCTAACAGCCATGCCGTAGCATCGAGGACTTGGCTGTGAGCGAGTGCTCCGGGCCCGTAGGTGTTGCGATCTGGATGGTAGATAAATACATCTGTCGTTCTGAACGCCTCAATGTCGGCTTTGAGCTCATCAAGATCGCGCTGTTTGGCTGCAGTAATGCCTCTTGGCTTGGCGAGTGCATCGGCCGTCTCCTTGGCGATCTGACCTTCTTTCACGGCTATGAGTGCAGCTCGAATGTCATCGTTGAATCCGGCAATGAGTTCCCAGCAAAAGGAGTGGATCGTTGAGACCTTGACCAGGTCGTTTTCTCCGAGGCGACCATTGATGACCGATACCGCATTCTTTGTGTACGTCACCACTCTTATGGACCGTCCGTACATCCTTAGCTGTTTGGCTAGGTGATTTCCCTTCTCATGCTTCACGACGCCTGTCAGTCGACGCAACACCTCAACGAGTGTTCGCGTCTTGCCAGACCCAGCACCGGCAAAAAGGAAGTAGCTACGGGGAGGAAGTTCAGTGAGATAGCCGCAAATTTCCTCGACAACTCCAGAGTCTCTGTCGTCGTTCATGGCGTGGGGCACTGCGATCATGGCGTGGGCTCCTGGCTCGGATCAAGCTGTTTCTGAAGCCAGCCCAGGGCGTCCGCGATGTACTTCGGGCAAACAACCGGCTCTTCTGATGAGATCTTTTCGAAGATGCTTGCGGCAAAGTCCCCCTTGTTGAAGGAGTTGTGCATGAGTGCATGGAGGGCAGCAAGTAGCTCTGCAGTGCTCGTCGCTTTTGCGACGAGCGTTGCGACGGAGCGGAGCGCCCCAGTGGGCTGATCAATCTCCATGCCTGCCTCATCTACCTTCTCCTGCAGCAAGTCTTTGAACCACTGGATGTTGGTCAAAACCAGGGAGTCTTCAAATGTGCTCGGCCAGTTCTCTCCTGCTTCCGCAACGGGGAGCTGCCATGCAAAACGAACAAGGCAGTCGGCCGTTTCTTGCCAAACCCATTGTGAGTCACTCGGGTTCTTGAAGTCATCAAGCATCTGCAACTTCGGATGCCAGCCGCGAAGGGTTGGATTGCCGCACTGAAGGCCTGGTTGGCCAGTATTCGCAACGGCAACCAACTTCTTGGTCGGTTCACCACCATTCTTGGGTTTGCCTTCTCTCTCTTCTGAAGGGTCGATGTCGGTGATGATGACCGTAGGAATTCGAAGCTTCTCGACTAACGGCTTCAGTCGATGAGCGTGACTTCCGCCGATGTCGAGAAATGACACGTATCGACTGTTGAGTGCTTTAAAGTCACGCTCCATAAAGAGCGGGACTAGCATCCTCTCCGCGACTCCCTCTACAAAGACCGCCGCATTGGCAAAAAGAAGGTCGGTGTGCTGGACACGGAAGTAGCGCTCCGCAAACTGCCGCGTCTTCTTGTCGTTGCCAAACACCTGACCGAGATTGACCACTTCGGTGGACGGCATCGGGTTTGAGGCGCTTTTTGCTATCCGGCGAACATACCTTAGGCGGTCAAAGCTCTCCGCATGGGCAAGATGGCTTGAGTGCGTGCTGATGAGCAGCTGGCTTTTGAGGGTTGACTCATCCTTTGCTGTCGGGCTGATGAGCTTGTGCGCCTTTTCGGAAAAAATGCGTTGAACCTGAACATGGAGGTGTGCTTCAGGCTCCTCGATCATGACCAAGTGAACAGGCGCTGGAGAGCCCTTTTCTGGCTTCAGTCGAGCTGTTTTGAAAGAAACTAGTTGATAGCTTAACGACTGAAGATTTTGGTAGCCAAGCCCAATGGAATACTCTGGAAGCAGTTCCTCGAGCGACTCTTTATGCATGCTGTACTGGACAGCGGTACCGTGGTCGAGCAAGTCAGCGGTTTGGATCCGAGTTCGAAAGTGGATCTCTTGAGGATCATGCAGGCCAGGGTAGCCAAGTTCTTTCACCTCCTCAACTGAATCCGCAATGGCTTCGTGAATCTTCTTGTCCAGGTCGCGCTGAGCCTCTGCAACGGCTTTGATGAGGTCTGCACGATGACCGTGCCCCGTGCTTGCGACATTCAAGTGCTGCCGAGCAAATTTCAGAAGTTGGTTGGAAAACATTCCGACCCTATGTGGGCCTGAAGCCGACCGAGAATCAGCCTCTTCGCTGCCGAGTCCGCGCTGGGCCGCAACAAAGTCAACGCGTATCACCTTCGACAGGTTCTTTCGCTCAATAGGACTAGCATCCTCTGGTAGCGCCTGTGTGGTGTAGGCTGCAATACCAGCTAGGGGATTGTTGTCTGCATCAAGCTTGTACGCGCGAACTTGGCCAAGCTTTCCTGGTTCGCGAAGCCAAAAGTCCAGCAGATCAATCGGCCACGCCAGCGAATCTGCCCCCATGTCCTTAACTGGAGCGCGTGCCAGTTGGTAGGTCCAGGCCAGCTGTTTCAGCTCGTCTACAGTGGCTGCGGGCTCAAGACGCAATCGAACACCGACAGCGCCTCCCGTCCAGCTGAACTTGGACAAAAATGGCGCGACATAGTGATACATGCCTGCCTCGGCATCGAACCATAGGTCCAGGGTAGGCATCGCCTCAAGGAGAGTCTGCAGCTGCTCCTTCCATTGGACCTCAGAGCTTGCTACCGTGGAAGGGTCCTCTGCCAGCGCTTCCCAACTCTTTCCAAGAGTACGCAACTTTGGCCACTGCGAGAGACTGATGTCGAAGGCCCCGAATGAGGTGCCATCAGCAAGAAAGTGACGTAGGGCTGCAAGGATCGAAGTCTTCCCGCTGTTATTCGCACCGACCAAGATGGTCGTTTTTTGATCGATCTCCAACTGAACTTTGCCAAGCCGGCGAAACTGGCAGAGTTCAAGAAACCGGAGTTTGATATCGCCGTTTGTCGGGGCTGCGGCCGTGTCGGGCATTGAAGTACCTTTGAATTGCTGTGTAGAGCGGCATTCCATAGACGAGTCGGCCGCGTAATGGGCTGAGCGGACCAATCAAAGAACCCGGACTTCTTGAAAATCGTCTGTAGCTAGCACACACCAGCGACGCAATCGCTGAATGCCTACGGGCATTTCAGGTGGGGCAACTGCGTTGCAATTCGGCCAGTTGAAACATGGCCAGCTGCACCTGTTGAGGTGATTTGACAGCTCGATCAAATCCCAACCCTTTCATTGCAGGACCTCCCTTTTTGTACGTCTTGTTTCGATTGTGGGTGCTGCTGCCGTACACCACAAACAAGAAATTGCCCAGTCGCCTACAGCATGGGTGCTGTAAATTCATCCAGTCATGCACAATCACTGCATGGAACTCGACCAGATCGCCATCGCCTTGTTCGGCGCCCTCGCAGCCTGGCTGTCCCAAGCCCGCAGCGAGAAGCTGCGCCGTTGGGCCTGCATCTTCGGCATGCTTGGGCAGCCCGCCTGGTTCTACGCCGCATGGAAGGCTGACCAGTGGGGCATCTTCCTCGTGAGCGTGATCTACCTGGGCGCCTGGATGCGCGGCGTCTGGGTCCACTGGATTGCTCCGCCTTCCGAATCTGGCGTGGGCACCATCCAGATCGTGCCCCGCAAGTGACCAGCGTCCGTAGCCGTCCTTCTGCCTGCCATCCAGAGGAGATCCTTTCGTGAAATTCATCCACACCGCAGACCTGCACCTGGACAGCCCCCTGCGAGGTCTCTCCTCCTACGCGGATGCCCCAGCGGAGCGCCTGCGCACCGCCACCCGCGATGCCTTCGAGCGCCTGGTCACCGTGGCCATCGAAGAGAAGGTGGACTTCATGGTCATCGCCGGCGACGTCTACGACGGCGACTGGAAGGACTTCAACACCGGCCTGTTCTTCGTGCGCCAGATGGGCCGCCTGCGCCAGGCCGGCATCCCTGTATACCTGCTCTACGGCAACCACGATGCCGACAGCGAGATGACCAAGGGCCTGGAGTTGCCGGACAACGTGCACGCCTTCGCCTCCCGCAAGGCCGATACCTTCCGCATCGAGCCACTCAAGGTTGCCCTGCATGGCCGCAGCTTCAAGGTCGCAGCCACTGTGGAGAACCTGGTCCCCAGCTACCCCATGCCCGTGCCAGGCTGGCTCAACATCGGCGTGCTGCACACGGCTCTGGAGGGCAACAATGAGCATGCCAAATACGCGCCATGCTCTGTGGCCGAGTTGCAGGCCAAGGGCTACCAGTACTGGGCCCTGGGCCACGTGCATGAGCATTGGATCGAACGCGGCGACACCACCATTGCCTACCCAGGCAACCTGCAAGGCCGCCACATCAAGGAGACCGGCGCGCGCGGAGCCCTGCTGGTCTCTGCCGATGCCGGGGAGATCACTGAGATCGAGCGCATCGAGGTCGACGTGCTGCGCTGGCATGCGCTGTCCGTGGACGTCAGCGCTTGCGACGATCTGCGCAGCGCGGTGCGGCTGGTGGGCCAGTCGCTTGAGCAGCTGTTGGCCACTGCGCCAGCAGGCCTTCCGCTTGCAGTCCGCGTGAGCTTCACGGGGCAGTGCGCCGCCCACGCAGCGCTGGCCAGTGACGAAGGGCAACTGCGGCAGGAGGTGATCGCCCAGGCCGTTGCACTGGACCCGGACCGCATCTGGATCGAGAAGGTGCGGGTGTCCACGACAGCACCGGCGGCGCCGGCAACCGCCGGTTCGGACGATGCACAAGACGCGCTCGATGCGCTGCACGACCTGGCTGCATCGGCCCATGCGGACCCGGAGTTCCTGCAGGCCATTCACGCCGAGTGGCAGGTACTGCTGGAAAAGCTGCCGCACGATGTCCTGCTTGCCGCGCCAGAGTTGGCAGAACTCCGCCAGGCAGACTCACCGCTCATCGCCGAGCGGGTCCGCCAGGCCGCCCCCGTCCTCATGGCCCGGGTCGCGCCGGGATCGGCACCTGCCGCCTGACGCAACTGTTGCAACCGTCCACCCAGCTCGACACATCCCATGCGTATCCGCGAACTCAAGCTGATCCGGTACGGCAAGTTCACCGACCGCCATCTGTCCTTGCCCAGGCAACCCCGGGACATCCACCTGATCGTGGGGCCCAACGAAGCCGGAAAGTCCACGGTCCGGTCGGCCATCGGGGACTGGCTGTTCGGCATTCCTGTCAGAACACCCCTGGCCTTTCTGCACCCGATGTCGGAGTTGCGGGTGGGCGGTGTTCTCGAACGCGTTGCAGATGCTTCCCAGGATCCGCCTCTTGCGTTTGACCGAACCAAGGGCAACAAGAACACGGTGCGCTCGCCGCAAGACGCGGTGCTCCCGGATGCCATGCTGCAGCCCTGGCTCGGCGGTCTGCAGCTCAACGCATTCCAGCGTATGTACGCGCTGGACCACTCCACCCTGGTCGAAGGGGGTGCCGGCATCCTGTCGGCATCGGATGACGTGGGCCGTTTGCTCTTCCAGTCGGCCGCCGGCATCGAAGGCCTCGCCGGCGTGCTGCAAAAGCTGGAGGCCGAAGCCGACAGCCTGTTCGCCAGCCGCAAGTCAGGCGCCCGGGTCTACTACCAGGCCCAGGAAGCCTACGAGGCCGCAGGAGCACAGCTCAAGCAGGTCGTGCTCAAGGCCAAGGACTGGAAGGCGCAGCACGATGCGCTGCAATCGACAGAGCAAGCCATTGCCGACGCCCGCCAGCAAGAGAAGGCCACCCGGCAGCAACTGAGCCAGCTCGAGCGCATTCGCCGCGTGCGCCCCATGCTGCAGGCCCTTGATGCTGCCCACGCACAGAAGGAATCGCTCGGCCTCACCGACGAGGTTCCGCTGCTGCCGGAGAACGCCTCCAGCACCATCCGCGATGCAGCCCACGCCATGGCGATGGCCCAGGCCGACAGGCAACGCCTTGAACAGCAAGCATCCAGCCTGCGAACCCAACTGGAAGCCATCCGCGTCGACCAGACCCTGTTGTCCCTGGCCGCGGACATCACCGACCTCCATGAACGCAGGCTGCAGTACCGCAGCCACCGAACAGACATTGCCAAACGGGGCGAAGAAATCCAGACCCACTGGTCCCGGGTGCAAGAGCTTGTGCAGGAGCTGGGCTGGGCAGCCGACACCGAAGAAGCAGTCCGCAAGCGCCTTCCGGCTGCCGCCGTGCGGAACCGACTGGCGGGCCTGCTCAAGGACAAGGGCGCACTGGCGCAGCAACTGCGCGGTGCGCAAGCCTCCCTGGATGACAAGGCGCAGCAGATCGACCAGGCCCAGCAGGCATTGGCACGCCTGGGCGCACGGGAGGTGAATCCGAACCTGGCCGGCGCCGTAGAACGCGCCCTGAAGCTCGGCGACCATGCCGCCGCACTGTCCCAGCTCGCGCAAAAGGTAGAGACACTCAATGCAGAGCTGGAAGCCGCCAAGGCGGGGCTTGGCAAGTGGCGCGCTGAACCCGTTGCACTCGCGGCCATGCTCGTGCCCGAGGATGCTGCCGTACAAGGTCTCGTTGATGAAAGCCGCAACGCAAACGCCGAAGTGCAGGCAATGCAGGAAGCCCTTGCCGAGAAGACACAGGAGCTTCAGCGCCTGGAGCTGGAGTTGCAGCACTTCGTGCAGGATTTCCAACCCGTGTCCCGCGAACAGGTGGAAGAGGCCCGCCAGGCCCGCGACAAGGAATGGCAGGCGATCAAGGCCGCACCCAGCGAGCTGGCCGCCAAGGCGGGTCCCTACGAGCAGTGGGTGACCAAGGCCGATGTACTCGCGGACGACAGGCTCCTGAAAGCCGACCATGAGGCCACGCGCCGCTCCAAGGCAGAGCGCATCGAACATGTGCGGCTGGAACAGCAGATGCATGAAGTGCGCCTGCAGGGTGCACAGGGTCGCCAGGAAGAGCGCAAACGCCAATGGGAAAAGCTCGCCGGCCAGTGCGGACTGCCCGAGCTCCCGCTGGAAGCCGCTCCTGCATGGCTGCGCCAACGCAGGGCTGTCCTGGAGATGAGCGCCGAGTTCACCAGGCTTGAGCAGCAGCGCAAGGATCTGCAGGCCACTGGTTCTGAACTGGCGACCACCATCTGGTCCATGCTTGGAGAACCAAACACCGAAGCGCAGGCGCCATCCCTCCAAGACTGCCTACAGCGTGCGCGTGCGCTGCTCACCATGGTCGAGCAGGCGCGGGGGCAGCACAGCACGCTGGAGGAGCAGTTGGCCGCAGCCCAAAGCAGCCTGCCGCGCCTGCAGTCCGCAATGCAGCAGGCCCAGACGGGATGGACCGATTGGGAGTCGTCATGGCAGGCGGCAGTCGAAGCTGCGGGCTACGACGGTGCCACGAAGGCCGAACAGGTCGAAGCTGAGGCGGAAGCAATCCAGGAAGTGGACCGCCTGCTGGGCTTGATCCGAAAGATCCGCACCGAGCGCATCGAGCCGATGCAGATGGACCTCGATGATCTGAAGGCATCCGCAGAAGCCCTTGCAAGCCGGGCGGCAACCGACCTTGCCCAGCAGGATGCCGACGCTATCGCGCAGGAACTCTTCGCTCGCCTGGCAAGCACCCAGCAGGCAGACAAAGCCCTGCGCGAACTGCGCGTCCGGCATTCTCAGGTCGAGGCGGAACTCGCCGATGCCGGGCAACGTCACGAAGCCCAAGCGGCTCGCCTTGCGCCGCTGATGGCTGCTGCAGGTGTGGATGACGTCAACGCGCTGGCCGCGGCCGCTCAGCAGTCCGAGCAGCGCCGGGAGATCGACTCCAGGATCGCCGCAGCGCAATCCGACCTGGTGCACAGCGGTGACGGGATGAGCCTCGATCAACTTAGAGAGGAAGCGCAGAGCATCGCGCCCGATGAACTGGTGGCCGAGATCGAGCGGCTAGGAAGCGTATCTGCGCAACTGGTCGAGCAGATCGCTCAGTTGAGCACCCAGCAGGGCACACAGCGCAAAGCGTTTGAAGCCCTGGACGGTACCGCCGCCGCGGCGACGGCCGATGCGCGCCGGCAAGAAGCCGTCGCATCGATGGCGGATGCAGCGGAGCGCTACCTCAAGCTGCACACCACCGCGCGCCTGCTGAAATGGTCGATGGAGAAATTCCGCGAGACCCGCCAGGGCCCGATGCTGGCCAAGGCGTCATCGACGTTCAGCGCACTGACGCTGGGCTCGTTCGAGCGCCTGCTGGTCGACTCTGGCGACCAGACGCCACGGCTCTACGGTATCCGGCACGGTGGGACACAGGTGGAGGTCTCCGGAATGAGCGAGGGGTCCCGGGATCAGCTCTATCTGGCGCTGCGACTGGCGGCGCTGGAGTTGCAGATCGAGCAAGGGCTCAACATTCCGCTCATTGCGGACGACCTGTTCATCAATTTTGATGACGGGCGCACTGCGGCTGGGCTGCGGGTGTTGGGTGAACTTTCGCAGAAGATGCAGGTCATCTTCCTAACTCACCATGATCACCTGGTGCCGCTGGCCAGGGAGGTGCTCGGGGGCGATCTCAATGTGGTCACGCTGTGACGCGATATCGCTGAATCGCAATGGCTCGCTGGTATGCTGCCCGAATCAGATTTTGAAGGATGAAGTGAACATGGACGCCAACGAACGCCTCGTAGCTCTGGCCCGCATGCAGGATGCATCGGATGCGTTTTATCGCAGCGCGGTGTCCATCGGCAACCATCCCTTCATCGAGTTCGCTGGGCTCATGAATGAGTACATCACCGCCTGCCGGGCTGCGCACAGGGATGGGATCGATTTCACGCAATGCAATGTGCACAACGGGCAAACGCTGCCGCTGCACCCGGTGATGTCAGACTACATCAATGAGAAGCTGGAGTGCATCTTCACGGGCGCAAAGGTGTTGAGCGCCGCAGCGGCAGCCTGACGTAGTGCGGCGCTCAAGCCGCTATTTGCCCTCGCCTTCTGCCAGCAGGGCAAGGGCTTTGCGTTTGCCCAGGCCGAGCACTGCGCGAATTCGCTCCAACTGGGCTGCACGTGGATTGGCTTGGCCGTTCTCCCATTTTGAGAGGGAGAGCGGCGACGCCTGCAGTAGCTTGGCCATGTCCTTGGCGGTGACTCCCAATTCAGCGCGTTTGGCGGTCAGCGCTTCCGGCTTGAATACCCACTTCCTTCCGCCTTTACGCTCTTGAGGTGACTCCTCTGTCTTCGGAGGGGTAACTGCTTTGACGACGCGCTGAGCTGCCTTGAGCTGCGAGGTCAGCGTCTTCACTTCGCGCTTGAGCGCCGCGATTTCCGAACGATGAAGGGTCAGCGCTTTGCGCATTCCATGGAGCTCCGGCTTGAGCTCCTTGCGGGCCATCCGGACGACTTCGGATCGGAATGCATTGGAGAAGGTGGTCATGGGTGCATTGTGTACGAGACAGTGCCAACGAGTGGCAGGTTGGCAGAAATGAAAAAACCGCCAAGACGGCTGGCTTGGCGGCTGTTTGCTTGAGAGGGCACTTACTTGCCTGCCTTGTCGGCCTTGCGCTTGGCAGCCTTCGGATCGACCACAGCCTTGAACTTGGCACCGGGCACGAACTTGGGCACGGTGGATGCCGGGATCTTCAGAGCGGCGCCAGTAGATGGGTTTTTTCCAGTACGAGCAGCACGCTTGGCCGACTTGAAGGTACCGAATCCGACCAACTGGACGGGGTCGTCCTTCTTGACTGCATTCTGGATGGTGTCTATCAGGGTTTCGAGGATGGCACCGGCTGCAACCTTGGACAGGTCATGCTTTGCGGCGAGGACTTCAATTAGATCAGCGCGATTCATACATTCCCGGAAAAGAGTTGAAGCGCGATTTATAGCGCAATCCGCGCAACGGCTGGCCAATAGAGTTCGTGCGCAGGGGGCTGATCGTTAGCTCAACCTATTTGAAATCTCGACTCTCCAAGCGCCCCAGCCTCCCTAGCCAAGGCGTCAGATTCACCAGCCTGTCCGCGATCAGGTTGATGACCTGTCCTCGCCGCTGCCACACCCACTTGACGGCCAGCAGCCGCGATTGATCGGATCAATCTGTCTTTGCAAAGACATGGAAATGCGGCGCGTGCTGCTAACCTAAAACGAAGTTGAGTAAGGTATCCACTCGCTCCCGAGTGGATCAGCTACGTTTACAGGAGACAGCATGATCGATCTATACAGCTGGGCAGCGCCGAACGGACACAAGGTGCAAATCTTGGTGGAGGAACTTGGAATTCCTTATCGGATCATTCCAATCAACATCACTGCAGGTGACCAGCACACAGACGGCTATCGAGCCATCAATCCGAATGGAAAGATTCCCGCAATCGTGGATCATGCGCCAAGCGACAGGGGTGAGCCCTTTTCGGTCTTTGAAACTGGTGCCATCATGGTGTACTTGGCCGAGAAGGAAAATCGCTTTCTCCCGACAGCTATGCGCCAGCGCAGCGAAGTGCTTCAATGGCTATTCTGGCAAGTAGGAGGGATTGGCCCGGCGATGGGGCAGGCCCAGCATTTTTTCCGCTATGCATCCGAACAGGTGCCCTATGCCATCACCCGCTATCAGACAGAAACGAGGCGTCTCTTCAGAGTTCTAGATGAACGTCTTGTTGGTCGCGAGTTCATTTGTGATGAATACTCGATTGCCGACATGGCAAACTTTGCCTGGATCCGCATCAACAAAATGACAGGCGTTTCGCTTGATGATTTCCCGCAAGTGCAGGCCTGGTATGGAAGGGTACGAAGCCGTCCTGGCGTCAGTCGTGGCTTGGACCTCCTGCGCAGCCAGTGGGTGGACGTGACGAAGTCCGACGAGGCTAAGCTGAATCTTTTCCAGAAGAATCGCTGATCATGGAGACCGACACTGATCGGGTAGAAGCATTCTTCGATCTGCGAAGCCCATACTCTTACCTCGCGCTTGGCCCTGCCCGAGCGCTCGCTCAGCGTAGTGGAATCGGTTTTGACTGGTGGCCATACGTGACAGATTTTCAGTCCGCGTACGGCGGCGAGGTCGATCAGCGCTCAAGCCGCGATGTCGCAAAGTTGAAGTACCTGTATATGGATTGCCGACGGCTTGCGAAGCTACAGGGATTGACCGTGCGGTCAACGACGAAGCTATGGAATCCTACACTTGCGAGCCAGGCCATTCTTTTCGCCAAGGCAAGAAATCATCTCTGGGAGTTCTGTGATCCAGTGCTCGCAGCATTCTGGCGACGCGAGTTTGACCTGGAGTCACCAACCGAGGTGGCTAGAGCTCTTACAAAGGCCGGCCTGTCATCGTCGGATTGGCACGAGTTCCTACAAAATGAAGCCGAAGTGGCTTTGGCTAGGACTCTCGAACATGCCGAGAAACTAGGGGTCTTTGGTGCTCCAACTTTCATCTATAAGGGTGAAATGTTCTGGGGTGGAGACCGTATGGATCTGCTGGAGTCTGCGCTCCTAGGGGCGCCCGCACAAGGCTAGTGTCCAGTGCGGCGTAGATCTGTCTTCAGCCACTGAAAGCTCGGCGGATCGGGGAGACGGTGTGCAGGAGATGCTTAGATATCCTTTTTATCATCCAGTCATCGAAGAAGGGCGACGCATGGGATTGCAGAACCCGCCAGAGCTCTGCCACATCGGAAACTAGCGAAAGCGTCCCATAACTAAATGCGACGGATCGCAGTTGCGAATGTCGCGCGTTGTCAGCAGTCGGTTGTTCCAATGTAGCTGCGCAGGCGCTGTATGTGGACGATCAGATATCCCTTGGTGCCTTCCGTTCGGACAATTCCATCCTGTTTAAATGAGGCCAGGGCCATGTTCACTCGCTGGCGCGAGAGCCCACAAATTAATGCCAGATCATGTTGGTGGATCGACAGCCGGAGGTCTTCCTCTTGTCCATTCTTGGCGAGCATCAGGAGCGCCTTTGCGACTCTCTTTTCGGGACCGAGCAGACGCGACGCTACAAGCATTCCGACAAACTCGCCCATACGAGCGTTCATGACATCACAAAGAAAGTTGCTGAACTCAATTGACGAACTACGCAAAATGTTGAATGAGCTAGCCGGAATGAGACAGAGGTGTGCTGACGTGAGCGAGCGCAGGTCATACTGCATCAACTCCCTCTTCAACAAGGAGCCGTCGCCGCACCATTCACCTTCCCGGAGGTAGTAGAGCGTCGTCTCGTCTCCCGCGGGGCCAACGATGTACATCTGTAGGTGGCCACTTATGACGCCATACCAGTATGAGCTGGGCTCACCAGCTCGGGCGACATATTCACTGGCGGGCACTGTCAACTCCAACGATGTCTCGAGCGTCATTTTCCGAAGCTCTTCAGACAGCGTATGGAACCATGGCCACTTTTCAAGGAAGTCGGCTACGCTTGATGCGGAACCAGCGTCCGCTTTCGTTGCTTGGACGGTTCTATGTTCCATGACTAACTCCAAGGGTCTCAGCCGTTGGCAAAAGTTACAGCTCCAGCTACATCGACGAGTCCATCTGAAAGCGACCACGGTAAGCGCCCGGACTCATTCCGATGCGTTGGCGAAACAGTCTGGAGAAGGAACTTGTATCGTTGTATCCCACTTGGCTCGCTACCTCTTCGACGCTATGAGAACTGTTTTCGAGCAAAGCGCGAGCAGCTTCCAGACGCAGATCCTGGAGATAAGCGAGGGGAGTTTGATCCAGCACGCTGCGGAAACGCCGGATGAGCGTCCGGTCACTGACTGCGAGCGACTGCGCCAGTTCAGTGATCCTAAGATCGTTCGTCATATTGCTCTGTAGCCAACGCTGGGCACGATGTACCAACGAATCGGAGTGATTCTTCTGCGCGAGCAAAGGGAGGTAAGGAATTTGACTGGTTTGGCTCACGTCGATCAACATGGCCTTTGCGCACTGCGATGCAATGACAGGACCTGCGAAGCGCTCAATGACACGTACAGTCTGCAGCAAGTAAGAGGCTGACGCGCCGGCGCAGATCAGCCGGTCAATCTCAGTCAGAACTGGTCGCAGTTGCAAGTCGACGCGCGGAAACTTCTCCCTGAATTGGCGCTCCAGCCACCAGGTTGTAGTTGCCGTACGCTCGTCGAGTAGTCCGGTTTGAGCGAGGATGAAGGTGCCCGTGCAGTTCGCCGCTATCCAAGCGCCTGCGTGCCATTGCGCTGTGATCCATGCACAGGCGTCAGCCTGTTGATCCAGGAACCTGTCAAATTGGCGGTGACCACCATAGTGGAAACTGGGCACGAACACCAAATCGTAGCGCTCCCGAGGCCCCAATTTATGGGTTTGGAGAGATAGGCCATTGCTGGCTACGGCCGCCTCACCTGAGGGAGAAACGAATCGCCATTCGAACAGAGCGGATGCCGGGGCCTGTTCGAGCCGTAGGTGGGAGTTGGCGATCTGAAGGATGTCCGCAAAGCCCGCCACGCTGGAGGCGTAGCAGCCGTCGAAGGTGAGGATGGCAGCACGCGGCATATGTCGTAAACGGCATTGAAGATGTCAGTTTCGACAATGTACACCAACGCCCGTGAGTGCGCCTAATAGTCCTGCTGGCCTTGAGACCAGCGACTACAAAATGGAGCACTGAGATGAGCAACAGACAACCGGTAGCACTGCACGAAGATGTTCCTGACGCTGGCTTAGAGCTGCATAGGCAAAAGGACGCGGTCTCTTGCTCCACTGTCGATAGAACAGCTCTTGCCTGCGAGGACTGCGACAAAATTTCCTTCCTAGGAAACTGCCACGGGTTCGCTGTCTTCCCCGCTAGCCAAGCGAAGGACTTCTATCGCGGCTACGCGTTAGTTGCAGTTCCAGCCACCATGCTCGCAGTAGTTGCGATCACCTATTTTGCGTTTTGAGCATAGCTGCGAAGTCGTTGCATCGCGTAACAGGCACGGCTTGGCGATTTTGGCACAAACAAAGTCAATTTCGCCAATGTACGAAATACCCGATATGGCGGCTAATTGCGGGTGAGTCATCTCACTGAGCAAAAATACAAGGAGTTCCCCATGAGTTGGTCACCGGGCGAAACATACTCGCGCGCAACGAACATCATTGCAGTGTCTAGCTGCTGTGGCGCGGAAGTGGAGGTGCGGCATGTCTGAAGTCGCGCCGCCGCCGGGGGCGCTTCTGCGTCCCGCCAAACTCGAAGACCGCTACCAATTGGAGAGCGGTCTGGCATACATCAGCGGCTCGCAGGCATTGGTTCGGCTGTTGCTCAATCAAAGCACCCGCGACCGTGCTGCAGGGTTGAATACAGGTGGGTTTGTCAGCGGCTATCGTGGTTCACCATTGTCTGGTCTTGACCAAACTCTCTGGAGTATTCAGAAGCTCCTTAAAGAGAAGCAGATCGAATTTATCCCAGGCCTCAATGAGGACTTAGCTGCGACAGCCTGCTGGGGAACTCAGCAATTGATGCAACACCCTGAGGAGGCCACGGTCGATGGTGTCTTCGCTATGTGGTATGGCAAGGGGCCCGGTGTCGACAGGAGTGCAGACGCCCTCAAGCATGCCAATGCGGCTGGAACATCCCCGCATGGCGGAGCGCTCGTGCTGGCCGCTGACGACCACACGGCCAAGTCGTCCTCGTTTGCGCACCAAAGCGAGCAATTGTTGGTTGCGTCGTTCATTCCTATCCTGTACCCGAGCAATGTGCAGGAATACCTCGACTACGGGATTCATGGTTGGGCGATGAGCCGCGCGTCCGGCCTGTGGGTGGCGCTTAAGTGTGTTGGAGATATCGTCGAGACCACGTCGATCGCAGAAGTCGATCCGTTCCGGGTCGAATGCCGGCCGCCCGAGGATTTCAAGCCAACTGAAGACGTCCACATCCGTTGGCCCGACGTATGGGCGACGCAGGAGCCGCGGATCGTGCGCACCAAGCTGCCCTTGGCGCTGTCCTACTGCCGTGCCAACGGGTTGAACCGCATCGTCGCGAAGGGCACAGGTTCACGCATCGGCATCATTGCGGGCGGAAAGCCCTACAACGACGTGCGCGAAGCTCTGGAACTGCTCGGCATCAGCGAGCAGGACATGGCCGCAAGGGGCATAGCCCTTTTGAAGCTGGGCATGGTCTGGCCACTGGAGCCGCAGATCATCCGCGAGTTTTCGCAGGGTCTCGACGAGATCTTCGTGGTCGAAGAGAAGAGGGCGCTGATCGAACAGCAGGTCAAGGACATCCTCTACCCGCTTGCCGCAAGCGGTGAGAAGGCGCCTCAGGTCGTTGGCAAGTCCAGTGGCGGGCTCCAATGCGCGGAATTCGAGATTCCGCATGAGCATCGCCTCTTGCGCGGGGACTCTGAACTCGGTCCCGTGGACATCGCGGCGGCTCTGCAGGCGCGGCTGCATGCCGCAGGCATGGACGCATGCCAGGCGCTCCCCTTCACGTCAGAAAAGGGAAAGCTTCTGGCGCCCCTCATGCGCACACCGTACTTCTGTTCCGGTTGCCCACACAGCAGCTCTACCAAGGTGCCGGCGGGCTCGCGCGCCACAGCTGGGATCGGCTGCCACTACATGGCCAACTGGATGGATCGCCGCACCGAGAGCTACACGCACATGGGCGGTGAGGGTGCTCCATGGGTGGGGCAAAGCCGCTTCTCCAAGCGGCCGCACATGTTCGCCAACATGGGCGATGGGACGTTCTTCCACTCGGGTTCGCTGTCCATCCGTCAGGCGGTGGCGGCCAAGACGCCGATGACGTTCAAGGTCTTGTTCAACGACGCTACAGCGCTCACGGGCGGGCAGCCGCACGACGGGCCGCTCACGGTGCCGATGCTGACCCAGCTGCTGCATGCCGAAGGTGTGACGCACGTCGTGGTTGTCAGTGACGACGTCGAGAAGTACAAGGGACACGAAGCAGCGTTTGCGCCTGGCACAACCTTCCATCACCGGCGCGATCTGGACGCCGTTCAGCGCGAACTGCGCGAATTGCCCTTTGTGACCGCATTGGTCTACGACCAGACCTGCGCCGCCGAAAAGCGCCGTCGGCGCAAGCGCAACAACTATCCGGATCCTCAGGTCCGCTACATCATCAACCCGGAAGTGTGCGAAGGCTGCGGCGACTGCACCGCTAAGAGCAACTGTGTCTCCATTGAACCGCTGGAGACACAGCTGGGCCGCAAGCGCCAGATCAACCAGTCCTCGTGCAACAAAGACTACTCCTGTGCAGACGGCTTCTGTCCGAGCTTCGTGGCTGTGGAAGGCGGAACCCTGCGCAAGAAGCCGGTCGATTCCGGCACCGATTTCGACGGAGATCCGGCAGCCTGGCCCGAACCGGCACATCCCCAACTGCCTGCGCTGCACACGAGCTATGCGGTGCTGGTCAACGGCATTGGTGGCACGGGCGTGCTGACGATCGGCAACATCCTGGGCATGGCAGCTCATCTGCAGGGCCTGCATTGCTCCGTGATGGACATGGCAGGCCTGGCCCAGAAGGGCGGCGCGGTGTGGAGCCATGTGCGCATCGCGGCATCTGCCGAGGACGTCCACGCACCCCGCATACCGGACGCTGCCGCCGATGCGCTCATCGGGGGCGATCTGGTGGTGAGCGCGCATCCGGACTCCATCAGTCGACTGAAGTCCGATTGCCGCGCCATAGTGAACACCAATGTATCGCCCACCTCCGACTTCCAGCGCAACCGCGACTTCAGCATGCCGAATGAGGCGCTGTGGGCCACCATCGAGCAGGCGTGTGCAGAGAAAAACCTGGCCAAGATTCCGGCGCATGACATCGCGGTGCGTTACTGCGGAGATAGTGTCTACGCCAACATGATCTTGTTGGGTGCTGCTTGGCAGGCGGGGCAGGTGCCGCTGTCGCACGATGCGCTCTGCCGCGCGATCGAACTGAACGGGCAGGCGGTGGCTGCGAACTTGCGCGCGTTCAAGATCGGTCGGCAGTACGTTTCGGCGCCAGAGCGGCTGGTGGCCAAACCCGCTGCGGTGGTGCAATGGGTTCCAAGGGCAGACAAGGAAGACGTGCAGCAGTTGATGCAGGACCGATACGCGCGGCTCGTTGCCTATCAGGGCAACAGCTATGCCCAGCAGTACGAAAGCTTTCTGGGGACGGTACGCTCGTCCGGTGCTGCGAAGCCCGGTGGTTACGAGCAGGCCGTCGCCAAGAACCTGTTCAAGCTGATGGCTTACAAAGACGAGTATGAGGTCGCACGCCTGCATTCGTCTGCGGAACTGCGCAAGCTGATTGAAAGCCAGTTCGATGGGGAATACAAAATTGGCTTCTCCTTGGCGCCACCACTGTTTGCCCGTCGTGGTTCTGATGGCCTCCCGCGCAAGAAGCTCTATGGCGGCTGGATGGCGTCGGCCTTCGAAGTCCTTGCGAAGCTGAAATTCCTGCGAGGCACGTTATTCGATCCGTTCGGGTACACGCATGAGCGGAGGACGGAGCGCGCGTTGATCGAGGAATACATGCAGGGTATCCAGGCGACAATTCCTTTCATTGCGGCCAAGCAGAAGGAATGTCTGGAACTGGCTCGCATACCCGAGCAGATCCGTGGGTTCGGGCACGTGAAACTCCAAGCCATCGAGGAGGCGCGTGAACGCCAGCGTGCCTTGCTGGCTGAGATCACTGGCAAGGACCTGCCGTCGATGACCCAGCGGCACCGCTTACAAGGAGCAGCATCGTGAGTATTACGATTGCCGATTCCATCCAATGCAGTGTGCAGGACGGGGTATGGCATCTCCGTATAACTCGACCAGAGAAGCGCAACGCTCTCACCATGCCAATGTTTGCGGCCATTGCAAATGCTCTGAAGGCCGCAGATCAAAGGGACGATGTGCGTTGTGTGCTGGTGACGGGGGCGGGTGATGTGTTCTGCGCCGGACATGACTTAAAGGCCTTTGACGAATGGCCTCAACAACCGCAGGATGCCGTGCCATCCTTCCTGCACGCCATCGCCGACGTGAGGAAACCTGTCGTGATCGCTGTGCATGGCTCTGCCACCGGGATCGGCGTGACTTGGTTACTGCATGCCGATTGGGTGGTGACGAGTGCCGACACGGTCTTCCGCCTCCCCTTCATCGATCTGGGCATTGTTCCAGAGGCTGCCAGCACACTGCTGCTGCAGCGTGCCATTGGCTTGCCGCGTGCCAAACGCCTGCTCTTTGGTGGTGAGAAATTCACGGGCGCCGAGGCATACGAGTGGGGACTGGTCGCAGAGATCTCGCCCGCTGGTGAGGTCGGGTCGCGCGCCTCAGAGCGTGCAAAGCTTCTAGCCTCGAAGGATCCGGCGATTCTTCGGCGCATCAAGGACTGGCTGCATCCCAGCAGCGAGTATCACCAACGCATTGACGACGAGGTGATTGAAATTAATGCGGCCGTCGGTCGCCGTCGAAAGGCAATGGAGAGCATGCAATGAAACGCGCACACATCGTTTACGCACACCCTGAACCGAACTCGTTCGTCGCGGCAATGCGCGACATGACCAAAGAAGCCTTGGAGAAGGATGGCTGGCAGACGAGCCTTACAGATCTGCAAGCTATCAACTTCGATGCTGTAGCAAGTGCAGATGACTTTGGTACTAGGTCTCGCGACGACTACCTGGTCTACCCACTTGAGCAGCGGCATGCCTGGCAAAACAAGACGCTCGACCCGCAGATTGCCGCCGAGGTCGAGGCTGTGCGCAATGCCGATCTACTTGTGCTGGTATTTCCAATCTTCTGGTACTCAGTACCAGCGCAGCTCAAAGGGTGGATTGACCGGGTGTTCCTTTCCGGTGTCTTTTACGGTGGGATGCGGGTATACGACCAAGGCGGCATGCGCGGCAAGCGCGCGATGGTCGTAGCGTCCCTGGGTGGTCGGGACTACATGTTTGGCCCCGGTTCGATCCATGGTGATCTGAAGGACATGCTCAAGCACCTGCTACAAGGAACGTTAGGGTATGTTGGCTATTCAGTCCATGAACCGTTTTTTGCCTATCACGTCCCATACGTGGAAAACACTGAGCGCACTGGCATGCTCATGAAACTCTTCCATGCCGTGGAGAACATCGACAGCCGGCCAGTACTTCCCATGCCGAGCCTGGATGATTTCGACGACCAGTTCCGGCCCAAGGTGGCGCAGACTTCGTCCGCCTGACCTAGGAGTCGTGAGATGACCGAAATCATTGATGCCTGGATGCAGCTTCCGAACAAGGCGTACTTGCTCGACCCCATGTTCGATTCGCTGCGCCGTTGGCCGACAGCTTGGCGGACATTGGCGCAGGACAGCCCGGACATCTCGCACCACGAGGCGCTCAAGACGTTCCGCGAGCAGGGTGTGACGCGGGCTATTGCAAGTGCGTGGTGGGGGCCTGCGGGGCCGATGATTACGAACGACGAAGTGTCCCTAGCGGTCAAGGCGAATGCCGGATATGTGGTCGGCATTGCGTCCGTGGACATTAACAGGCCGATGGAAGCAGTGAGGGAGCTGCGCCGATGCGTCAAGCAGTTCGGCTTCAAAGGGCTGCGTGTCTTGCCCTGGCTGTGGGGAATTCCTCCTGATGATCGTAGGTACTACCCCCTCTATGCCGAATGCGTTGAACTCGATGTCACCTTCTGTCTGCAGGTGGGCCATGCCGGGCCGATGCGGCCTTCGGAGCCTGGGCGGCCGATCCCGTATTTGGACAACGTCGCGCACGAGTTCCCTGAACTGCGCATCGTCGGTGGGCACATCGGATTCCCATGGGTGAACGAGATGATCTCGCTCATGATGAAGCACCCGAACGTGTACGTCGACACCTCGGCCTACAAGGCTTCCCGCTTTCCTCAGGAACTGGTGGCCTACATGCGCGGTCCAGGAAAGCACAAGGTGCTTTTCGGCACCAACTATCCGATGCTGACCCCTGCGGAATGCCTGAAGGACATCCAGGCGTTGGAACTCGGAGGCGATGTACTCCCTCGATTCCTTGCAGGGAATGCGCGTCGCGCGTTTAACCTGCAAGATTGATCTCATCGACAGCAATTTGCTTAACAACTGAAGGAGACTCTCATGGCATGGGATATCGAAGTCATTGATGAATGCGCGGTAGTGCGCATGAACACTAACAAGGTCAACGTCCAGAACGACCAGTTCTTTTCCGATCTGCACTCAGCATTTGATCGCCTTGAGCGCGAGTTCGGCGAGCTCCCCGTAGTTTTGACAGGGCAGGGTGACGCATTCTCGGCTGGTATCGACTTCCAGTACAGTTTCGAGATATTCGGAAGCGGTAACCTCGACAAGATCCGCGCTTGGTACAAAGCCTACCGCGAGACCAATCTGCGCATCTTCCGCTACCCGAGACCGACAGTCGCAGCCATCAATGGTCACGCCATTGCGGGTGGCCTCATCACCGCACTGGACTGCGATTTCCGCGTTGCTGCCCGCAAGAGCGCGAAGTTTGGCCTGAACGAGGTCCCCATCGGCATTCCGATGCCAGCTGCCTATGTGGAGATCATCAAGTACACCCTGGGCGACAAGATCGGTGCGCTGACCACCTTGCGTGGTGAGTTGTACGGCTTGGAGGAAGCCGAGCGACTGGGGTTCTTTCATGAAGTGGTGGAGCCGGACCAACTGTTGTCCACCGCTATTCGCTACGCGCGCTGCATCACTCCTGACTGCAACGTCGCCTATGCGATGTCCAAGAAAGCGCTGCAAGATGCGACGAACAAGCAGATTGATGAGCGCACCGTAGATCTGGATGCGTTGCTGCCGATTGGTATGAGCGACCCTGGGAACCGGAAGGCTCAGGATCGTCGCCGGCAGGAGATCATGCATAAAAACAAGAAATGAGCGCACACGCCCTTCCCGTGGCGCAGGACGATCGCTATCCAGAGCGGCAGTATGTGTCGACCTGACACATGCCAAGGAGCCTCCGCAAAAGCGCGATCAGCTCATCAAGTCATGCTCGTTTGGGTTAAGCCGGAACGGAGATCGATCTATCTGAGAGGAAGGCTTTCGTGATAGCGCATGGAGAACGGTTGCTCGCAAACTCCTCATGGGGAGCGTGCTTGACGACAGAGGAACATCAATATGTCCGAAGCGCGATGTTCGAGCGGGTGTATCCGGCCGGCGCGTCTGTTTGCGAGCAAGGTTCTCCTTCTGCCCATTGGATAGGTGTCGCTGATGGAATCTTGAAGTGCGAGTCCATCGACGTGACAGGTCGAGCAACCACATTGGGGGCTGTGCCAGCAGGCGCGTGGGCGGGCGAGAGCTGGGTGCTGAAGGACGAGCCTCGGCCCTATGCCTTTGTTGCGCTTCAGGAAAGCACGGTCGTCTTTGTGCCGCAAGGCACCTTCTTGTGGCTCCTCGAGAACAACCCAGCGTTCAGTCGATTCGTCATCGGCCAGCTGAATGAGCGTCTTGCCCACTACATGGCGCTTGTGCAGATCAGCAGATTGAATGATGCAACCGGGCGGTTAGCTTACAGCCTCTCCGAACTGTTCAATCAAGAGCTGTATCCCGGTACGCGTAGCCAAGTACAAATGTCCCAGGAGGAGGTTGGCCGCCTCTCAGGCCTGGCGCGCGGCAATACCAATCAAGCACTCCGTGAACTACAAGAAGCAGGTCTGCTACGTGTTCGCTATGGCGGTATCGACGTTCTTGATATTGATGGCTTACGGGCCTGGGCAGGTGGCGAAGCGCGCTGTCTCCCCACTAAACGTCGCCCGGCAGAGATGTCGACCCTACTGTCCCTACGGGAGCGGGAAAACCCAGCCAGCAAGTGTCATGTGCAAAACATTCCTTGAGCCTGATCCTCGTCACACTTGCCTCAATTCTCTTTGAAGGGAACGCGAGCACATTGCGTCGATAGCCACAACGAGGTGCTAAGCAAGGTCCTCCATTCCAAAGCTCGAGGTGGCTCCGATGAATCGTCGTTCTCTTATCAAAGGTGGTGGCATTTTCGGCCTGCTGGCTGCCGGCGTCGCACCTGCTATCCATGCGCAAGCCGCAATTCGCTGGCGATTGGCCTCGAGTTTTCCTAAGTCGCTCGATACGGTCTTCGGCACCTCCGAGCTATTCGCCAAGAAGGTGGGCGAAATGACTGGTGGAAAATTCCAGATCTCTGTGCACGCTGGCGGCGAACTAATGCCCGCTTTCAGCGTGGTGGACGGGGTCCAGACCGGCTCAGTCCAAATGGCGCACTCGGCCGGCTACTACTTCTACGGAAAAGACCCGGCTTTCTGCCTCGGTAGTTCGGTGCCCTTTGGCATGAACGCGCGCCAAATCAATGCTTGGATGTATGAGGGCAACGGCCTCAAGCTGATGCGTGAGTTCTACGCCAGATACAACATCTACAACCTGCCGGGTGGCAACACGGGCGCGCAGATGGGTGGCTGGTTCCGCAAGGAGATCAAATCCGTCGCCGACTTGAAGGGCCTGAAGTTCCGCACCAACCCTTTCGCGGGCAAGGTGCTGGAACCCTTTGGTTTGATACCCCAATCACTTCCCGCTGCAGACCTGTACCCCGCTTTGGAGAAGGGCACTATCGATGCACTGGAGTGGGTCGGCCCCTATGACGACCAGAAGCTTGGCTTCAACAAGATTGCCCCGTTTTACTACTACCCCGGTTGGTGGGAAGGAGGTCCACACGTTGACTTCTACATCAACACCAAGGCCTGGGACGACCTTTCGGCGGAGTACAAGGCGGTGGTAGAAGCTGCTGCTTCCCATGCCCATGTGTCAATGCTCGCCAAGTACGATGCCAGGAACCCGACCGCGCTTAAGCAACTCGTCGGCTCAGGGACCAAGCTGCGTCCGTTCACGCACGACGTTATGAGTGCCGCCTTCAAGTCGGCCCAACAGCTTTACGCCGACCTGAACAACAGCAACCCAGAGTGGAAGAAGATCTATACCGACTACTCCAAGTTCCTGGCTGATCAGAACGTCTGGTTTCGGTTTGCGGAGGGTACTTTCGACCGATTCATGCAGCAGCAACAGCTGTGATTTCGAGCTGCGCCTGCGCAATGTTGTCGCAGAAGAATTCCCATGGCAATCCTGCATCAAACTTTCGCGTCCGCGATGCCGGGTACGAGTTGTGAAGTAACGGCATAGGAAGCGAAGAGTTTCAGGGATAGAAGGAGAAATATGTGAATCAATCCACACCATCGGCAACTGTGCGCCGTCCATTTCCTGCCGAACTGCTCGCGTCGCTCAAGGCGGAACTGGGCGAGCGGGTCTCGATCGCAGAAGCGGTTCGCATGCACCATGGTCGCGACGAATCGCCTTTTGCCCCCCAGTTGCCCGACGCGGTTGTGTTCGCGCAGAACACTCAGGAGGTGCAGTTCACGGTGACTCTCTGCGCACAGCATGACGTACCAATCATCGCGTATGGCAACGGCTCCTCGCTGGAGGGCCATTTGCTTGCTGTACAGGGGGGCGTGACGATTGACATGTCGGGGATGAATCGTGTGCTTTCGATCAATGCCGATGATCTGACCATCACCGTTGAATCGGGCATCTCACGCAAGCAAGTCAACGAGGCTCTGCGCGACACCGGCCTCTTTTTTCCCGTCGATCCGGGCGCAGATGCGACCATCGGAGGCATGACGGCGACGCGCGCGTCGGGCACCAACGCCGTACGTTATGGAACGATGCGCGAGAACGTGCTGGGGCTGAAGGCTGTTCTCGCAGATGGCAGGATGATCAGCATGGGCACGCGTGCGCGCAAGTCGTCCGCTGGATACGACCTGACGCGTCTCTTCGTGGGCTCAGAAGGGACGTTGGGGATCATCACCGAGGTCACGCTGCGGCTCTATCCGCAACCTGAAGCTGTGTCCGCGGCGGTGTGCGTGTTTCCATCAATGGGAGACGCCGTTCGCGCTGTAATCGAAACAATCCAGATCGGCGTCCCAATTGCGCGCGTCGAGTTTGTGGATTCGCTCACGATACGATCCATCAATCGCTATTCAAATTTAACGCTCCGCGAAGCGCCTACGCTCTTCTTCGAGTTCCATGGCACTGACGCGAGCGTGAAGGAGCAAGCGGAACTGGTTCAAGAGATAGCCGATCAGAATAACGCCGAGGGTTTCGAATGGGCAATGAGGCCGGAAGACCGCAGCCGCCTGTGGAATGCCCGGCACAACGCCTACTTCGCCATGCTGCAGCTCAAGCCCGGTTGTCGAGCGGTCACGACGGATGTGTGCGTGCCGATTTCACGGCTGGCGGAGTGCGTCACCGAGACGGAACGAAACATCATGGAGTCGCCCCTGCCTTGCCCGATCGTGGGCCACGTTGGCGACGGTAACTTTCATGTGGCGATTCTGATTGACCCCGAAAAGCCGGAAGAGCTTGAGGAGGCAGAGCGGCTGAACCGCCTGATCGTCCAGCGAGCGTTGCAGATGAATGGCACCTGCACAGGCGAGCACGGTGTGGGCTTGCACAAGATGGACTTCTTGATCGAGGAGTGCGGTTCGGTGGCCGTTGATGCCATGCGCGCTGTCAAGCGGGCCCTAGACCCCCGCAATCTAATGAATCCGGGAAAGATTTTTTCGTGGGTGCATTAGAGGATAGGGTTCCTGCGAGCGAGACCCGCTGGCGCAACGCCAGGGCGGCCTGACTCGAGTCCTAAGAAGGGCGCCGATGAATTCGACCGCCGGTGACTTCGCCATGGTTCTGGGCCCGGGGGGCCAACATGGACGATCCTTTCGGCAACAAGAAGCGCAACGGGTGCCAGTACCGGAGTTCGAGCCGCCCACGCTCGGGACCGACCTCAGATCATGAACGCGGAGGAGAATTTGGCTGGCGTCGCGCTGGAAAGGCCTACCCGCGCTTCGTCCGCGTCCTCACGGTAGTTCGGACTGTGAAATTTGTCGCCGCTTTGCTTTGGAGCCAACTCGAACTGCTCAGCGTCTACGGGTCCATGCTCGGCCTGCTGCTCTTCGGTGCCGCAGTGTTCAGCATCGTGTGAGTAGGCTTCAGTATCGTAAACAGCCGCACCGGCCTTGAAGGCGGCGCAAATAGGCAGACGTGAACCTGGGGCCACAGCGTCCATGCGGCCGACATCACGCAGATCAAGCAGGTCTATGGCCACGCGCGACGGCACTGCTGCGCGCGCGTCATAGGAAAAAGCGGTACTGCGATGACTTGGATCCATTCGGGCGATACCCGCTTGCTGCCAGGTTCTGCCAAGCGGGTTGCTCAACATATGCCACCCATACATGTCCACTCATGAGGGAGGTTGGAGTATGTGTGTCGCACAAAGGCGCGGTGCGGATCAGAGTCAAGGCATTTGGTCGAAGTCCCGGGGAATCCCGCCCCGCAAGTGTTCTGTGCAGAACAGTCAGAAGACGCGGTCATGCCGATACTTTCTCTGAACTATCGAGGAAAGACTTATGCGTCGTATTGACATTCAGAAGCTTGTGGACGAAGCCCGATTCAACGGTTTTCACTTTGTTGTTCTTTTCTTGTGTGCCGTGATCATCGTCGCCGACGGCTACGACCTGGCCGTTGCAGGAATAGCGCTCCCGGCCATCATGAAGGACATGAACGTAGACCCGACGACAGCTGGATTCATGACGAGTTCGGCTCTGTTCGGCATGATGTTTGGCGCAATGGGCCTGGGCATGCTCGCCGACAAGATTGGCCGTCGCTGGGCGCTTTCGATCTCGGTGTTTCTTTTTAGTGCCTTCACGGCGGCAGCCGCCCTCGCGAGCGATCCCGTCACTTTCAGCGTACTGCGCTTCATTGCAGGGCTTGGCATTGGTGGCGCGTTGCCTTGCACGACTGCGCACATGACCGAGTACGCACCTAAAAAGCTGCGGGGGGTGCTGGCGACAGCGATGCTGTGCGGCTATGCGGTAGGGAGTGTGCTTGCCACGCTAGTGGGCAAGCAGTTCCTGGAGATCTACGGGTGGCAGTCTGTGTTCTTCGCGGCGGGTGCACCGGTCATTCTGATTCCGTTCATTCTGAAGTACATGCCCGAGTCGATGTCCTTCTTGATGAAGCGCGATGAGGATGCAAGCCTTCGGCGGATCGTTGCCAGCATCGCGCCGAGCCACTATCTTCCTGCCGATGCGCGTTTTCAGATGCCGGTGGATGGCAAGGCTGATGGCGCGCCCGTTGGCAAGTTGTTTCAGTACGGGCGTGGGCTCAGCACGGTCATGTTCTCGGTAGCCTTCTTCACCGCATTGTTCATGATGTATGCGCTGAGTACGTGGCTCGCCAAGCTGTTGGCCATGGCAGGCCACAGCGTTGGCTCCGCGCTGAACTTCCTGCTGATCTACAACGGCGGTGCCATCTTTGGGGCTGTGCTCGGTGGCTGGCTTGGCGACAAGCTGAATATCAAGTGGGTCCTGTGCACATTCTTCGCCGGATCCGTGGTTTCGTTGACGCTGCTGGGATATGGCGTGCATCCGCTAGCCCTGGTTGTCGCTGTCGTCGGCGCCTCAACGCTGGGCACTGGGATTTTGGTCTATGCCTACGCCGCTCAGTTCTATCCGGCTGCTGTCCGCTCCACTGGGGTGGGCTTTGCTTCGGGCGTGGGGCGTGCCGGCGGGATTGCGGCACCGATCGGTATCGGCATGCTGATGTCCATGCAGTTGCCCCTGGAGCAGAACTTCATCGCGATTGCCTTGGCGGGAGTCGTCGGCGTCGTCGCGGTGGCCTTGATTGACCACCGCCGCGCCGCGTCTGTCCAAGGTGCGGATGCGATTGGGGGCGTTGCAGCCCCTGCACGTGCTTCTTGAATCGCTGGTGAGCTATTGATATGGAGCGCGTGAAACATGGTTCACCAAAAAATTGCCGTGCTATTGAGAAGCGTGGCTAGGCGCTGTCACACGCAGGCATCCATTCGTTGAGGCGAGTGACGTTGGCGCTACGCACAGCTTCCAGGCGCGCGGAGCTTGGGTGAATGAATTTTTGGAGACTGAATCGATGACCAAGTTAGAGACGAGCTATTCGCGTGGAGCGGTGGACAGTCCACTGATCGAGCAGACGATCGGTGCCTTCTTCAATGAGATGGTCGGACGGTTCGCTGACAAGGAGGTGGTGGTCTCATGTCACCAAGGCATCCGATACACCTATGCGGAGTTGCAGCGTGAAGTCAACCGGATGGCGAGCGCTTTGCTTCGAATGGGATTGGAGCCTGGTGACAGGATCGGGATCTGGTCGCACAACAACGTCGAATGGCTCGTCACTCAGTTCGCAACAGCCAAAGCCGGGGTCATCCTCGTCAACATCAATCCGGCGTATCGGGTGGCTGAGCTTGAGTACGCGCTGAACAAGGTCGAATGCAAGGCGTTGATCATGATGCCAACCTTCAAGACGACCGACTATCTGGAGATGATCCGGTGCATCGCACATGAAGTGAGCCATGCGGTTCCTGGACGCCTTGAGTCCGCCAGACTGCCGTCGCTGAAAACCGTCGTCCAGATTGGAAGCGATACGGTTCCCGGTTTCATGCGCTTCTCGGATCTGCTTGCGATGGGCGACCCGGCCGATCAGGCCGTCCACTCCCTCGGGGCGCGATTGCGGAACACCGATGCCATCAACATTCAGTTCACGAGCGGTACCACGGGTTCTCCCAAGGGCGCGACCCTGACTCATCGCAACGTGCTGAATAACGGGTTCTTCATTGGCGAAGCCATGCGGCTGTCTCCAGACGACCGTCTTTGCATCCCGGTGCCGCTGTACCACTGCTTCGGAATGGTGGTCGGCAACCTTGCCGCTCTGACGCACGGCGCGACCATCGTGTACCCGAACGATGCGTTCGAGCCTGTGTCGGTGTTGCGGGCCGTGCAAGACGAGCGGTGTACGGCACTTCATGGTGTTCCGACCATGTTCATTGCCGAACTCGACCATCCGCGCTTCAAGGAGTTTGATCTCTCGACGCTGCGCACTGGGGTGATGGCCGGGTCGCCTTGTCCGATCGAAGTGATGAAGCGCGTCGTGAGCGAGATGCATATGGGCGAGGTGACGATTGCCTACGGCATGACCGAAACCAGCCCGGCAAGCTGCCAAAGCACCACGGACACCCCTTTGGAGAAACGTGTCTCCACCATCGGAAAAGTGCTGCCTCATCTGGAGTTGAAAGTTATAGCTCCTGAGTCCGGGGAAATTCTTCCTGTGGGGGCCGTGGGCGAGCTTTGCACACGCGGCTATTCCGTGATGCGCGGATATTGGGAGGACGCCGCGAAGACCTCTGAGGCTATCGATGCAGAAGGCTGGATGCACTCAGGGGATCTCGCCACGATTGATGGGAACGGATACGTCAACATCGCGGGCCGCATCAAGGATCTGGTGATTCGAGGCGGAGAGAACGTCTACCCGCGGGAGGTCGAAGAGTTTCTCTATCGACATTCCGCCATCCAGGACGTGCAGGTTATTGGAGTGCCGGATCAGAAATACGGTGAGGAACTGTGCGCATGGGTTGTCCTTCGCGACGGTGCCACGCTCAGTGAAGATGAGTTGCGGTCGTTTTGCAGAGGGCAGATCGCGCACTACAAGATTCCTCGGTACATCCGCTTCGTCGAGAGCTTTCCAATGACGGTCACCGGAAAGATCCAGAAGTTCGTGATGCGGGAGATGATGAAGGAAGAACTTCGTCTCAATGACGCAGCCTCTGCGTGAGTCGCGACTGAGATAACTCTCAATCAGATCGCTTCGGAAGAGAGCAAGGTCTCTTGTTCTTGCCGGACGCCAAGAACGGACACGCGGCGCGCGTCCGTCGTAATTTTAGGTTGGCGGAATACGCATAAAAACAGTCAATTTAGCCACTGTTCTGCAGGGCCTTAAGTTTCTACAGTACTTGCAATCGGGTGCCATGCCGTTTCTGGGCATCCACGCAATCTGACCATTTCAGCTTCTGACAGGCCCTCTATGAATGCTCGCGAAATCTTTGTTGTCGCCACCGCTCGTACAGCCATCGGCACCTTTGGCGGTGCGTTGAAGGATGTGCCAAACACCCAGTTGGCAACCACTGCGGTCAAGGCTGCATTGGAACGCAGCGGCGTTGCGCCCGACGCCATCGGGCATGTCGTCATTGGGAATGTGATCCCCACCGATCCGAAGGACGCGTACCTAAGTCGCGTCGCCGCCATCGATGCGGGGATACCGATAGAGACCCCGGCATTCAACGTCAATCGTCTGTGCGGCTCTGGGCTTCAGGCCGTTGTTTCGGCTGCGCAGGCCATTGCCCAGGGCGACTGTGAGATCGCTATCGGAGGGGGTTCGGAGTCGATGAGCCGCGGTCCATACATTGATACTTCGGCGCGCTACGGTGCCCGCATGGGCGATGCGACGCTGGTTGACTACATGCTCGGCATCCTGCATGACCCCTGGGAAAAGATCCACATGGGCATTACCGCAGAGAACATAGCGGAGCGCTTCAAGATCTCGCGCAAGCAGCAGGATGAACTGGCGGTTCTCAGCCAGAAACGCGCGGCCGCTGCCATTGCTGCGGGTCGCTTCAAGGAACAGATCGTTCCGGTGGAAATAAAGACCCGGAAGGGACTTGTGCTGTTCGACACCGATGAGCACGTGCGCGGCGACACCACGGTCGAGTCCCTCGCCGCAATGAAGCCCGCCTTCAAGAAGGACGGGTTGGTCACAGCCGGAAACGCCTCCGGGATCAACGATGGCGCAGCTGCCGTGGTGTTGGCGGAAGGGAGTCGCGTGAATGCGCTGGGCCTCAAGCCGCTGGCTCGCTTGGTGGGCTATGCGCATGCGGGTGTGGAGCCTGCCTATATGGGTATCGGCCCCATTCCGGCTACGCGCAAGGTGTTGGCACGCACGGGCCTGAAAGCACAGGACCTCGATGTGATCGAGTCGAACGAGGCATTTGCGGCACAGGCCTGTGCGGTGATTCAGGAGCTTGGCTTCGATCCGGACAAGGTGAATCCGAATGGCTCCGGCATCTCGCTGGGTCACCCTGTCGGTGCAACGGGCGCAATCATCACGACGAAGGCAATCGCTGAATTGCACCGCATTGGTGGACGTTATGCGCTGGTGACGCTGTGCATCGGTGGAGGGCAGGGCATAGCCGCCATCTTCGAACGTGTCTGATTGAGTATCGCTCTCGCCTGCCACGTCCTATCGCGGTGAGAGCTCTGTGAATTTCAGGGGTCGAGTTCGATGCCGCATCGTGTCAAGGAATCCCGTGTCTAGTCCAATCCCCACTGTCAAGCTGCTGATCGGCGGCCAATTCGTCGAGTCCAAGACCAACGAGTGGCGCGACGTGGTCAACCCCGCCACGCAAGAGGTGCTGGCCCGCGTGCCGTTTGCCACGGCCGAAGAAATCGACGCCGCTGTTGCCTCGGCCAAAGAAGCGTTCAAGACCTGGAAGAAAACCCCCATTGGCGCGCGTGCCCGCATCTTCCTCAAGTACCAGCAGCTCATCCGCGAAAACATGGCCGAACTGGCAGCCATCCTGACAGCCGAACAGGGCAAGACCCTGCCGGACGCCGAAGGCGATGTGTTCCGCGGCCTGGAGGTGGTCGAACACGCGGCCAGCATCGGCAATCTGCAACTGGGCGAACTGGCCAACAACGTGGCCAATGGCGTGGACACCTATACGCTGATGCAGCCGCTGGGTGTGTGCGCAGGCATCACGCCGTTCAACTTCCCGGCCATGATCCCGCTGTGGATGTTCCCGATGGCCATCGCCACCGGCAATACCTTCGTGCTCAAGCCGTCTGAACAAGACCCCATGGTGACCATGCGTCTGGTCGAGCTGGCGCTCGAAGCGGGCATCCCACCCGGCGTGCTCAACGTGATCCACGGTGGCGAAATGGCCGTCAACGCGATCTGCGACCACAAGGACATCAAGGCGGTGTCGTTCGTCGGCTCCACCAAGGTGGGCACGCACGTGTACAACCGCGCCACCCTAGCCGGCAAACGTGCGCAATGCATGATGGGCGCCAAGAACCACGCCATCATCCTGCCCGACGCGAACAAGGAACAGTCGCTCAACGCCATCGCCGGTGCCGCCTTTGGTGCGGCCGGCCAGCGCTGCATGGCCCTGCCCGTGGTGGTGCTGGTGGGCGAGGCGCAACTGTGGATTCCTGACCTGGTGGCCAAGGCCAAGACGCTCAAGGTCAACGGCGGCACCGAAAAAGGCACCGACGTGGGCCCCGTGGTGTCGTGCGCGGCCCTCGCCAGCGTGGAAGGCCTGATCGAACGCGGCATTGCCGACGGCGCCACGCTGGAGCTGGACGGCCGCCAGCCCACGGTGCCCGGCTATGAAAAGGGCAACTTCGTGGGCCCAACGATCTTCTCGAACGTGAAGCCCGGCATAGCCATCTACGACCAGGAAATCTTTGGCCCCGTGCTGGCCCTGGTGCCCGCCAAGGACATCGACGAAGCCATCGAGTTCATCAACAGCAACCCCAACGGCAACGGCACGGCCATCTTCACCCAGTCGGGTGCCGCAGCGCGCAAGTTCCAGGAGGAGATCGACGTGGGCCAGGTCGGCATCAACGTGCCGATCCCCGTGCCGGTGCCGCTGTTCTCGTTCACGGGTTCGCGCGCATCCAAGCTCGGCGACCTCGGTCCCTACGGCAAGCAGGTCGTCATGTTCTACACGCAAATTAAGACGGTGACCGAGCGTTGGTTCGACGACAGCACCACGGGCCATGGCGTCAACACCACCATCAGCCTGAAGTAGAGCTTGGCCGCCAACACCTGTTCACCAAAGGCTGGCAGTTATCAAGCGGCAAACGCGAGGAGACAGTCGTACATGGACTTTGAACTGACCGAGGAGCAAAGCGCCTTCGCCGATACGGCTCGAGCATTTGCGCAAGCCGAGCTGGCACCGCATGCAGCAGAGTGGGATAGCAAGCACGTCTTTCCCCGCGAGGCGATCGCCAAGGCCGGCGGACTGGGTTTCTGCGGCCTGTATGCGCCCGAGAGAATTGGTGGCCTGCAGTTGCCCAGGCTCGACGCCACGCTGGTCTTCGAGGAAATGGCTGCGGTTGACCCTAGCACGACGGCCTTCATCACCATCCATAACATGGCGACCTGGATGCTCGGCACTTGGGGCGCAGACGGGGTGCGCACCGAGTGGGGCGAGGCCTTGACCAGTGGGAAAAAGCTCGCCTCCTACTGCCTGACCGAGCCCGGCGCGGGCTCGGACGCGGCCTCGCTCAAGACCCGGGCCGAGCTGGTGGGGCATGAGTACGTGATCAACGGCTCCAAGGCCTTCATATCGGGCGCGGGCGCCACCGACGTGCTGGTGCTGATGGCGCGCACGGGCGATGCTGTCTCGGGGGCGGGGGGCATATCGGCCTTCGTGGTGCCGGCCGATGCGGCTGGCATCAGCTACGGCAAGAAGGAGGAAAAGATGGGCTGGAACAGCCAGCCCACGCGTACCATCAGCTTCGACAACGTGCGCATCCCGGCCGACCACCTGCTCGGCCGTGAGGGCGAGGGCTTCAAGATTGCCATGAAGGGCCTGGACGGCGGCCGCATCAACATCGCCACCTGCTCGGTGGGCGCGGCGCAGGGCGCGCTCAACGCCGCCCAGCAGTACATGCAGGACCGCAAGCAGTTCGGCAAGCCCATAGCCAGGTTCCAGGCGCTGCAGTTCAAGCTGGCCGACATGGCGACCGAACTCGTCGCCGCGCGTCAGATGGTGCGCCTGGCCGCCAGCAAGCTCGACGCGGGCGACCCCAACGCCAGCACTTACTGCGCCATGGCCAAGCGCTTCGCCACCGACGCGGGCTTCACCGTGGTGAACGATGCGCTGCAACTGCACGGCGGCTACGGCTACATCCGCGAGTACCCGCTGGAGCGCCTGCTGCGCGACGCGCGCGTGCACCAGATCCTCGAAGGCACGAACGAGATCATGCGAGTGATCGTCGGCAGGCGCATGCTCGAAGGCGATGCGCCGGACGTGATTCGCTAGGTCTTGAATCCCTCGCACTGACCCCATTCCAGCACTCCCAGGAGATACAAATGAAAGTCGCCTTCATCGGCCTAGGCAACATGGGTGGCCCCATGGCCGTAAACCTGCAAAAGGCAGGCTACTCCGTCACCGCGTTCGACCTGAACAAGGATGCCTGCGCCAAGCTGCAGGCCGAGGGCGTGGCCGTGGCTGCGAGCGCGCAGGACGCCGTGCAGGGCGCCGAGGCCATTGTGACCATGCTGCCCGCCAGCCAGCATGTGGAAGGCCTGTTTCTGGGCAACGGCAATGGCCCGGGCCTGCTGGCCTCCATTGCCAAGGGTGCGCTGGTGATCGACAGTTCCACGATCGCCGCCGCCACCAGCCAGAAGGTGGCCAAGGCCGCCGAGGCCGCGGGCATCGCCTTCATCGATGCGCCCGTCTCGGACTGCACCGACGGTGCCATCGCGGGCACCCTCACCTTCATGGTGGGCGGCAGCGATGCTCACCTGGAACGCGCCGCCCCTGCTCGAAAAAATGAGCGCCAACATCTTCCACGCTGGCAGCGTGGGCGCGGGCCAGACCGCCAAGATCTGCAACAACATGCTGCTGGGCATCCTGATGGTAGGCACCAGCGAGGCCATCGCCCTGGGCGTGGCCAACGGGCTGGACCCCAAGGGGCTGAGCGAAATCATGCGCCGCAGTTCGGGCGGCAACTGGGCGCTCGAAAAGTACAACCCCTTCCCCGGCGTGCACGAGAACGCCCCGGCCAGCAAGGGCTACGCAGGCGGCTTCGGCTCCGACCTGATGCTCAAGGACCTGGGTCTGGCCCAGGAAAACGCCATGACCACCAAGGCCAGCACCCCGCTGGGCGGCCTGGCGCGTGCGATCTATGCGGCGCACAGCATCGCCGGGCATGGCGGGGAAGACTTCTCCAGCGTGATCAAGCTGCTGCAAAAGCATGGCTGACGCGCGGTGCCGGAACCGAGATCGTATGGAATGGACATAGAAATGACTGACTACTCTGGACTCAAACTCGAAAAGCGTGACCACATCGCACTGGTCACGCTCGATAACCCACCTGCCCATACCTGGACGTTGGAAAGCCTGGCAGCGCTGACTCGACTCGTGGCTGATTTGAATGCCGACCGCGAGATCTACAGCCTGGTGCTCATCGGCGCGGGAGAGAAGTTCTTCTCTGCAGGTGCAGAACTCAAGCTTTTCGCAGACGGGGACAAGGCGATGGCGCGTGCGATGGCACGCCGCTTCGGCGAGGCCTTTGAGGCGCTCGCGGGTTTTCGGGGGCTGAGCGTGGCTGCCATCAATGGTTTCGCGATGGGGGGCGGACTGGAGTGCGCGCTGGCCTGCGACCTGCGCATTGCTGAGGAGCATGCCCAGATGGCGCTGCCTGAGGCTGCGGTGGGCCTGCTGCCCGCTGCAGGCGGCTCGCAGTGGCTTTCCTGGCAGGTGGGCGAGGCCTGGGCCAAGCGCTTGATCCTGTGCGGTGAGCGCGTTGACTCCGCCACTGCACTGCGCATCGGGCTGGTGCAGGAAGTGGTGCCACGCGGCCAAGGGCTGGAGCGCGCGCTGGTGATGGCCAAGTCGGTGGAGCGGCAGAGCCCGACCAGCGTCGCGGCTTGCAAGAAGCTGATCCACGGCGCACGCACCCAGTCGCCCAGTTCGACGCTGGCGGCCGAGCGTGAGGCCTTCGTCGACCTGTTCGACACTCAGGATCAGCGCGAAGGCGTCAACGCCTTCCTCGGCAAGCGCGCGCCGCAGTGGCGCAACGCATGAGCGTCCGCTTCGAGGAAATTCCCACCGCGTGCGGGCGGTGCTTTGGCCGTGTCACGTTGAATTCGTCGGGCACCCTGAACGCGCTGGCGCACAACATGGTTGATCGGTTGGCGGCGCAGCTGACGCAGTGGGCGCGCGATCCGCGCATCCAGTCGCCGCATCCGCTGACCGACCTGGCGTGAGGTGTCCGCTCCACAACGCAACATCCTGAGACAAGCACCATGACTCCCGAAAGCCTGCAACGCCTGTTCGATAGCTGGACGGCATCCGCCGCCGGAGCTTCGGCCCCCAATCCGCTGGCTGATGACCCTCGCTTCAAGGATCCGGCCTGGACCGGTACCCCCTATGGCCAGTTGCTGCTGCACTGGTACCAGGCGACCAGTCAGACAGTGCAACAGATCGGCCACCTGGGTGAGGCGCTGCCGCCGCACCAGAAGCAGGTGTGGGACTTCTATGTGCAGTACGCGCTCGATGCGCTGTCGCCGTCCAATTTCTTCCTGACCAACCCGCAGGCGCTCGTAAAGGCGGCGGAAACTCAGGGCCAGAGCGTGCTGGCCGGCGTCACCCGCCTGCTGGCCGACATGCAGCGCAACGCGCTGCCGGCTTCCAGCGACACGCAGGCCTTCACTGTGGGCGGCAATTTGGCCACCACCGTTGGCGCGGTGGTGTTCCAGAACGAGATCTTCCAGCTCATTCAGTACCAGCCGCTGGCCGACAAGGTGCATACGTCGCCGATCCTGATTGTGCCGCCCTGCGTCAACAAGTTCTACGCCTTCGACCTGAATGAGCAGAAGTCCTTCGTCAAGTACCTGCTGGAGCAGGGGCACAACGTATTCGTGATGTCGTGGCGCAACCCGCACCCGGGCGGGTCGGGCCAGAGCTGGGACGACTATGTCTACGACGGCGTGCACAAGGCGGTAGAAATGTCCTGCGAGATCGCCGGGGCGGCGCGCCTGAATCTGCTGGCCTGGTGCATCGGTGGCGCGCTGTCGGTGTCGGCGCTGGCGGTGATGACGCCCGAGGAGAAGAAGCGAGTGGCTTCGGCCACCTTCCTCACCACGCTGGTTGACTACTCCGACCACGGCGACATCGGTATCTTCGTTGACGCACCGCAGATCGCTTCCTTCGAGCCGCGCGTGCGCAGGAAGGGCGTGATGCCCGGGCAGGACCTGGCCAAGGCCATGGCCATGCTCCACGCCAACGATTCGATCTGGCACTTTTGGGTTAACAACTACCTGCTGGGCGAGAAGATTCCGCCATTCGACGTGCTGTACTGGAACAGCGACACCGCCAACGTTCCGGGCGACCTGTACCAGTACTACGTCGAGAACATGTACCTGCACAACCGGCTGCGCGAACCGTGCGCGCTGAGCCTGCGCGGGCGCAAGGTGGATGTGGGCAACATCAACATGCCGTGCTGCGTGGTTTCCGCCACCGAGGACCACATCGTGCCGTGGCAGACCACGCTGCTCACGCTCGACATGGTGGGCGGGCCGTGTGAATTCCTGCTGACCGAAGGCGGCCACGTGTCGGGAACGGTCATCAACCATCCGGCCAGATCGCGCAAGAGCTACTGGGTCAACGGCCCGAAAACCACCGACCCGCAAGCGTGGCAAGCTGGTGCCCAGAAGCGCCAAGGCAGTTGGTGGCCCGAATGGTGCAACTGGGTCGCTAAGACTGGCGGCAAGCTGGCTCCTGCGCCCGCACAGCCGGGAAGCGAGGCTTGGCCCGCGCTGCAAGCTGCACCTGGTTCGTATGTGCTTGAACAGGTACCGCAAAGCTGATGATCGTAGCCACCGACCATCGGATCGCCAGCGCAACACCCGGCATAGATCTCCATGTGCGCAACAAACGTCTGGCGGGGGAGGGCGCGCCGGATCCAGACAAGGTGGTGCTGTTCGTGCATGGCGCAACCTACCCGGGCAGCGTTGTTTTCGATCATGCTGCGTTTGAGAGTGGCTCCTGGCTTGACTATCTTGCCGCGCATGGCTTCGATGCGTACCTGTTCGACGTGCGTGGCTATGGGCACTCACTGCACCCGAGCATGCCCAGGACATATCCGGAGCATGGGGGGCCCTACGCGCGTACCTCGGAGGCGCAGTTCGATCTTGCTGCGGTGGTGGACTTCGTGCGTGCCCGAAGCGGCAATGCCCGTGTCAATTTGATTGGTTGGTCTTGGGGCACGGCGCTTGCAGGTGGCTTCACCGCGGCGAACAACGGGGCGGTGAGGCATCTGGTCTTGTTTGCCCCGCTGTGGCTGATCCGCAATACGCCTGGCATGACCATGATGCGATGGGCCATGGCGGGCCTCCCGCCTTCGTTGGCCCCTGGTGCCCACCTGAGCGACTTTCGAGTCATCAGCAAGGCAGAGGCGCGCCAGCGCTGGGTGCGCGGCCTTTCTGCCTCCGTGGCAGAGCAATTGATGCCTCAAGCGGAATTCGACAGCTGGTGGAACGCGCTGTCCAGCATTCAAGGCAAGCCCGGGGACGCAAGCCAGGCGGTACTGGCGCCGAACGGCGTGATTGCCGATTTGATGGAGTTGTGGGCTGCCGGCCGGCCTACTTATGAGCCCGAGCGCATTCGCGTGCCTACGCAATTGCTGCTGGGCGAATGGGACGTGGATACGCCGGTGTACATGGCGCAGGAATTGTTTTCCAAGCTGGAGCAGGCGCCCTACAAACGGCTGGAAGTGCTTGCGCGCGGTACGCACTCGATGGTGTTGGAATTGAACCGGATCGAGCTGTACCACCGGAGCCGTGAATTCTTGGAATCACGTTTCCTGTGACGGATATAGCATTGAATGTGTCATATTTGCCAATGGCTCTAAGGGCTGGTTAGCTGGACACTGATGATTCTTACTTCTCCGAATTCATCATGAACAGACAGCACGTTGGCGTGATTGGCGCCGGAACCATGGGCAACGGCATTGCACAGGTGTGCGCGCTTGCCGGACTCGACGTCACGATGCTCGACGTCTCCGAAGAGGCACTCGGACGCGGTATCTCGACCATTGCTGCCAGCCTGGACCGGCTGGTAAAGAAAGAAAAGCTGCGCGCTGAGGACAAGGATTTGGCGCTTGCCAGGATCCATCCGACGGTCTCCTATCAGGATCTGCGCGGTGCTGGCCTGGTGATAGAGGCGGCTACCGAAAGGCTCGACATCAAGCTGCGCATCCTCCGTGACATCGAGGCAGTGGCCAGCGACGATGTAGTGATTGCGACCAATACCTCGTCTATTTCCATCACGCAGCTGGCTGCCGTCCTGAACCGGCCGGATCGTTGCATCGGCATGCACTTCTTCAACCCAGTTCCTGTGATGGAACTGCTGGAGTTGATTCGCGGGTTGCAAACCTCGGATCTGGCACACGAACAGGCGTTGGCCTTTGCACGGGCGATCGGCAAGAGCGCGATCACTGTCAAGAACAGTCCCGGGTACGTAGTGAACCGCATTCTCTGCCCGATGATCAATGAGGCCATCTACGTCCTGCAGGAAGGGCTCGCCAGGGCTGAGGAGATCGACGTCGGGATGAAGCTCGGCTGCAATCATCCGATTGGGCCTTTGGCATTGAGCGATCTGATCGGTCTGGACACGATGCTAGCAGTGATGCAAGTGTTCCATGAGGGATTTGGCGATCCGAAGTACCGACCTGCACCCCTGCTCAAGGAGATGGTGGATGCTGGCCGCCTGGGGCGCAAGACTGGCCAGGGCTTCTACACCTACAGCGGTCGTTGACCAATTGGAGGGCTGAGGGCGATGCACAGCGCCTCGGTCCTTCTCCAGTGCATTTTGATTGAGGCCAAGCCATGAGAATTTCCAAGCGCGCTGAGCGCATCGAGCCGTTCTATGTGATGGAGGTGGCCAAGGCCGCTTCGCAGTTGGCTCGTGAGGTCGCCCATGGCGACAAGCCCATGGTCTACCTGACCATTGGCGAGCCGGACTTCACTGCCCCGCCTCTGGTGCAGGAGGCCGCCGTGAGCGCGGTGCGGAATGGCACGACGCAGTACACACCGGCTATCGGGTTGGAGCCTTTGCGCGAGCGCATCAGCGACTGGTACAGGCAGCGTTTCGGCGTGAACGTCCCAGTACGCCGGATCGCGGTGACCGCAGGCGCCTCGGCCGCGCTGCAACTCGTTTGCCAAGCCTTGATCGAGGCTGGCGATGAAGTCCTGATGCCCGACCCGAGCTATCCGTGCAACCGGCACTTCGTGATTGCCGCAGAAGGCCAGCCCGTCATGGTGCCCACCACGGCAGCCGAGCGGTATCAGCTGAGCGCGGAAAAGGTCGAGGCCCATTGGGGCGAGAAAACGCGTGGTGTGCTGCTCGCCTCGCCGTCCAACCCCACGGGAACGTCCATCCATCCTGAAGAACTGCGCCGCATCCATGCCTGCGTCCAGGCCAAGGGGGGGGTCACGCTGCTCGACGAAATCTACCTCGGGCTGAGCCACGACGATGCATTCTGTCAGACCGGCCTGGCCATAGACGAGAACGTGATCAGCATCAACAGTTTCTCTAAGTACTTCTGCATGACAGGGTGGCGCTTGGGCTGGGTGGTGGCGCCAGAACCCCTGATCCCGGTGATTGAGCGTTTAGCGCAGAACTTCTTCCTCTGCCCCAGTACCGTCGCCCAGCATGCCGCACTGGCTTGCTTCGAGCCCGACAGCATCGCCGAGTACGAGCTCCGACGGGCTCAGTTCAAGGCGCGCCGCGACTGGTTCATCCCGGAACTGGAGAAGATCGGGTTCAAGGTTCCGGTGGTGCCCGATGGCGCGTTCTACGCATGGGCGGATTGCTCGTCGTGGTTCGATGCCTGGAACGTTTCGAACAGCTGGGACTTTGCGTTCGAGGCCATGAAGCGGGCCCACGTTGCGATCTCGCCCGGACGCGATTTCGGCACGGCCGAGTCGGCGAGGTTCGTTCGTTTCTCGACGGCCAACTCGATGGAGCAGTTGCAGGAGGCTGCAGCGAGATTCGCCGCGCTGCGCCCGTGACGCCGAACAGGGGCAGGTAGCGTGGAGCGCGTCGCGATCCATCCAACAGCAGATCGGTCGATCTGCACCCGCGCACGATTCACGCGACAAAAATCGACGATGACCTAGATTTCTCAACCGCTTTCAATGAGCACCGGCATGGAACAGGCTCTGTGGTTCTTTGGCCTCGTATCGCCGTTCTCGTACCTGCATCGGCGCAAGCTTGCGTCCCTGTGCGAGAGGCTGGAGATACGGGCAGTGCCCATTCTCTTCGCGGAATTGCTGAAGAACAGGGAGAAAGGGGCCTGCCGAAGTTCCACCGGAGCGCCTGCACTCTTATCAGAGGCGCAGTCTGGAGGCTGGTCGACGACATGGCGCCACGGCTGTATTGAGGCTATTGCGATGCTTTACGCATGTGCTGATCTGGACCCTCGCGATGCGCATGCGCGCATCCTGGTGGCGGGATCCCCCTTCTTCGCGAGTGACGTGATTCGGAAGAGCGAGTGCCATGGGCAGGCTGCGCAGGCGATTCTCCACAACCGGTGGCAACGCGACAGGTCAATTTTTTCGCTGGGCAAGGAAGCGAGACACCTGCGAGTCATCGGTTTTTGGGTGCGCACCGCTAGGCGACCGGCGGCACAACACGGGAAAGGAGTATGAACATGGGAACAGCGGGCCACCTAGCGCAGACGTCGGTGCTTTCCTTCGTAGAGCGATGGCCGTGGTATCACGCACTGACTCCCGAATTGCGTTCGCTGGTCATACAGACGGCGACCGAACGCGTTGCCGACGCGGGAGAGTACATCGCCCGCGCGGGAGCCCCTTGCGCGGATTGGTATGGACTCATGCAAGGTTTCCTGCAGATGTATGTGATCGGCACCCGCGGGTCTGAGACTACGCTGTATTGCTTGAGAGAAGGCGAGTGGGGCGGTGAAGGATCCCTACTGAAAGGAGAGCCCCGCCGGTATGACCTGCGTGCCCTTACCCCGGTCAGGCTGTGCACGATTCCATTGAAGACATTCGAGCTATTGCGTAACTCGTCAATCGAGTTCAATCAATTTCTCTGCGAGATCATGAATGCCCGCATGGGCATTTTTGTCGGGATGCTGGAGGCCTCCCGACTGCTCGGGCCGGAGATGCGCGTGGCGAGAACACTCATGATGCTCGCCGATGGTCAAGCTAGCGATGCGCAAGAGATTTCGATTTCGCAGCATCAGTTGGCCTTGATGTGCGGACTATCGCGCCAGCGAGTCAACATGGCGCTCAACACGCTGAAGCAGTCAGGGTTGGTCCGCTGCGAGCGTCGGTGGGGTTTCGTCAGTGTCCACGCACCACGTTTACGCAATTATGTAACCCTGCCGAATTGAGAGCGTGTCGCTCCGTAGGAGAGCGCCGCCACACCCGATGGCGTATCGCTCACCGGCTACGAAGAGATCTCAGGCGGCTTCTCAGCAATTGGCCCGCTGTCCGTGGCAGTGAAATCCTGTTCAAAGTGGGAGTTGAGACGTTAGCTTGATCTTTTGCATGGGGATCTCGGTCTTGACACTTTGAACTCCTTTTATGCGCGTCAGATGCTCACCTTGGAAGCGTCTGTAGGCGTCGAGGTCAGCCGCAACAACGCGAAGCAAGAAGTCACAGTCACCCGCCATGAGATGGCATTCAACGATCTCAGGGAACCGCTGAACTTCAGCCGTAAATCCATCGATGGTTCGCGCATCCTGGCTTGTTAGCCAGATGCGGACAAAGACAGTCAATCCGATGCCGAGTTTTGACGGGTTCAAGAGAGCGACATACCGCTCGATGGCTCCGCACTCTTCAAGGAGCTTGACTCGACGTAAGCACGGAGACGGCGACAGTCCTATCTTCTCCGCTAGATCCACGTTTTGGATGCGCCCATCTTCTTGAAGAGCCTGGAGTATTCGGCGGTCAATCGCATCTAGATCTTTGACGATGTTGTTTTGCATGGCATTGGATTCTGTATTTTATAAAAAACAAGCTACTGCATGCCGAAATTGAATTCTTAGTGGGCATAAGCGCAATCAAATTCTATAAAGATTGGCCTAATATTGCAATTCTGTTTTTCATGATGATGCACCCCGAATCAAGGAGTTGAAGAGTGACGTCAAGTTCATCGCTGCGCTTTCCTGTGGAAAGTCATCTATTCCCAGTGGGTGCGGATCAGCGGCAGGCACTGCTTCAAGACCCAGTGTTTGGCCAGGTTTTCACCGACCACATGGTCACCATCAAATACTCCAAGAATCAAGGCTGGCATGACGCAAAAATCGGCCCTCGCCAGGCATTGAGCCTCGACCCGGCAGCGCTAGTGTTTCATTACGCGCAAGAGATCTACGAAGGCATGAAAGCCTATCGCCTGGATGGAGGTGGAACGGGGCTGTTCCGTCCCGAAGAGAATGCGCGCCGTTTTCGCCGTTCGGCCGCCCGCCTTGCTATGCCGCCGTTGCCCGAGGAGATGTTCATTGAATCGGTGCGTGCACTGGTGCGAGTGGATAACGCTTGGATTCCTTCTACCGAAGGCTTCGCGCTGTACCTGCGGCCATTCATGATCGCAACCGAATCCGTTCTCGGGGTCAGGGCGTCGGCCGACTATCTCTACTGCGTCGTGGCATCGCCAGTTGGGCCCTATTTCAGACGTGGAGCTGCCGCAGTGACGCTTTGGGTGTCGGACAACTTCACGCGCGCCGCGCCTGGTGGAACGGGGGACGCCAAATGCGGCGGCAACTATGCGGCCGGTCTAGCGGCGCAGGCCGAGGCAATCCGCGAGCAATGTGACCAGGTGATTTTCCTTGACACTGTGGAGCGCCGTTGGATCGAAGAGCTCGGTGGGATGAATGTCTTCTTCGTGTTCGCCGATGGATCGATCCAGACGCCTCCTTTGAGCGACACGATCCTGGCGGGCATCACCCGCGAATCGCTGATCACATTGGCCCGCGACATGGGACTGATTGTTCGTGAAGAGCCTTACTCCATTGACCAGTGGCAAGACGATGCCAAGAGTGGCCGACTGCTGGAGTCTTTCGCTTGCGGCACGGCAGCAGTGGTAGCGCCAATTGGAGAGGTCAAGGGACGCAAACATCGCTTCGTCATCGGTGATGGGGGCCCAGGTCCCATCACAGAGCGACTGAAATCTGCACTGACGGACATTCAATTGGGGCGTGCCTCTGACACGCGTGGCTGGCTAGATCGGCTTGCATAAACAAGAACGGAACACTATGCGGATTTCCCAAATTGAACTGAGCGCTTTGCTCGCGGCCGTCTTGCTGGCCGGCTGCGGCACCACCGTACCCTCGCTTAACTACAGCGTGCCCACGCAGCCAGAGGGCTCGTCCGGCTACACGGAAAAACCCGGCTGGCAAACAGCTAAGTTCGCCGTCGCGGCGGCTAACCCATTGGCCACCGACGCTGGATTCCAGGTCCTCAAGGCCGGTGGCAGCGCTGTGGACGCGGCCATCGCCGTGCAAATGGTTCTCACGCTAGTGGAACCACAGTCCAGCGGCATCGGCGGCGGCGCGTTTCTCATGCATTTCGATGGCAAGTCAGTCGAGGCCTATGACGGCCGCGAGACCGCCCCTGCTGCTGCCGACGAAAGCCTATTCCTCAAACCAGACGGAACGCCCATGGCTTTCATTGAAGGCGTCGTGGGCGGACGCTCGGTGGGTGTGCCAGGCACCGTGCGCATGCTGGAACTGGCCCACCGGCAGCACGGTAAGCTGCCCTGGGCCAGTCTTTTCCAGCCAGCCATCACCTTGGCCGAACAAGGCTTCAAGGTCAGCGCCCGGCTGAACATGCTGCTGGCGGCTGAACCGCACCTCAAGAAAGACCCAGTTGCAGCCGCCTACTTCTACGACGGCAGCGGCCAGCCCTGGCCAGTGGGGCACGTCCTGAAGAACCCAGAGCTGGCCCAGGTGCTTCGGGACATCGCGGCAGGGGGTTCCAAGGCACTGCTCGAAGGCCCCGTGGCCCAGGCTATCGTGGACAAGGTACGCTCCCATCCGTCCAACCCCGGCCGGATGACCCGGGCCGACCTATCCGGCTACCAGTCGCGCAAGCGCGAACCGCTGTGCCGCGACCACGCCGTGCTACCGCAGAAGGTGTACCGGATTTGCGGATTCCCACCGCCCAGTTCGGGCGCCATCGCCATCGGCCAGATGCTGGGCATACTGCAGAACACAGCGGGTGCCGCGCTTCCCCTGGGGCAAGACGGCCTACCCACCGCCGATTGGCTTCACTTCTATACCGAAGCCGCCAGGCTGGCGTTCGCCGACCGAGCACTGTATGTAGCCGATCCCGATTTCGTGGCCCCGCCCGCAGGTTCGTGGATGAGCCTGCTGTCGCCAGACTACCTGGCCGATCGTGCGCGGCTCATTGGCAACCAGTCTATGAAGGTTGCCCAGCCCGGCCACCCGGGAGGCACGCAGACCAGCTTCGCCCCTATGCCCGATCAGCCAGAGTACGGCACGAGTCACATCAGCATTGTCGATGCCCAGGGACGTGCTGTGGCCATGACCACCACCATCGAGGACGTCTTCGGTGCGCGGCAGATGGTCAAGGGTTTCCTGCTCAACAACGAATTGACCGACTTCAGCTTCGCACCGCGTGACGCCAAGGGCAACGCTTTCGCCAACCGCGTGCAACCGGGCAAGCGCCCGCGTTCGTCCATGTCACCCACACTGGTATTCGACAAAACCACCGGCCAATTGGTCATGAGCGGCGGCAGCCCCGGTGGCGCGTTGATTATTCATTTCACGGCCAAGACCTTGTGGGGCACTCTGCACTGGGGCTTGAACGCGCAGCAAGCAATCAACCTGCCCAACTTCGGATCGGCCAACGGTCCCACGCTGCTCGAAGAAAAGCGCTTCCCGGTAGCCACCGACGAGGCACTCAAGGCCCGGGGTCACGAGGTCCGGGAGATGAACATGACAAGCGGTCTGCAGGCGATCCAACGGGTGCCGGGCGGCTATTTCGGCGGAGCCGATCCGCGCCGCGAGGGCGTGGTCATGGGGGACTGACGGCATGCACCCCACATGCAACCAATTCAGCCCGTCCCCGGACGCTGCGCAAGCGCCGGGATATTCGCTCATTTTTCAAAACAGGAGTTCATATGACCCATTTCACCGCAGCTCAGGGCTTCATGGGGCCTTTTTCCCATGACGGGAGAGCCAGTATTGCCCCCAATCCACCGTGGCATTACGCGGCCGACTTCATTACGATCGAGTGCTGGGCGGAACCCTCCGCCGTTGAGGCGCTGCTGCCGCCTGGTCTGAGTCTTCACCCTGACGAACGTGGGCTGATGACGGTCTCCTTTGTCGATTGGCAAGCTTGTACTAACACTGGGGGCGAATTGCTGGATCCCATTCGGGCCCAGTACCGTGAGTGCATCGTGCTCGTGAGCGTCCAGCATGAGGGTAAGCTCATGCAGTATTGCCCTTACATCGTGGTTGACCAGGATACGTCGCTCGCGCGCGGCTGGGCTCTGGGCTATCCCAAGAAGATCGGCTCGGTGTGGATCACGCGTTCAATGGGCGTACCTTCTATTGCTTCTCCGAGGCTCGAGCCTGGTGCGACCTTTGCTGGTACGGTTGCAGTCAAGGATAGGCGTTTGGCGGAAGGACACGTGAAGCTCTCTGGCCCTGCGGACACGTCGGCGGTCACGTTTGGGAGCCGGCCAATCGTTGCCCTTCGACACTTCCCATCGATGTTCGAGGGGCAGCACGATCAGCCGGCTGTCTACGAACTTGTGCGGCTCCAGGGTGAAAACGTACAGGCCAGCCCTGTCTGGAAAGGTGATGCAGCATTGACGATCTTTGATTCGCCAACGGAGCCCCTGGCTGCCCTACGTCCAACGAGGATCGGTCGCGGCTGGCGGTACTCGCTTGCGATGACGAACCGAAACAACTATCTGCTTCGGGACCTTCGCAGCCTCGCTCAGCCTGGTTCGTCTGAGGAGAAATGACATGGACTCTTTGCAGCTTCAACGTACTTACCTTGACCTCACGACGCCGCACGTCGCGGATGCATGTATGCGTCTGGGCATCGCGGTTCGGTGTGCTCCAGCTGGAATTCGTCCCTTGTGGAGCGAATCTCACATCGTCGGTCGAGCATGTCCTGCTCGGCACTATGGCAGCGTCGACGTTTTTCTCGAAGCGATCGACCGTGCGGCTCCCGGAGATATTCTGGTGGTCGACAACGGCGGGCGACTGGATGAGGCCTGTGTTGGCGATCTCGTAACTTTGGAGACGGCCCTGGCTGGCCTCCGCGGTATCGTCATCTGGGGATTGCATCGCGATTCATCTGAATTGCGGACCATCAGGCTACCGATCTTCAGCCTTGGCACGTTGCCGACGGGGCCGCAGCGTTTGGAGACGCAGGAGGCGGCAGCGCTCACTTCTGCCAGGTGTGGAGAGCATGAGGTCACCTCCGACGACTTCGTCTTGGCAGACGACGATGGGGTGATCTTCATGCCCTTGAGCCAAGCCCAAGGCGTGTCGGAGCTCGCAGCCGCGATTCGCGACACCGAGCGCAGTCAAGCGGCACGGATGCAACTTGGTACGAATTTCAGGAAGCAGGCTCGGTTCGATGAATTTCTGGCGACCAGGAACGCTGACGAGAGCATTACGTTCCGACAACATCTGCGTTCGATTGGTGGCGCAATCGAGGAATGAAACTCTGGCAGAGAACATGGGGACAGCCGGACTTCATTTCTCTTCCATTCTTGTTCAGCGAGCCATCATCAGCGATTGTCAGCTCGGCGAGAGACATCCACTTCGCATACGCCCGCGTACTCCTCGGTGCCATCGATGATGGTTGCAGCGACGTCGCAGCGACTGCGGATGGTTAGCTCCCTAACGACGAAAAGCACGCTTGATAGTGTGCACAGAAATGGCTGGGTAGCCTGCCTACGCATCTCCCGCGAAGCCGACAAAAGGATGTCGAAAACGGCCACGAATATGGCGTTTTAGCCAATGTACGCGAGGCCTGTGGAGAACAATACTGAGAACCTAACGTAGCACAAGCGGGGTGAAAGCGAAGCAATCGCACCCTGTGTTGCTGTCCAACGAACATTCATAGCTTTCATTGGCAACTTTCATCATGAGTCTCCAGTCCGTCAAAAAGTTTCTCGCCGAGAAGGCCCCGGATCTCTCAATCATTGAGGTGAATGAGAGTGGCGCGACCGTCGCAATGGCGGCTACGGCGTTCGGTGTCAATCCAGGGCAGATTGCCAAGACGCTTTCGCTGAGCGTAGGCGAGCAAGTCATCTTGCTCGTTGCGAGAGGCGACGCTCGACTTGACAACAGAAAGTACAAAGACCAGTTCGGGGCAAAGGCCCGCTTCCTCGCGGCGAGTGAGGTGGAGAAGGCAACCGGTCACCCAGTTGGCGGCGTTGGGCCCTTCGGTCTCGCCAGCCAGCTCGATGTCTATTGCGATGTCTCGCTGCGGAGCTTCAGCGAAGTACTTCCAGCCGCAGGTGCAAACAATGCAGGTGTCAGGGTTTCACCCGAGCGGATGGCGCAGCTCGTCAACGCTCGATGGGTAGACGTAATGCAGCATGAGATTGCCGCCTAGAGGTGATGAGTCAATAGATAATTTTCCAGTGGGGATCGAGCCTCGCGGTAGGCACCAGGCCGCCAATGCCACTGTGCGGCCGGTGCCAGTTGTAACGGTGCCGCCAACTTGCGAAGGCCAGCGTTCGCTGGCCCGAGTTCTGGTAGCTTCAGCCGTAGGTCCAATCTCGCAGTGCAGATTGGATGAATCGCGATGCCTTGCCAACGGTCTGGATCCGACAGGCCCGAATAAACTTGTTTCGGATGCCTAATGTTGCGCGGGCAGCTATGAACTCACGTGAGCGAAGCGCTGCGGCATTGTCCGTCAGCAGCCGCTCAATGGCGATGCCCAGCCCTGCGTTGTAGGCCACCGCATTGCGCAACCGCACCGCCTCGCCTTTCATCTCACCGGGAACGCTATTCATCAACGTGCCCTGCGCAAGCTCACATTACCAGGCAGACGGGGCTTGCACAGTCCAGCGTATCGAGGACTGTTCCCATCGCACCCTCCTCTGGATCGACAGAAAAGACCACTATGGAGTCGCTGTCCTCGTTCAGAACGTAGAAGCATGTGCCTTTGCGGTCCATCGTAAAAAACCGAGGCGTGCGGCCCATCGAAGACGTCGTTCCCTGAAAAGACAAGCTTTCCTTGAGCAGATCGATAGCGAAGGTGGCAATGCTGTCGTGTCCCCGGTTAGAGGTGTAGAGGTAGCAGCCATTGTGTGAGATAGCGATTCCCGAACCAGTATTGTTGCCGATGAATGAGTCGGGTAACGTGGACAGAATCTGGAACGGATTGAGCACGCCCGTTTCCTTGTCGAACCGGTAAGCTGTGACCGTGGAATCGAGTTCGTTAACCACGTACGCAGTTGACAGCGAAGGATGAAAGGCCACGTGCCTGGGGCCGGCGCCTGCTCGCGTATCGGCCCAGCGCGTAGCCCCCTCAACGATCTCGCCGTTGACAAACGGAAACACGAACACTCTATCCAGTCCCTTGTCGGGCACCACCACGTACCTGCCATTTGGATCAAACACGTTGCAATGAGGCTTTGCATGCGGTTGCTCCTTTCGATGAGGTCCCGGCGTGCCGGTCATCTCCACGCGTTGGCACACCGGCCCCAATGTTCCGTCCGATAGTACGGGCATCACCAACAAAGCGCCGCCCTGGCGGCCAACGCCGAGGTGATCAGAAACGAGCAGCCACTGTTCAGTTGGATCCAGCGCCAGATGCACCGGGTTGAGGCCACCGCACTCCTGTGTCTGCAGCAGCGAAAGCGTGCCGTGTTCGGGGTCAACGGCCAGCACGCTGACATCATGGCCATCGCCATGCACCGTGTAAAGGCGGCTACGGTCACTGTTCAACGCCAGAAACGAAGGATTCACAAGCCCGCCGAAAACCTGCGTCAGGCGCAGCCGTCCATCGGCTTCGATGGCATAGACACTGATACCTTCACCCCGGGAATTCCTTTCGCGCGTGGTGCGCGATCCCACATAGGCATAGCGCGGAGCTGGGTTGGGGTCGTTCTTCGATGTCATCAGAAGGTCTTCAATGGGTCAGAATTCATAGAGCCGTTGTGCGTTGGCATCCAGGGTATCGGCCGCCAGGCCGGCTGTCTCCAGCCAACCCTGGCACCGGGCAAGCCAGGCAAGGTCATCCACTTCGCGGAACGGTTCGATTGCGTCGGGTGTTGCCGGCGCTGAGCGTGCCGTGCCCTGCGTGTGCGGCCAGTTTGTCCCCCATAGCACGGCACGGGGGGCGGCCTGCAGGAGGCTTTGGGCCATCGGCGCGAGCAGTTCTGCATCTGCAGCGGAAAGGTAGGGCGCGGACAGCTTCACGGAGAGCTTGCCCGCTGCAGCCAAGTCGCACACTTCCCGCCACTCTTCGCTCTCCGCAGCACGGGGCGTGACGGGGGGGAGCCCGATGTGATCGAGCACGAAGTGGCAGGAGCTACTTCGGATGAGGTCGCTGAGTTCGCGCAACACGCCCAGGGTGACGTGCAGCTGCACATGCCAGTGCGCAGGCACCTGCCGGATCGCTTGCGTGACTGCATCACGCGCAGCGGATGCGTCGGCATTGTCATCCACAACGAAGTTGATGCGGGTGGCGCGTACCCCAAGTGCGTCCAGTCCTGCAATCTCGTAGGCCGTACTGGTAGGTGCCAGCACGGCCACACCGCGTCCGCGGCCTTTCAACCGCTGCAGCGCATGTGCCAGGCAGCCGTGGTCGCTACCGTACACGCTCGGCTGCACCAGCACCACCCGACCCGCGCCGATGTGATGCAGGTGCTCGACCAGCCGATCCACGCCCGCATAGCCCGGCGTAAAGCGTCGGCGCTCCGCGAAAGGGAACCGTGCCGCGTCGAACACATGGACGTGGGTGTCACAGAGCACGCTCTGCGGTAGCTGGAAGGATGGCTCGCTCACTGCGTTTGGATCTTGGCGGTCTTGACCAGCTGCTGCCACTTGGCCAATTCCTCGCGCATGAACTTGTCGAACTCTGCGGGCGTGTCCGAGACAGTGCGCGCGCCCAGTTCTTCGAACTTCTTCGCGACCTCAGGACTTTGCAGCGCCTTGGCGATCTGGGCCTGCAGTGCGTCCAGCACCGGCTGGGGCGTCTTGGCCGTAGCGACGATGCCCACCCAGTGCTCTACCTTGAAGCCCTTCAGTCCTGCTTCTTCGAAGGTAGGGACATTGGCCAAGGTTGGCAGGCGCTTGGCGGAGCCGATGCCCAGGCCTTTGATGCGGCCCGAGGCAAATGCCGAACCGGTGCTCGTCACGCTGTCGATCAACAGATCGACCTCGCCCCCCATCACAGCCTTGATCGACTCGCCGCCGCCCTTGTAGGGCACATGCAAGAACTTCGCGCCCGTGATGCTGGAGAGCAGTTCGGTCGTGAGGTGCGGCGTACTCCCCACACCCCCAGTCCCATAGGTCAGCTTCTCCGGATTCTTCTTCGCGAACTCGATGAGTTCGCCCGCAGTTTTGAAGTTCGAGGTTGCGGGGACCATCATCACCATCGGCGACTCAGCCACGCGCGCCACTGGCACCAGGTCGCGCATGGTCTCGTACGGCATCTTCGGCTGCAAGGCCGGGGCCATGGTCACAGGTCCGCTGATGAAGCCCAGCGTGTAGCCGTCGGCCGTGGCCTTGGCCACGGCATCCGTGCCGATGATGCCGCCGGCCCCCGGCTTGTTGTCCACCACAAAGGGCTGACCCGTGTCGCCCGTCAGGCGCTTCGCGAGCACACGGGCCATCACGTCGTTGGGTCCGCCGGCGGCGAAGGGCACGATCAGCCGAACCGGCTTGGTGGGATAAGACTGAGCGATGGCGAGCGATGAGGCCGCAAGGCCCGCCAACAAGAGGGCGCGGCGTGCGATCAGGAAGTGAGACATGTTCCGTGCTCCTCTCAGAACCGATGACGCAGACCGACAGTCACACCCGTCTGCGAGCCGCGCGTGCCCATGAACGCAGGCAGCACGTAGCCGCCATCGATCCGGTTGCGGTCCACTTCTGCGTACACATCCGTCCGTTTGGACAGGTAGTAGTCCGCGGAGACCCACGCGACTTTTCGGTCCCCCGAGCCATTGGCGGCGAACGCGTTTTGGCGGTCTTGCGTGTAGCTCGCCGTCAGCGTGAGCAGTGGAGTGACACTGTAGTTGACGCCGATGGAAGCGACCTTGTTGCGTTGCAGGCTGATCTCGTGGCTGCGCTCCATGTAGGCGAGGAACGCCTTCCAATCCGTGCTGATGCGGTATGCCACCCCAGCACCGCGGATCTTGCGCGTCTCGCCGCCAGTGGCTGCCGACAGGTTCTGACCATACGCCACGGCCTCGAATGGCCCGCTGGCGTATGTCGCCGAAAGTCCGCTGCCGCGGCCATTTCCTTCGGACAGCGTCACGCTGCCAGCCAGCGTGACGGGACCAAGGTCCTTTGCGTACTTGATCATGTTGTCTTGGCGCGCCATGTGGTGGTTGCTAAGCACCGTGATCGCATCAGTATTGGGGTTGCCCATGGGCTGGATGCGCGCAGCAGCCTGGTGCGCCAGTGTGTACTGGCGGCCCAGCGTGAGCACTCCCAATGCGTCCGAGGACACGCCTACCAGTGATTCACGGCCGAAGGCGCGTCCCGCTGCGGATGCCACCTGGCCGTAGTTGGCCGTGGCTGTGGACTGCTGGGCCAGGCCGGTGGATGGATCGATCCCCATCTCCAGCACATAGAAGGCCCGGGTTCCGCCGCCGAGGTCCTCAGTCCCCTTGAAGCCCAGGCGCGAGCCGCCGAACAGGCCGTCGCCGACGTTGGTGAGCCCGCCCCGGTTGGCACCTGCATTACTGGCGTGGCGGACGGTCACATCCATGATGCCGTACAGAGTTTGGCTGGATGTCTGAGCGAAGGTGAATGCTGGCGCGACGAGCGCCAAGCCGGCCATGCTGCGCATGGCGGCGTTCTTGAAGTGTTGCATGGAATCTCCAGCGGCTGGGCCGCTGCATTGATGGAAGGGACTACTCGGGCTTGATGTCGTGGCTCTTGACCAACTTCGACCAGCGCGCCGTCTCAGCCTTGATGAAGCTGCCAAACTGTTCAGGGGTGCCGCCTACCGGCTCATCGCCCAGGCTGGTGATGGCTTTCACCATTTCAGGCTGCTTGAGGATCTCGTTGATCGAGGCGTTCAGCTTCGCGATGATGGGCGCGGGCGTGCCCTTGGGCGCGACGACACCGAACCAGTTGGAAATCTCCATACCCTTGATGCCCAGTTCCTCAAAGGTCGGCACGTCTTTGAGCAGCGGAGAGCGCTGGGTGCTGGTGATGGCCAGCGGGCGCAGCCGTGGCTCGTTGCCCGACACATAGGGCATCACCGCGAAGATCCACTCGAACATGATGTTCACGGTGCCGGCGATCAGGTCATTGGTCGCTGGGGCACCGCCTTTGTAGGCAATGTGCGTCATCTCGATGCCCGCAGCATCTTGGAGCAACTCGCCAGCAAGGTGGTGAGATCCACCGATACCGCCGGAAGCGAAGCTCAGCGAATTCGGTTTGGCCTTCGCCGCCGCGATCACATCCTTCGCAGACTTGAAGGGGGACGCTTGTGCGACCGACATGATCAGCGGTCCCTTCTCAATCATCACGATAGGCACCAGATCGGTCGCTGGATCGTAATTGAGCTTGCGGAACAGGGCCTTGTTGACGGCCAGTGGTGCAAAGTTGCCCAGCCCGATGACATAGCCATCGCCCTTGGCTTTGGCGATGTACTCCGTACCAATATTCCCGCCAGCACCTGGCCTGTTTTCGACGATCACCGGAACACCGTATGCCGCTGACAGCTTCGTCGCAATCTGGCGCGACCGTGTATCCGAGCTGCCGCCCGCAGCGTAGGGCACCACAAACGTGATGTTTTTGTTGGGATAGCCCCCGACGTCTGTGTTCGCGTACGAAGGAAGCGCAAGCAGGCCTCCTATGGCCATCAGGCCGAGTCGGCGAAGGCGTTGATCGTTGGTCAGATGCACGTTTGTCTCCTTTTGGTTGGCGGTCAGTAGATACCCGATATTGTATCGACTTCGATGTTGGTACAATCAGTGTCAACCCTACATCGAATATCAAGCCAATGAATGCACCAAAAATTGCTTTGATACATGCCACTCCCTTAGCGATCCGTCCAATCGAGGACGCCTTTGCGCGTCTTTGGCCTGAGGCCTACTGCATGAACCTGCTTGACGACAGCCTGTCTGTTGACCTTGCAGAGGCAGGCGAAATCACCGGAGGCCTCACGGCCCGGTTCCATTCCCTGACGCGCTACGCGGAAAGTGCTGGAGTGAAAGGCGTCCTCTTCACATGCTCAGCGTTCGGCCCGGCCATTGACTCGGCCGCAGAAGGTGTTGACCTGCCCACGTTGAAACCCAACGAAGCGATGTTTGGCGAAGCGTTGGGCGTGTGCGCAAAGCTTGGGCGCACAGGAAAGATAGGAATGGTTTCGACGTTCGCGCCCTCTGTGTCGAGCATGAAGGAAGAGCTTCGCGAACTCGCAGCCAAGTTGAATTTGGACTACGTGCTGAAAGTCGAGTGCCCAGACGGCGCGCTGAAGGCGCTGAGCGAAGGCAACGTCGAGATCCATGACACCCTGGTCAGCAAGGCCGCACAGGAACTCATCGACTGTGACGTGATCATGCTGGGCCAGTTCTCTACCTCGCACATGAGGAGCCGTGTCGAAGCGGAGACGCGTCGGCCAGTCCTTTCAAGCCCTGACAGCGCGGTAAAGCTGCTCAGGCGTTCCGTTGAACATTCCGCCACCACCCCCTAGTTTTAACCCCCGCAACTGACTGGAGACTCACATGAAATTCATCGTTCTGCCCTGCGACGGCATCGGCCCCGAAATCGTTGACGCATCCGTGCGCGTGCTGAAGGCAGCCGGCACTCGCTTCGGCCTGGACTTCCAATTCGACTATGAAGACCTGGGCTTCGCGAGTCTGGAAAAGTACGGGGTCACCATCCGCGACGAGCTGCTGGAACGCTCGAAGACCTACGACGGCATCATCCTGGGCACGCAGTCGCATGCCGACTACCCCCCGCCTGAGAAGGGCGGTCGCAACGTGTCCGCTGCCTACCGCATCGGTCTGGACCTGTACGCCAACGTGCGCCCCGCACGCACTCGGCCTTTCCTGCAGTCCAACATGCGCGAAGGCAAGACCATGGACCTGGTCATCATGCGCGAAGCCACCGAGGGCTTCTACCCAGACCGCAACATGTCGCGCGGCTGGGGTGAGGTCATGCCCAGTCCCGATATGGCGCTGTCCACGCGCAAGATCACCCGCCACTGCAGCGAGCGCATCGCGCGCCGCGCCTTCGAGCTGGCCATGACCCGCAAGAAGCGCGTCACCGCCATCCACAAGGCCAACAGCTTCCACATGACCGACGGCCTGTTCCTCGAAGCCGTGCGCCATGTCGCCAAGGATTTCCCGGAGGTGGTGCTGGACGATCTGCTGGTCGATGCCTCCACTGCCCATTTGGTCAAGGAGCCGGAGCGCTTCGACGTGCTGGTGGCCACCAACTTCTACGGCGACATCCTCTCGGACCTGTGCAGCGAACTCTCGGGCAGCCTGGGTCTGGCAGGTTCCATCATGGCCAGCGATACGAACTGCTGCGCCCAGGCGCAGCACGGCTCGGCCCCTACCATTGCGGGCCAGGACAAGGCCAACCCTACCTCCATGATCCTGTCCGTCGCGATGATGGTGGCCTGGCTCGGCGACAAGCGTGGCGACGCCAAGCTCAAGCAGGCTGCCAAGGCCATCGAGACAGCAGTGGACAAGGTGCTGGAGAACCCCGCGACCCGCACTGCTGATATCGGCGGAAGCATCGGCTGCAAGGCCTTCGCCACGGCCGTGGCGGATGCCGTGGCAGCCGCCTGAGTCTGGACGGTGCCCATGAAACCACCCTATCTGGGTTGCATCGCCGATGACTTCACCGGCGCGACCGACCTGGCCAGCAACCTGGTGCGCAGCGGCATGCGGGTGGTGCAAACCATCGGCATTCCGTCTGAGCCTCCCAGCGAAGAGGTCGATGCGATCGTGATCGCGTTGAAATCACGCACGATTCAGGCCACCCAGGCCGTGGAGCAGTCGCTCGCTGCGCTCCAATGGTTGCGGACGCAGCAAGTGCAGCAGGTCTATTTCAAGTACTGCTCCACGTTCGACTCCACGCCAGAAGGCAACATCGGCCCGGTAACCGATGCGCTCATGGACGCACTCGGCACGGAGTTCACGATTGCGTGCCCCGCGTTCCCCGAGAACGGTCGCTCCGTCTACAAGGGCTATCTGTTCGCGGGCGACGTGTTGCTGCAGGAGTCGGGCATGAGGAACCATCCCCTGACGCCCATGACCGATTCCAACCTCGTGCGCGTGCTGCAGGCGCAGACCAAGCGGCGCGTGGGCCTGGTGGATCACAGCTACGTCAGGCGGGGCAGTGACGCCGTCAGCAGTCGCATTGCCGCGTTGCGCAGCGAAGGCGTTGAAGTCGCCATCGTCGATGCCATCGACAACGACGATCTGCTGGCCATGGGTCCCGCCTTGGCCGGGCTGCCCCTGGTCACTGCAGGGTCGGGCGTCGCCATCGGCCTGCCAGCCAACTTCGGGGTGAGTGCCAGCGACTTGGCCGCACGACTGCCAGCGGCTCGCGGCCGCCGTGCAATCGTGTCCGGTAGCTGCTCGGTGGCCACCAATGCACAGGTTGCAGACTTCCGGCAGCGTGGAGGTGCCGCTTTCTCCATTGATCCGATGCAGATCGTGGCCGGTGTGGACGTGGTCTCCGAAGCGTTGGCTTGGGCAGACAAGCTGCTCGATGATGTCGGGCCTGTGCTGGTGTATGCCACCGCGGAGCCTGAGGCGGTGAAAACCACCCAGGCAAAGCTCGGTGTGGAGGAAGCCGGGCAGATGGTTGAGCATGCACTGTCCCAGATTGCCCGCGGGTTGGTAGCCAAAGGCGTGGGGCAACTGGTGGTCGCTGGAGGCGAAACCTCGGGTGCTTGCGTGCAGGCGCTTGGCATTGACCGCATGCGCATCGGTCCCGCCATCGCACCCGGCGTCCCCTGGTGCCACGCACAATCACGCTATGCTTTGACCGAGGGAATCCACGTGACATTGAAGTCCGGCAACTTCGGCACGACTGATTTCTTTACCAAGGCCTTTGAACAGCTGACCTGACGAGTTCACGATGAAATCCAATGCTGCACTTGAAATCGCGCCGAGTGGGAATGTAAGCCCTCTCATCCCTAAACTGGCTGCCCAGATTCTGGAGATGGTTCAGCGCGAGGGCCTGCCCAAGGGCTACCGTCTCACGGAGCAAGCGTTGTGCGACGCATTGGACGTATCTCGCTCGCCAGTGAGAAAGGCCTTGCAGTTCCTGGAATCCACCGGGGTCGTGACTTCCAATCCGAACCGGGGATTTCAGCTCGCCAAAGAGTCGCATGAGATCAAAGGTCTTGATCTCTCTGAGGCCGGCGTTTCCAGCGAGGACACGTACATGCGAATCGCCAGCGATCGCATCAAGGGCTATATCGATCAGGAGGTGACCGAGGTAGAGCTGATGAGCCGATACGGCTTGGCCAGGCCTCAGATGCAGCGACTTCTCAACACCATGGCCAAGGACGGCTTGGTGGACCGCAAGCCCGGGCGCGGCTGGGTCTTTCGTCGCATGCTCACAAGCCTCGAATCGCACCGCGAGAGCTACCGCTTTCGCATGATGCTGGAGCCCGCTGCCATTCTCGAACCTGGCTACACCGTGGACCTGGCCGAGTTGGAGCGCTGCCGTCGGGAACAGCAGGAACTGCTCGATGGCGGCATCGAGCAGTGCACACCAGCGCAGCTGTTCCAGGCGGGCAGCCACTTCCATGAAACCGTGGCGGCCGGTAGCGGCAACCGCTTTGTGGTCGATGCGCTGCGCAACGTCAACCAGATGCGCCGCATCGTCGAATACGGCACTCTGCTGGACCGCAGCCGCCTCCACCGCCAGTGCGAAGAGCACCTGCAGTTGATCGAGCTGCTGGTGCGCGGCGAACGCATGGAAGCGTCGCTGTTCCTGCGTCAGCACCTTAACACCGCGCGCATCACCAAGCTGGGGAGCGAGGAGTGACCGAATCCCAGGCCCGAGAAGAAATTTGCCGCGTGGGAGCCAGCCTGTTCGCACGTGGCTATGTGCACGCCACGGCCGGCAACATCAGTGCCCGCCTTGCACCGGAGCACGGCGGCGGCTTTCTCATCACGCCCACCGATGCCTGCCTGGGCTTTCTGGACCCGGCGCAACTGGCGCGCATCGGCGACGATGGCGCTCAGCTCAGCGGCGCTCGCGCCAGCAAGACCATCACGCTGCACCGCGCCATCTACCGTGCAACCGAGGCTACGGGGCAGCCCGCTGCCTGCGTGATGCATACCCATAGCACGCACTTGGTCGCGCTTACGCTGCAGCGAAGCGGCTACCTGGAGCAGAGCGGTGAATTGCTCCCACCCATCACTCCATATTTCGTGATGAAGGTGGGCCGAGTGCCCCTGGTGCCCTACCAGCGTCCTGGCGCACCCGCCGTGGCACAGGAGGTCGCGCAACTCATTGCCGAATACGCCTCCAAGGGCCGCCAGCTCCGCGCGGTGATGCTCGACCGGCTAGGTCCCAATGTGTGGCACCGCACGCCTTCTGAGGCCATGGCCACGCTGGAAGAACTGGAAGAGACCGCCAAACTTTGGCTGCTCTCGGATTTCAGTTGTTCCAGCCTGGGCGACTCAGATCTGGCGGAGTTGCGCGAAACATTCGCTGCATCGTGGTAGACCGCCATCCTCGAAAATCATTCGGCTTGGCAGCACACCGGCTGCACCGCTCGAATGCGGACGGTGGTTTGGCCCTATGGGCTGCCGCCTCGCGAAGCGCGCTTGCCGAGTTGCAACTGGGTATTGCCGCAGTTGGCGGCTGCGCCGACGCCATCGAGAACCATGCCCTGGCTGGCCATTTCCCCCGCCTCCTGCGTTTGCCCTACGGCCGCGAGGGCGGGGTGATGCGCATGGTCTCGCGCATCGCGGGCGGCGTGCATGCCGAGCAGGAACTGGCCGGGGCCATCTACCTGCTGGACCCGCTTGATCCTTCATCGCTGTACCCTGAGGCCCAGGCCCTCAAGCGCCAGTGCATCTCGCACGGCAAGCCCCTGCTGCTCACCGTGGCCGCCGCCGTCGAATGGATCGCGGTGGAGGCTGCGCTGCAGGTCGGCGTGTCGCTGCGCCAGCGCCCGCCGGCCATGGTGCCGTCCATCGACAAACAATCCGTGGCCCTCATCGCCCACGATGCCTTGAAGTCCGCGATGGTGGATTTCGCCTTCCGCCACTTCGACCTGTTGTCACAGACGCAGGAACGCTTTGCCACCGGCACCACAGGCGGCCGGCTCAACGAAATGGCCTGGTCCTGCGGCTGGCCGCGCGACCTGCCCTGGGTGCAGCTCCTACGTAGCGGCCCGCTGGGCGGCGATGCGCAGATTGCAGAACTGGTGCTCGACAAGCGCTGCGACAAGGTGCTCTTCTTCGAAGACGTACACGTCGCGCGCCAGCACGAGGCCGACATCCAGCTGCTGGAGCGCGCCGTCTGCACCAAGAGCTTCGAGGCTGCTTGTTATCACACGCCGGCCATGGCCGATGCGTGGGCCACGGCATGGCGCTAGTGCACGCGTAGAGGCTGGCACCTCTCAGCGGACCAGTCTCTTGCGTCCAACCCTCTCGAACGCGCTTGGGATTGGATCTGCGTCTTGCACCGCCCTCGACTTCCTCGCATGCTTCGACACGCTACGAGTTCGCACGGAAATCAAAGGGCTGTAGAAGGGTCCGTCTCTGCGCGCGCGGGTATCGGTATCCAGACCCACATCCGATGACATCGACAACCGACCGCTCGCAGGCTGGACATCGGGCGCCTGGAACGCGCGACGTGAGCCCAACCTTTGAGCGGCGGTGATTGAAGCGGATCAACGCTTCAAGCAAACCGCTCGATGTTGATGAATGCAGACTCCCCTGCATACGACGCGTCCGTCGCCAGCTCACGCTCGATCATCAACAAGCGGTTGTACTTCGCCACACGGTCCGATCTGCAGAGTGAGCCCGTCTTGATCTGGGTCGCACGCGTCGCAACTGCAAGGTCGGCAATGGTCGTGTCTTCCGTCTCTCCTGACCGGTGCGATGCCACCGCGGTGAATTTCGAATCGGTTGCCAGCTTGATGGCAGCCAGCGTTTCGGAAAGCGTTCCGATCTGGTTTGGTTTGATGAGGATGGAGTTGGCGATGCCTTCGGAAAGTCCGCGCTTGAGGATGGAGGTATTGGTCACGAACAAGTCGTCGCCGACGAGTTGGACGGTGCGGCCGATCTTTTCCGTCAGGAGGCGCCAGCCGTGCCAGTCGTCCTCCGCCAGGCCATCCTCAATTGAGAGGATGGGGTAGCTCGCCGCCAAAGAGGCAAGGTAGTCCACAAACTCTTCCGACGAATAGGATCCGCCCTCAGAGCTGAGGACGTACTTCCCATCATGTCGAAACTCCGAGCTTGCGACATCAAGGCCCAGCCAGATGTCTTTCCCTGGAACGAACCCTGCAACGGAAATGGCCTTGAGGATCGTCTCCAGGGCCTCAGCGTTCGAGGCCAGGTTGGGCGCGAACCCGCCCTCGTCGCCAACCGAAGTCACGAGCCCACGGCTCTTGAGAATCGACTTCAGCGCATGAAAGACCTCCACGCCATAGCGCAGCGACTCGCCAAACGTTGGCGCGCCCGTTGGCAAAATCATGAACTCCTGGATGTCGATGTTGTTGTCGGCATGGGCGCCCCCGTTGATGATGTTCATCATGGGCACGGGCAACTGGAAGCGATGGCCAGGTACTGCGAGCGAGCGGTAGAGAGGAAGGTCGGACGCGGCGGCCCGAGCCTTTGCGTTTGCCAGCGACACGGCAAGAAGTGCGTTGGCGCCAAGACGTTCTTTCGCCTCGGTACCGTCCAGTTCGATCATGACTTTGTCGATCCCGGCCTGGTCGTCGCTGTCCATCCCGATCAAGGCTGAGCGAAGCTCGCCATTGACATGCGAAACCGCCTTCAGCACGCCCTTGCCTCCATAGCGCCCTTTGTCGTTGTCGCGCAGTTCGACTGCCTCACGTGTCCCGGTGGAAGCACCGGATGGGACGCCTGCGAAGCCCGTTGTTCCGTCCTCCAGGGTCACCGTAGCGGCAACCGTGGGATTGCCTCGCGAGTCGAGGATTTCGAGACCTTCAATGTTTGTGATTTTTGCCATTTCTATGCCTTAGCTATGTGAAGAAAATTGGTGCTTCCGACCTGACCGAAGGGCATGCCCGCCGCCACGGCGAAGAACTGCCCGGGCGATGAGATTCCTTGCGCGCCAGCGATAGCGCAGGCCTTTTGCACCATGTCAGGAACATCGGCGACAACGTCGCCGGAGAAAACGGAGTGGACACCCCATACCAGGCTGAGTCGCCGTGCAATGGCCTCGTCTGGCGTGACGCTGACCACAGTGGCCACGGGGCGCTCGCGCGCAGCACGCAACGAGGTCGCGCCCGAACGTGTATAGGTGACCACCGCCGATAGTTCGAGTAGGTTCGCGACCGAGCGAAGCGACAGACAGATCGCGCCAGCCACAGAGGCTTGGGGAGTTTTTTGGGTTGCCTCGATGCCAGCGCGATACTGCGGGTCCGACTCGACCTCGGCAATGATTCGGCTCATCATTGCGACCGCCTCCCGAGGGAATGAGCCGGAAGCAGATTCGGCGGAAAGCATGACCGCATCTGCACCGTCGTAGACGGCGGCGGCAACGTCGGACGCTTCTGCTCGCGTTGGCACTGGAGACGAGATCATCGACTCAAGCATCTGGGTAGCCACGATGACCGGCTTTCCTGCTTCGCGGCAGGTCCTGACAATTCGACGCTGGATCCTGGGGACCTGTTCCGCCGGCAGTTCGACGCCCATATCGCCTCGGGCAACCATCACGGCATCAGACGCCGCCACGATGGCATCCAGCGATTCAATCGCCGCGGGCTTCTCAAGTTTGGCAAGGACGCCTGCACGTCCTTGAACGATGGCGCGCAGCTCTTCCAAATCTTCGGGGCGCTGCACAAACGACAGGGCGACCCAGTCGATGTTCAAGGTGAGGCCGAACTCCAGATCTGCGCGGTCCTTCTCAGTGAGCGCGGAGAGCGGCAGCAAAACAGAAGGTACGTTCACGCCCTTTCGCTCCGAGAGAACGCCGCCTGCCACCACTTCGGTGTTCGCGTAGTCAGGACCGCAGGACTCAACAAGAAGGCGGATTTTCCCGTCATCAAGGAGCAGATCCGTGCCAGGCTGCAGCGCCGCAAAGATTTCTGGATGCGGCATCGAGACGCGCGTCTTCCCACCCACTTCGGGGGAGAGGTCCAACCTGAATTTGTCACCAGGCGCGAGCATGACAGGGCCATCGGCAAACTTGCCAATGCGCAACTTGGGACCTTGCAGGTCCAACAAGATTGCGATGGGACGACCGGTCTCGCGCTCGACTTGCCGGATCATTTCGGCACGCTCCTGGTGCTGGGCATGCGAGCCATGGCTGAAGTTCAGGCGAAAGACATCTGCACCAGCCTCGAACAGTGCGCGTATGGTCTGAAGGTCCGCACTGGCGGGCCCGAGGGTCGCGACGATCTTTGCTTTTCTCGATCTTTTCATGGCCGGTCTTTTCACAGAATGAACCCTGTGTTGATGAAGTTGGAGCTGTGGTCGCGGACGATGGCGTTGAGCAGTTGCTTGCTCTTCTCCGTCTCTTTCAGGGCAACCATCGAGCGAATCGAGAACGCTCTCAGGGCGTCGGCTACAGACAACGTCCCTTCAGCGGAGTCTTTCCGTCCTGCGAAGGGGAACACGTCTGGACCACGTTGGCACTGGCAGTTGATATTCACCCGGCAGACTTGGTTGACGAGAGGGTCCACCAGGGCACCGATCTCGTCTGGATCAGTGCCGAAGATGCTGACCTGCTGACCATGGTCGGAGGTCATGACGTAGTCCAGCGCCTCCTTCACATCGTCAAAGGTCATCACCGGCACGACGGGCCCGAACTGCTCCTCCCGGAAAAGGCGCATGCCCTCCCGAACCGGATAGACGACCGCCGGATAGAACAAGGTCGCGCAGTGCTCGCCTCCATTCGCATTGACCACGACAGCACCCTTGTCCACGGCTTCGGTGATGGCCTCCGTCATGTACGCCGTGCGATGGGGCCCTGGCAATGGTGTGATGTTGACACCGGCCTCCCACGGCATGCCCACCTTGAGCTTGCGAACCTCCTCGGTGAAACGACGGATGAACTCGGCGACGATCGATTGGTGCACGATCAGCATCTTCAGTGCTGTGCACCTTTGACCGTTGAACGAAAGCGCGCCTTGCACGCACTCTTTGACCGCAACATCGAGATCCGCATCGGGGAGCACGATGGCGGCGTTCTTCGCGTCAAGCCCGAGTACGGCGCGTAGGCGGTGAGATTTGGGATGCTGCTTCTTGAGATGGTCTGCAACGCGGCTGGACCCGATCAACGCCAGGACGTTGACCTTGCCGCTCGCCAACATGCGCGGCACGACCAGCTCGCCGGGAGCGTAGATGGTATTGACGACACCCTTGGGAAACGCGGTCCGAAATGCTTCGAGCAGCGGCCAGAACAAGAGCGTTCCATACTGCGGCGGTTTCAGCACAACCGTGTTCCCCATCAACAGCGCCGGGATCAGCGTGCAGAAGGTCTCGTTGAGCGGGTAGTTGTATGGGCCCATGCACAGCACCACGCCCAAAGGTGTTCGCCGAACCTGACCGATGGTGCCCTCGACCACGGTGAAGCGCGAGTTCTCGTTGTCCTGCGCCTTGAGGGCGACGATGGTGGCCTGGATGTACTCGACAGTTCGGTCGAATTCCTTGCGCGAGTCGGCGAGGCTCTTTCCGATTTCCCACATCAACAACTTGACGACCAGGTCGCGCTGCGCGGCCATCTGTCGAACGAATTCCTGCATGCATTCAATGCGCTTTGAGACTGGCATCGTTGGCCACTCTCCACGCCCGCTGTCGTAGGCCTGTCCAGCGGCCTCAAGAATCGAGTCGCTCTCGGCGACCCCCATAACGGGGTAGCTGCCAATCTCCACTTGGGACACCGAACCGTCGGTTGCTCGCACGCAGATCGGCGACAGCACGCGCTTCATGTCCCCTGACCATGTAGCGAGCTGACCGTTCACAACGTACGCGCGCTGATGGATGGGCGTTTCCAGCCTGTGTTCGCTCGGAATGTCTTCAGGCGACGGGAAAAATTGACTTAGCTGAATGCTGGGGTTCATGGCGTCTCAATCAGTTGTAGGTCACCCATTTCGGGAGAGCGTTGTAGCGGCCGCAAGAGCTTCCTAATGAAAGCGCTGATCTGCGGCACCAGACGGCCGGTATTTTGTACCAAACATTGAATTTGTACAATAAAGCATAGTGCCGCTATTGAATCAAAATTGACCGTGAATGCCTCGATGGAACAAATGGCATGCCAAAAACTGGACATTTCGCCCCACGCACGCCTCTGCCTATCGAATGAGCGATTGTCGTGCTATATCTATTCGTATTGTATCAAATTGATTTTTGATGCAAACTGATGGTATGTCTCATGCACAGAGTATTCAGGTCACCCTAAGCGCCACTTTGCGGGGCGGAAGTAGATGTGTTGTCCAATCCGCAGTTCCGCATGACGGCGTGCAGGTCATCACGAGCGCTGAGCGTCGCGCGCAGGCATGCGCCTCGGAGTGGATATGCGATTGAGTTCCACACTGGTCGTGCAAATCCTCGACTTCGTCGCGGAGTCCAATCTCAAGGTCGGTGGAAGGTTGTCAGCTCAGTCGCTTGCGACCAGGCTCCGCGTCTCTCGAACGCCCGTCAACGCGGCCTTGGAACAGCTGTCTGAACAAGGTGTACTGCGATGTGAAAGGAACCGCGGATACATCCTTGCCCAAACGATCGATCTGCAGTCCAGTGCACTTTCCGCGGCCAGGGAAGCGGTGGAAAAGGACCGCATCACGCAGGCCTATCTGCAGATCGCGGAAGACCGGCTTCAAGGCGAGCTGGGAGATGAGTTCTCGGACCTCGAAATTCGGCAACGCTACGCGCTGACACCCAATCAAACATCGGCGGTTCTCGCGCGAATCAGCCAAGAGGGGTGGATCCGAGAGCGTGCCGGGCACGGTTGGAAGTTCTGCGAGATGTTGACGACTCCCGACGAACTGATGCAGTCGTACCGGCTGCGCTTGGCATTGGAGCCTGCCGCACTTTTGGAGCCCGGATACAGGATGCCGCGTGAGGTCTTGGAACAGTGCCGTGCCGCAGAGATTCGCATGCTGCACCAGGGGATCGACGTCGTCACCGCAGACCAGATCCATGCGCGTGGAGTCAGCTTTCATGAAGCACTCGTAGCCGGTTCAAAGAACCCGCTCTTCATTGATGCGATCAAGCACGTGAACTCTGCGCGCAGACTGCTCTCGTATAGGTCAACGAAAGACAGAAGTAGGCACAAGGAGCACTGTCATCAGCACCTGAACGTTCTCGATCTGTTGGAGCAGGGTGAGAACGCAAAAGCCTCCGAATCGCTAGCTTTGCACCTGCGCCGCAATCTTTTCAGCATTCAAAAGATCCACGCCGTCCAGCAGGCTTCCTCGTAAGGTTGTTCAGTTCACTTCTTGGAAAGGAGTGCGCATCAGTATCTCGGACATAGACGAACACTGGGTGAAGCCGTTGCAACGAAAAATTACTGCACAGACGACAGACAAAGTGAAGGGGTCTATGAAAGAAGAATCAGGCGATTTTCCCGCGTGCTGCTCTTCCAAACTTCCGAATCCGATACGCACGGGTCGTGCGACAGAGACCCAGCAGCCGGGCTGCTGAAGAGACGTTGCTGCCGGACGTGTGCAGCGCCTGCGCAGCAGTTGAACTTCTGTGTCGTGGAGCGGTGCAATCGACGTGTGCAGTGGATGGGATGCGCCATCTGCTCGATCCAAGTTTCTTTGCAGCGTACCTGTGCTGCCAGGTCCAATAAGCAAAGAGAGTACCTCTCCTTCGATCCTTTCTCCGCTGCTGAACAGATGGTGCGGCTCGATAGGCGCCCCATCGGTGGCCAGTATCTCGCTGTGTTCTATCGGATTCTCCAACTCGCGGATGTTGCCCGGGAAGGGATAGTGGAACATGGCCTTGACTCCCGCCTGGCTGACGCCGGGCACCTGGCGCTGGTGCTTGCACTGATAGTGGGTCAGAATGTGGCTCATCAGCAGGGGGATGTCGTCACGCCGATCGCGAAGCGGGGCAGGTGGATGGGGAAGACGTTCAGGCGGTAGAACAGGTCTTCGCGAAAGGTACCTTCGCGCATGGCCTGGCCCAAGCCCACGTTGGTGGCTGCCACCAGGCGCACGGTGCGGGTGCCGCCCAACGCGCTCCACCTCGCCCTCCTGCAGGGCACGCAGCAGCTTGCCCTGGGCCACCAGGCTCAGTGTGCCGATTTCATAGAAGTTGTCATAGACAAACACCCCCGTGTCTCCAGCGGCCGAGGTCCCGTTCTCGAAGCGCCCGCAGAAGGTGGCCTCGACATCCCCAGGGAGGTAGGCCCAGACGAAAACTTCGCAGTGAAGCTCTTGTTACTGGCTCAGGCCTGGATTAGGGTTAAACGCGCCGAGTTGCATTTGACGACCAGACGGTAACCATCATGTTGGATTCCACTGAGATCT